>CAZJUC010000033.1:0-20583 GCA_964549065.1 uncultured Ilumatobacteraceae bacterium
CGACGCTCACGGTCGACCTCGACTACGTGCTCGGGCCGTACCGGGACTCGCGCCTGGGACGTTGGCTGTACGGGCCCGGCGCGGACGTCTTCCGCCGCCACGGCATCACCGAACTACGCAGCGCCGGCACCACCGACGTCCACCGCAAGTACCTCCAACGCGTCGGCTTCCAGCCGTCGTCCGCGAACCCCGACCTCTACGAACGAACCCTCTGACCACCGGTCCGACCACGTTTGCGTTGCAGTTCTGGTGGCCCGGGCCACCCAGAACGCAACGCAAACGACGGGTTCTCAGGCGATGACGGGGACCGACTCCATGGCGTCGGCGATCGCCGAGTCGGGCAGGTCGTAGTCGACCATCTCGTCCGACAGGTACTTCTCGTAGCTCGCCAGGTCGAGGTGGCCGTGGCCGCACAGCGCGGTGAGGATCACCTTCTCCTCACCCGACTCCTTGCACGCCAGCGCCTCACGGATCGCCGCAGCGATCGCGTGGGTCGGCTCCGGTGCCGGGATGATGCCCTCGGTGCGGGCGAACTGCAGGGCACCGGCGAAGCACTCTCGCTGGGGGATCGAGATCGCCTCGACCAACCCCTCGTTGTAGACGTGCGACACCAGCGGGCTCATGCCGTGGTAGCGCAGACCCCCGGCATGGATCGGCTCGGGGATGAAGGTGTGGCCGAGCGTGTGCATCTTCATCAGCGGCGTCATGCCGGCGGTGTCGCCGAAGTCGTAGCGGTACTCGCCCTTCGTGAGCGTGGGGCACGCAGCGGGCTCGACGCAGCGGATCGTCGGGTTCATGTTGCCCGCCAACTTCTCGCGCAGGAACGGGAACGAGAGGCCACCGAAGTTCGAACCCCCGCCGGTGCAACCGACCAGCACGTCGGGCGTCTCGTCGACCTTCGCCAACTGCAGCAGGGCCTCCTCGCCGATGATCGTCTGGTGCAGCAGCACGTGGTTGAGCACCGAGCCGAGCGCGTAGCGGGCAGTCGGATCGGCCACGCACATCGCCACCGCCTCGGAGATGGCGATGCCGAGCGAGCCCGGATGATCGGGGTTCTCGGCCAACAGCGAGCGGCCGAACTCGGTGAGCTCCGACGGGCTGGAGTGCAGGGTCGCCCCCCACACCTCCATCATCGTCTTGCGGTACGGCTTCTGCCGGTACGACGCTGCGACCTGCCAGATCTCGCACTCCATCCCGTACTGCGACGTGGCGAACGCCAAGGCCGAACCCCACTGGCCGGCACCGGTCTCGGTGGTCAGCTTCGTGATGCCCTCCTGGTGGTTGTACCACGCCTGCGGCACGGCGGTGTTCGGCTTGTGCGACCCCGCCGGGCTGACGCCCTCGTACTTGTAGTAGATGCGCGCCGGGGTGTCGAGCAGCTCTTCGAGGCGGCGGGCCCGGAACAGCGGGCTCGGGCGCCACAGGCGATACACGTCGAGCACGCCGCCCGGGATGTCGACGTACCGCTCGGTGGTCACCTCCTGCTCGATCAACGCCATCGGGAACAGCGGAGCGAAGTCGTCCGGGCCGGCCGGCTGATGCGTGCCGGGATGCAGCGCCGGAGGCGGAGGCGTCGGGAGGTCGGCCACGAGGTTGTACCAGCGGGTCGGCATCTCGGACTCGGACAGGTGGATCTGGTGCGGAATTGAAGGAGCCATCGCCGGCTCACCGTAGTCAGGTACCGTTCGGTGACGACCACACGAACGAGGATCACGTTGTTCAACAGCAAGAAGAAGAAGCTGGCCGCCGAGGCCGTGCAGGCCCAACGAGCTCAGGCATCCGCACTCCAGGCGCAACTCGACGAGGTGCGCAGCGAACGCGCCCGACTCGAGACCCGACTGTCCGAACTGGGTGAGACGAACGCGCAGCTCGATCGACGACTCGAGGCGCTCGACCAGGGTGTGAGATCGATGGGAGAGCAACTCGTCACGCTCTCGTCGTCGAACAGCGACACGAACCGACGGGTGAGGGCGATCGACGAGCGCGTCGCCGACAACGACGTCCGGTTCGATGCGTTGAACCATCGCCTCGATCAGGTCGAGTCGTACGGTTCCGAACTCGACGACATCAACCAGCGTCTCCGTGCGTTCAGTACCGAGCCGTCACCGGCGCCACCCCCGCCGTCACCGTCCCCGCCACCACCGTCCACGGTGGCTCCGCCACCACCGTCCACCGTGGCTCCGCCACCACCACCGGTCATCGAGCCGACGGAGCCAGGCCCTCCGCCACCTCCCCCACCGTCGACACCAGGGGTCGACGGCGATGTCGACGAACACATCGCGGAGCTGCGCGAACGACTCGACGACCTCGCCCGGCAGACCTCGTCGGTCGACGACCGCGTCACCAGCGTCTCGATGGAACTCGCCAATCAGCTCACCGAATTGAGCAGCGACATCGACGAACTCAACCGTCGCAGCGAGTCCGTCGGCGCCGACGCGGCCGCCGGGGTCGACGCCGGTGAGTTGGACGCCAAGATCGCCGAACGACTCGACGCCGCGCTCGACGACGTGCTCGACTCGACCGAGCGCCTCGCCACCGAGCAGGCCCGCTACGAGATCCAGTTCCGATCCGACCTGGCCGAGCTGGCCGAACGCCTCCGACGACCCGGCACCACCTGAGACTGTCGCGGGTGGTGTCCGTCACCACCCGTCATGCTCAGGGCCGTTCGATGAGTGCGAACGCTTCGGCGATCAGTGAGCGGGCCTCGCCGATCTTCTCCTGATACAGGCCGAGGTCGCTGTCGGCCAGCGCTTCGTCGGCCTCGAGGAACAGCTGATCGGCCTGTTCGAGCAGCGCCACCGGATCGTCGATCGACGGGTCGGCATCTGGATCGGGGTCGGCATCCGGATCGGGGTCGGCATCCGGCGTCGCCGGATCGTCGCCATCGGTGGGCTCGGTCGGCTCGGCGATCGTCTCGTCGATCTCGGCGTCGAAGCCGGGGAAGAGCTCGGCGAGCGCCTCGCTGACGGTGTTGGCGAGCACCGCCTGGTCGTCGTACGACACGATCACGCCGCGATACTCCGTCACCGAGCTGACCTCGACCGAGTTCTGCGGCACCGACACGTAGTACGGACGCACCCACACGAGGCCCTGCGCCACCTCGATGAGCTGCAGGTCGCCGAAGCGCACCTCGCTCCCGCCGCCACCGACGTTGTCGAGCGAGATACGACGTGAGATCTCCTCGGTCGACTCGGCGTTGCTCGCCACCCTCAGCGGACCATCCGGGAGGCGATTGTCGGTCTCTTCGACGATGAAGCTGGTGAGTTGTCCGTAACTGTCCGGGGCACTCGACGCCGTCATGTACGCCTGCAACTCGGTTCGCTGGTCGTTCGTCGAGAACGGGACGAACGGCCGCAGGATCACGAAGTCCTCGTCGATCGGTTCGCCCGCCGCCGAGGTGTCGAACATCTTGTAATACGGGATGAAGCGGTCGGTGTTCGACTCGTCCGCGAACGTGCTCTGCGCGGCGGTCTGGGTGCCGTCGGCTCCGGTGCCCCCGTTGACACTCGGTGTCCCCGCCTGCGACGGCTCGGTGCCCGGCGCCTGAGCGACCGACCAGGCGCCGACGCGCTGGAAGAACTGGTCGGGAGCGATGCGGTACTTCGAGTAGACGTCGGTCTGGATCCGGAACAGATCCTCGGGGTAACGCAGGTTGTCCTGGAGGTCCTCGGGCATGTCGGCGAGCGGCGTGAACAGGTCGGGGAACGCTCCCCGCCATGCGCGCAGGATCGGGTCCTGCTCGTCGACCACGTAGAAGGTGACCTCGCCGCTGTACGCGTCGACGACCGCCTTCACGCTGTTGCGCACGTAGTTGTCGTTGTCGTCGAGACCTGACCGAGGGGACCGCTGCACGTCGCCGATGCGCTGGCCGTAGGGATAGCGAGAGGTGGTGGTGTATGCGTCCGTCACCCAGACGACGCGGCCGTCGACGGCCACCGGGTAGGGGTCGGCGTCGTAGGAGAGGAACGGGGCCAGCTTGTTCAGACGATCGTTGATGCCCCGAACCCACAGCATCTGCGAGTCGTCGCGAATGCCGCCGAAACCGATCACGTTGTAGTCGAGGAACGCCAGCGCGAACGCCGCTCGCCGCGTGAACGAACTCATCTCGACACCCAGGTCGCCTTCGTACTGGTGCGGCTCGGAACACTCACGTTCGGTCGAGCTGGTGTTGGCGATCGCGTACCCGGTGAGAATCGGGCTGAAGTACAGCTCGGGCCGCTCGAGATCGACCGTGCGGTAGTCGGGACGCTGGCTCTCGAGCACCCGGCCGGTGGGCGCCAACACCAGGCCGCACCCGCGGGTGTTGATCAGGTGCAGACCCTGCCAGCTGGTGTTGGTGACGCCGCTGAGCTGCAGCTCGCGAGCAGCGATCAGCACCTCTTCGGGCTGCTCGTCGACCGAGTCGTCGAGGACGTAGCGATCGACGTCGAGGTCGGCAATGGTGAGCCCGGCGACCTCGCCGCGGTCGACCTTGAAACGGTTCACCATCTGCGAGGGGTTGAGCAGGCGCACGTTGTCGAGCGGCGCCAGATTTTCTTCGACCTCGTTGCCGTTCAACGGTTCGAACGCGATCGTGCGGACGTCGACGTCGGTGAGGCTGAGCGCATCACGGGTGGCATCGACGTTGCGGGCGATCGCCTCCTGCTCGCGCTCCTGCTGGTTGGGATTGACCACGAGGGCCTGCACGACCGCCGGATAGATGACACCGCCCACCAACGAGACGACCAGCCAGAGTGCCGACGCGATCAACGGCAAGCGGAACGAGCCCGTGCGCACGACCGACAGGTAGAGACCTGCGGTGAGGAGCGAGATCAGGATCAGCAGCATGATCGCCGGCAACTGCGCGTTGACGACGGAATAGGTGGCGCCCTGCACGATGCCGGTCTGGTTGTTGGTGACGTCGTAGCGGTCGAGCCAGTAGTCGCCGGCCTTGACCACGGCGAGCACGGCGAGCAGCACCGCGATGTGCGCCTTGGTGGCCTGACG
This sequence comes from uncultured Ilumatobacteraceae bacterium, assembly GCA_964549065.1. Lineage (GTDB taxonomy): Bacteria > Actinomycetota > Acidimicrobiia > Acidimicrobiales > Ilumatobacteraceae > Sva-07. The sequence continues at coordinate 4,987 of CAZJUC010000033.1, forward strand.
GATCACCGGAACGGGCGACACGAACACGACGCCCCCATTGAGGATGTGGGCGGCTGCAGTGAGCAACAGCACCACGATCAGTGCGGCGAACAGCCAGTTGAGCATGAACGACAGGAACGGCAACTGGAACACGTAGAAGCCGACATCGGCCCCGAACTGGGCGTCGGCAATCCCGAATTCGCGGGCGTTGCGGAACAGCAGCCAGTCCTGCCAGAGCGCCACCGCAGGCAGAGCCAAGAGCAGCGCGAAGAGCACGGCGATGCCGTAACGAACGATGCGCAACCGCTGACCGAACAGTTCGTGGAACCGTTCGACGTACGGGTGCACGTTGGCCGGGAAGGTGGTCGGCGCCGCCCGGTCGGCGATGAACAAGTTGAGCCCGGCGATCGCCACGAACGCCAGGAAGAACACGGCGAACAGGGTGATCTTCGCCGTCAGGACGCCCCAGAACACGTCGTTGCGACCGAGCGCGTCGTGCCAGAGGTAGTCGACGTAGAAGCGGGCGATCGCTCGCCCGAAGATCAGCACGAACAGGAAGAGCCCGCCGATTCCGATCAGGATTCCACGCCCGCTGATCCGACGACGGGGACGGTCGACCGACAGGTCAGATGAGCGCCGCATTGGCGCTGAGACTAACGCTCAGCCGGCAGCAAGAGACATCGGCAGCCGAAGTGCGCCGGAGGACACAGGTGCCCGGTCGGGAATGCGTCCCCACAGGGCACCGCCCCGCCGAGGGTGTTGTCGTCGCAGTCGGCACACACGTCGTGCGACGGATCCGACACCCACTCGACGGCCACACCCGGTTCTGTGGCGGCGAACACCCCGCGACCGTGCGCCGCTCGGATCACGTCGTCGAGTTGCTCGTCGATGTGTTGCGTCTTCCATTCGCGGTAGACGGCCCGCACGCGTCTGGTGATGCCGACGTTGTCGCCGTCACCGTCGCTCACACAGCGTTCGAGCCGTTCGCGCAACGGCACGATGAGCCACTCGTCGAGCACGACACCCGCGGCGGCGGTGGCCTTGGTGGCGTCGGACTTCTTCATGCGTGCCACGCGGCCGGTGGTGACCAGCGACCCCCCCGCGTTCGCTGCAGCGAGGAGGTCGTCGACGATCGCCACTCGGTATCGGTCGAGATGCATGGCAGGCGACGGCAGCAGATCGGCCACGGTGCGCACGGGTTCGCGCCGACGGAGCGCGTCGAGCACCTCGTTCTGTTCGTCGGCGAGCACCCGCTTGAGTTTCTTCGCGCTCGCCACGATCAGCGGCGTGAGGTCGGCGTCGCGTTGCTCGAACGGTGTCGTCTCGCCCGCAGTGACCTCGGTCTCCTCGATCTCCTCGGTGATCTCGGTGATCTCGGTGATCTCGGTGACGTCGGTGACGTCGGTGTCGGACTCCCCGGCGGCGTCGGATGCGACGGCGTGATCGTCCCCGGTGTAATCGTCGGGGGTGTCGGTGATCTCGGTGTCGGCGGTCTCGGTGTCGGCGGTCTCGGTGTCGGCACGCAGTCGGGCGAACAGGTCGACGACGACATCGTCACGTGCCTCGCCGTGTTCGGGGGCGGTCCGGTCATGTTCGGCTTCGGCCGTGTCGTCGGTCTCGGCCGTGTCGTCGGCTCCGGCGGTGTCGTCGGTCTCGGCCGTGTCGTCGGCTCCGGCCGTGACGTCGGTTTCAGCCGTGTCGTCGGCTTCGCCCGTGTCATCGGTCTCGGCCGTGTCGTCGGCTCCGGCCGTGACGTCGGCTCCGGCCGTGTCATCGGTCTCGGCCGTGTCGTCGGCTCCGGCCGTGTCGTCGGCTCCGGCCGTGTCGTCGGCTCCGGCCGTGACGTCGGTTTCAGCCGTGTCGTCGGGCCCGGCCACGTCCTCGACGAGCACGTCGTCGGGGGCGTCTTCGTCGGCAGTGGTCGGCGGCTCATCGATGGGGCGCTGGCTGTTCGGAACCATCACCGGGACGGGGCCGGTCGTGGGCGACAGGTTGACGTACTCGTCGGGTTCGCCGAGCGGCTGCAGTTCGGCGACGACGTCGACGGCCACCAGCCGGGCCCGCTCGAACGACTGCATCAGCCGGTCGCGTCCGTGCAACAACTGCTCGATCTGCTCGCGCGCCAGCTCACGTCTGCGAGCAAGTTCGCTGAGCACCCGCTCGCGATAGGCGCGCGCTTCGTTGACCATCTCGCGACCCTGCTGCTTGGCCATCGCCAGCTCGGCCTCGGCGTCGGCGGTGGCATCCGAGCGGCGACGGGACGCTTCGATCTCGGCCTCTTCGCGCAGACGAGCTGCCTCGTCGCTCGCCTCGCTCAGGAGTTGCGACGCGCTCTGCTCGGCCTTCTGGCGGATCTCGGCTGCACTCTCGCGGGCGGTCGTCAAGACCCGCGCGGTCTCTTCGCCCAGCAGACGTGTCAGGACCTGGTCGTCCAACTCCACAGAGGTGAGATCGGGATTGGACTGCGCACTGCGCAACTCTCGCTCGAGGAAACGTTCGCGCTCTTGGAGCCGACCGAGTTCGGCGGCGACCATCCGAAGAAACTCGCGGACCTCTGCCTGGTCGAAACCGCGCCGTCCGGTGCCGAACGCGGCGTCGGCAATCGACGCCGGAGACGACGGATCGGGACGGGCGAAGGACATGGCCATGGGGCAACGCTACGCACCCAGCGGTCTCAGGTGGTGGCAATCGCTCCGAACGGTCAGGACACGGTGACGAGCGGGTCGCCGCCGAGTGCTTCGAGCGCGGCGATCGCCTCGTCGAGGGTGGCGACGGGGATGATCTCGACCTCACCACGTCCCGCATCCTCCAGGCGTTGCCGTTGCTCGGGATCGTCGAGTTCGCTCTGCGACGCCGGCACCAGGAACACCCCGATGCCGTTCTGGCGAACGGCGGAGACCTTCTGGGTCAGACCGCCGATCGCACCGACCGATCCGTCGAGGGCGATCGTGCCGGTCACGGCGACCTCCTGCGGACCGGTGAGATCGCCCGGTGACAACTCGTCGATCATCGCCAACGTGAACGCGAGACCCGCCGACGGTCCGCCGATGTCGTCGGTGCGGATGTCGACCTCGAACGGCAGGGTGATCGCCCGGGTGTCGAAGGGGAAGAACCCGATGATCGTGCGGTCGGGGTCCTCCGGCGACGCCGACAGCTCGACGGTCACATCGCGTTCACCCTCGCCGGGACGGTCGATCCGCAGGTCGACGGTGTCGCCGGGGGCCTTGTCGTCGAGGATGTCGGTGAGGTCCTCCACCGAATCGAGCGGCACTCCGTCTGCTTCGAGGATCCGGTCGGCGGGGTCGATCTGCTCGTCGGAGGGGAACCACTCGGCGCATTCGCCCTCGTCGCCGGGGGTCTTGCAGATCACGTCGCGCACGATCACCTCTCCGGGGGTGATCTCGACGTCGTAGCCGAGGGTGGTCAGGGCGACGTACTGCGCCTCCTGCTCGGCACTGCGCATCAGTTGCAGGTTGAACTCACGGCGCTGGGTCGGGGTGCGTACACCGAACTTGTCCTCTTCGGTCAGGAATTCGACGGCAGGCTCGTCGCGGCCGGCGAACCACGACAGCACGGTCTGGCTCGGCGACGTGACCGTGACGAAATGGAAGCTGTTGGTGGTGTCGAAACGTTCGACGCCGGGAGGGAGCTCGCCGAACACGATGCGCGCGTTCACTGCGTCGGCCGAGGCCGGGGTCAGCGCGTACGGCGCTGGTTGCAGCTCGCCCGTGCGACGATTCTCCTTCTCGGCGACCAGCGTCGACGGCAACAACGAAGCGACACCGATCGCAGCCAACACGCCCACGCCGACGATCGCCGATGCCCAGGCCCACCAGCGCGAGCGCGGAGCGACGAGGGCTGCCTCGGCCCCTCTCTGCTCGCTCGGTACGATGTCGGTTGTCGTGTCGGTCACGGATCTCACCACTCAGGCTGCCTGGATGGCCGGACTCGCGATTCTCGCGCTCGTCCTGGCCGGTTGGCGCAAGAATGCCAGAGCAACAGCGCCGACACCACGCGGTCAGCCGATTCTCCGTCGACCGTGGGAACCGGTGCCCATCGCCGAGACCACCACGTCGCTGTACAAGCGTCCCGGTCCGCTGCGCCGGCTCTGGGCCGCCGTGGCCGGTTCGGGCCTCGCGATCGTGATCGGCGCCGTGCTGGCCATCGTCATCGCGTTCGGCACCGGGTACCTCGTCATCACCCTCACCGATCTGCTGAAGCAGTGAACGACCCCGGCCTGCGCGCCGTCACCGTCGCCGGGCACACCGGCGACGACACCACGGCCCGCGCCGGCATGGCATCGCACGACCCTGCGGTGCGTGCGGCTGCACTCGGAGCCCTCGAGCGGCTCGGGCACCTCGACGACGACACGTTGGCCGACGCACTCCGCGACCGCGAGCTGGTCGTGCGGCGCCGTGCCGCCGAGATCGCCGCCTCGCACCGATCGGTCGATCTGCTCGACAGTCTGCACGACACCGACGAACGCGTCGTGGAAGTGGCGGCCTGGGCATGCGGCGAGCACGAGTCGCAGCGTGACGCCATCGTCGAGCGCCTCGTCGAACTGGCCGGATCGGCGGCCGAGCCGTTGGTGCGCGAGTCGGCGGTGGCCGCGCTCGGCGCGATCGGCGACACCCGTGGTCTCGCGGCGATCATCGCTGCGTGCGACGACAAGCCGGCGGTGCGGCGGCGAGCGGTGTTGGCGCTCGCTCCGTTCGACGGCGCCGACGTCGACGCCACGATCGAACGGGCGCTCGCCGACCGCGACTGGCAGGTCCGCCAAGCGGCCGAAGATCTCCGCCGTGCCCAGTCCTGAGGCCCCGTCACACCCCCGACCGCGCTCCAACCCCGTTTGCGTTGCACTTCGGGTGACCCGCCCCACCAACAATCTCACGCAAACGTGGATTGGGGCCTGCGCAGGGAGGTGAGGGAAGCAGGAGGTGAGGGAGTCAGAAGGTGTAGCGGTAGACGTTGGTCTCGCGCGGCTCGAACCCGATACGCCGGTACAGCCGATTGGCGGCCTCACGCGAGGGACGACTGGTGAGGCTGACGTCCTTGGCGCCTCGCGCGCTGGCTTCGTCGAGCGCTGCTCGGTTGAGCAACTCCCCCAGTCCGTGACCGCGGACGTCGCCGTCGACCACCACGTCCTCGATCCAGGCCTTGGTGCCCGTGGGAATCCGGTAGAAGGCCAACGTGAGGCTGCCCACGATGCGGCCGTCGACCCTCGCCACGAACAGCACGGTGTCGTCGCTCCCGACCAGGGCCGCAAGGTGGTCGTACGACGGCGGGGGCGACGACGTCGACAACTGCGGGATCAACCGGTTGAAGGCCTCGACGAGTTCGTCGTCGACCGCATGCACGGCGACGACGACGGCGCCCTCCTCCATTGCGCCCTCCGTGCCGCCGGCTCGATTCGTGTGCTCGCTCACCAGCCGCCGACGCTACCGCGTGTCGCCGGTAGCGTGGTGCCCGTGGGAACCGAGCACGTTCGTTGGCTGGCGGAACCGAACCTCGAGCGACCCGTGCTCGTCGCTGCGTTCACCGGCTGGAACGATGCCGGCGATTCCGCGTCGATCGCCCTGCGCACGATGATCGAGGCCTGGGGTGCCGAGGCGCTCGCCGAGATCGATCCCGAGCAGTTCACCGACTTCGCCACCGTCCGACCACACGTGCGTCTCGACGAGCAACACCACCGCTCGATCGTGTGGCCCACCGTCGGCGTCTGGTCGGTGTCGCTTCCGGGCACCGACGTCATCTTGGTACTCGGCCCGGAGCCGGCATTGCGTTGGCGGCTGTTCTGCGAACAGATCGAGGGGATTGCCGAGGCCTGCGGCGCCACGATGGCGATCTCGCTCGGTGCGCTCCTGGCCGACGTCCCCCACTCGCGCCCCGTGCCACTGATCGGCACCGCCACCGATGAGTCGCTCATCGAGCGCTTCGAGCTGCGGCGTTCGCAGTACGAGGGTCCAACGGGCATCGTCGGGGTGCTCCACGACGCACTCCACCGCACCGGGATGGCGACCGCGTCGTTGTGGGCAGCGGTGCCCGGCTACGCCTCGCAGATCCCGTCACCGAAGGCGGCGATGGCGATGGTCGAGCGGGCATGCTCGATGATCGGCACACCGGCCCCCGTCACCCGGCTCGCCAACGAGGCCGCCGCCTACGACGCCCAGGTGGCAGCGATGATCGGCGACGACGACGACATGATCGAGTACCTCTCGCGCCTCGAACAGCTCACCGACGAGGAGACCGGCCACGATCACGACGACGACCTGTCGTCGGCCACCCCGGTTGATCCCGACGCCCTCGTCGAGGAAGTCGAACAGTTCCTCCGCGACCGCGACACCGACTGATCACCGGTGACACCCCGACGGAGTCGCCACGGTCGCGACGCCTCGCGTCAGTCGGTGCGCCAGACCGGCGACCGCACCGAATCGAACGTGGCCGGCGCTTCCTTCCCGTCGATCGCCTCGAACGCCATCGGACCCCACCACTGTGCGCCCGCTGTCGCCTCGGGGAGCGCATCGGCGGCGAACCACCCGACATCGGCGGTCTCGAGCGGGTGCGGAGCCAGCGCCCCACCGGTGGCACGACAGTGGAACAGCAACATGTACATCCCGAAGCGGCTGAAGCCCATCCGTTGGCCGTCGACCACACCGAGCAGCCGCAGCGGCTCGCACTCGATGCCAGTCTCCTCGCTCACCTCTTTCACCGCGACCTCCGCCGGCGAGTAGCCGACGTCGGCCCAGCCGGTGGGATAGAGCCAGATGCCGGAGTCCTTGCGCTGCACCAACAGGATCTCCCCGGCCTCGTTGCCGACGATCGCGCCGACGGCGACCTTCGGGGTCACGTAGCCGGGAACCCCTTCCCCGATCGACTCGAGCCACTCCTGCACGAAGTGGTCGGTTTCTCGCCGCACGGCAATCGCCTCGTCGGCGAGTTCGCTCTCGTTCGCGGCTGCCTTGATGTCGGCGGCGATGTGGAGCACCTCTTCGTACCGCTCACGCTCGTACAGGTTCTCGGTGAATCCCATCCCGGTGCGGGCGATCGCGGCGAGCGACTCGCTCCACCTCGCCAGATCGCGTGCGCTCGCTGTCACGGCGCTCACGTTAGGGCATCGCCGCTCAGGTCACGGCGTGCAGCAGCGCGCGATGGATCTCCTCGCGGTACGCCGAGTCGGTCACGAGGGCACCCCCGGCGCGCACGTAGAACGTGTCGACGACCTCCATCCCGATCGTCTGCACGGTCGCGTGGCGGATGTCGAGGCCGAGTTCGCCGAGCGCTTTGGAGATGCGATGCAGGATCCCGACCTTGGTGACGGCGCGCACGACGATCACCGTGGCGTTGCTCGATGCGGCGTCGTCGAACACCACCGAAGGCGGTTCGGGCGCGGCGGCCTGCGTGCGGCGGCGGCGGCGATAGGTGGCGGCACGCTCGGCCAATCGGGCCTCGATCGCGAGGCGATGTTCGAGTGCCCGGCTCAGGTCGGCCTTGACGGCCTGCCAGTCGATGCCGCCGTCGGGCACGACGATACGGAACTGCGATGCGGCCATCCCGCCCTCGTCGGAGTGGGCCTGGGCGCTGACGACGTCGAGTCCGTGCAACGACAGCACCCCGGCGATCCGGCTGAAGGTCCCCGAGGCATCGGGGCCGACCGCCGTGATCACATCGCCGCTGCGCGACAGATGGACCTCACCGGCCGCCATCACCGCGAGCGTCTCGGCGTCGGGGAACAGCCGCCACGTGACCTCGGCGACGTCACCACCGCCGAGCACGTGACGGGTTCTCGCGACCAGCTCGGTGACGAGACCTTCCTTCCACTCGCCCCACGCCGACGGCCCGGTCGCCAGCGAGTCGGCCTCGGTCAACGCGTGGAGCAGTTCGAGCACCTCGGAGCTACCGGCTGCGGCGGCGACCTGTTGGATCGTGGCGGGATCGGTGAGGTCGCGCCGCATCGCCACGTCGGGTAACAGCAGGTGCTGCTCGACCATCGTGACGAGGACCTCGACGTCGGCGGGAGCGAGCCCCAGTTTCGGCCCGACGACCCGCACGAGATCCATCCCGACCTCGGTGTGATCGCCCGGATAGCCCTTGCCGAGATCGTGCAGCAGCGCACCGAGCACGAGCAGATCGGGTCGCGCCACCCGGTGGGCGAGTTCGGCGGCGTTGGCGGCGGCTTCCCACAGGTGCCGGTCGACGGTGAAACGGTGGTAGGCGTTGCGCTGGGGCCGTGAGCGAACCGGCTCCCATTCGGGCAGCAGGCGAGCCAGCAGGTTTCGTTGGTCGAGCGATTCGAGCACCGGGATCGCTCGATGTCCCTCGAGCAGCAGCGCAACGAGTTCGTCGGTCGCGCCGACCGGCCACACACCGGGCCATCCCTCGACACCGTCGCTCAGGCGATCGAGCGTCGCCCGGCCGATGCGGCATTCGTGGCGGGCAGCGGCGACGGCGGCCTGCAGCACCAGCGTGGAGTCGCGAGCCGGGTCGGCGGTGGGGGCCAACTCGATCTCGCCGCCGCGCAACACCACCCCGGGGGCGACGGCCCGGTCGGGTCCGGAGTCGGCGGCGCGGACCGCACGGTCCCAGTTCTCGTCGCACAACCAGGCGATCGTCCGACCCGCCGCGGCGACATCGGCCATCATGTCGTCGGCGTTACGCCATCCGCCGGCGTCGGCCGCCGAGTCCTGGTCCTCGAGACGAAGCGTGTCGCCCGCACGACCCGTGGCGAGATGCAGTGCGACGCGGGCGCGCAGGAGCACGTCGTAGGAACGGTCGAGTTCGATGAGGTCTTCGGCAATCAGCCGGAGCCCCCCTGCCTCGGCCCACCAGAGCGACTGGACATCGCGCAGACCGCCGTGACCGTCCTTGAGGTCGGGTTCGAGGCGGTACGCGACGTCGCCGGCGGACTCCTGGCGAACACGGACGCGTGCGCGCAGCTCAGTGAGGTGGCGCTCGCGTCGGTCGACCCATGTTGCGAGACCCTGCTCGACGACCTGCGCCGCCAGCTCCTCGTCGCCTGCCAGTGTCCGCGCGGTGAGGAGCGCCGTCGCCGAGTCGAGGTCGGTGCGGGCCAGGTCGAGCTGCTCGTCGACACGCCGCACGGCGTGGCCGAGCTTGACGCCCGTGTCCCAGAGCGGATACCAGATGGCGCTGGCGAGCGGCTCGACGTCCTTCGCGACCTTCTTCGCCTTCACGTCGTGGACGAGCAGCAGATCGAGATCGCTCTGCGGCGCCAGTTCGCCCCGGCCGTAGCCCCCGATGGCGAGCAGCGCGACCCGCCCTCGTGGGCGCTCGACCCGTTCAATTGCCGAATCGAAGATGTCGACCACGAAGTCGTCGGTGACCTCGGCGAGTCGGCGGCAGTAGTGCCTTCCCGGCACGGCGACCGCGGCGGCGACCGTGGCGAGGTGCCCGGCACGTACCGATGCCGTCACGGGACGATGTCGGCGGCCAGTCCGATGGACGCGAGACGCAACGTCTCGGTGGTCGTGGTGGCCGTGAGGATGAGGATTTCCTCGGTGGAAGCGATGTCCAGATCATAGGTGACCTCGCCGCCACTCGCCCCGAGCCCGTCGAACGCATCGCCGTCGGTGAGGGGCGCACCGTTCAGCGAGACCGAACTCGATCCTGTTCCCGTCGAGGCTGCTTGCAGGGTCACCGAGACCGCGCGCAGCGGGGTTCGCGGAACGCTCGAACCGCCGACGGGGATCGCGACGACTGCCGCCTCACCGGCGGTGACGACCTGGTCGGGACAGATCACCACGAAGAGCCGTCGGGCCGATGCATCGCCCGGCCGAGGCGCCGTGACGACCGTGAGTGTCCAGGACCCGTCTCCCTCGTCATCCAGACTCGGCGGCCTCACCACGGTGTAGTCGCCGGAGCCGGCAGCAGTGACCAGGTCGGTGACGTCGGCGATCGATCGGAACCCGGGTGCGTCGGCGCTCTCGGAGACGCCGATGCCGGAACCGGTCGTCAGCGCGCCGCTCGGTGGCGTCACATTGCCCGCCGTCACCGCAACCGCCGTGGACGACCCGTCGGGGATCAGCCCCACCGCGTCGGCCCATGCGTCGTCGGCCCGTTCGCCCTCCCACACGAGCAGGGCCCGTTCGACCGCAGCTCCGGCAGGCAGGTCGAGCGCTGCCGACGAGGCATTGCGCCGACCTCCCGGACAGCTCGGAGATTCGTCACAACGTCCGAGAGTGGCACCCGCAGTTCGGAGTTCACCCCGACCGGTCTGGCCGATCAGCAACCCCGGCACGAACTCGACAGGCACCTCGAGGGCTTCGGATCGGACGCTCGGCACCACGACGAGTCGGTCGGCAACGTCGGCCCGGAAGAGGAAACGCAGCGAGAGCGAGCCGGTCGTCCCGGCCGGCAACGACACCGTGCAGCGCGCTCCTTCGTCGTTCTCGGCGAAACACGACCCGACACCGCCGGACAGCCGGTCGAACGACACGCCGGGCGACGTTCGTACGAGGAACCGCACGGAAGCGTCCTCGGTGTCGTTGTTGGTGATCGCCGTGTCGATGGTGCCGGTCGCGCCGGCGAACACCGGGGTCGGGGTCGAGAGCGAGACACCGAGGTCCAAAGCACGACCACCCCGGACGTCGACCGCACCCTGGGGCGCTTCGGGGAAGACGAGTTCGATCCGATTGGGAAGGGCCTCCTCGGGCGCAACAGGCACGTCCGAGCCCTGGGGCGTCGAAGGGTCGGTGGTGGACGGCCCGGGAACGGCCGTCGTCGACGCGCGCTCCAACAGGTCGGCGAGGTCGGAGTCGAAGGTGCCGAAGGGTTCGCGGACGAAGAACGCGGCTGCGAGCACTGCGATGATGACCGCTGCGGCAGCACCGACCAGCGCGAGACGACGGTCACGATCGCCGCGTCGGGTGGCCAGCGCTGCGGTACCGAGGGCGAACGCCCCGGCGCCGACCAACGCCCGATACCGGTCGACCGTGACCCCCGCGAGTCCGGGAACCACAGCGTCGGGCACGACCGAGTCGAGCCGGTCGAAGACGTCGAGGTGGCGGCGACACGTGTCGCATCCCGTCTCGGGTCCGGAGCGCGAGCCGACGACGTGGTGGTCGACAGTGCGCTGCTGCGCGTCGGGCAGCGCATCGCGGCGGTAGGCGCCGAGCAGCGGGAGCACCGGCACGCACTCCGGTTCGGGTGGCGGTGTGCCCGACGCGACCACCCGGGTGTAGGCGTCGACGAGCCCGCGCGCGGCGGTCCGCTCCAGTGCCATCACCTCGGCCGGACTGCGACCCAAAATCGCGGTCAACCCCGCAGCGGGCGTCTGTTCGACCCATCGGTGCCACAGCACCGTCTGCCACACGGTCGGCAGTGCGCGGAAGCCGGCAGCAACGTCGAGGAGCTCGCGATGCTCGTCCGGGTCGCCGACGCCGGTGTCCGCAGGCCCGTAGCTGCCACCCGTCAGCAACCCGATGGCACGAGGGCGCACGGGTGGCAGACCGATGTCGTCACCGGCCGACCGCGCCTCATCGGGACACAACCGATCGAACGCAGCGTCGGCCGCCTTGCCGCGCTGGCGATGCGGGCGCGATCTCGCCAGGGCGCGCACCGCTGCGAGGTGGCGCGCTCGCAACTCGGCCCACGCGGCGTCCGACCCGCCCCGCGCCTGCTCCATGAGCTCATGGTCGCTGGGAAGCTGATCTGGATCGTTCATGAGATGACGCGCACTGATGCTACGTGGGTGCGCGCGGAGCCACCTGGCCCGAGCCCGCCGTACCGTGAGCAGATTCTCGCCGATGCAGTGCAACCCGGTCCCGAACCGGCAGATCCAGACGAAATCTTGACCGAGGCCCGAACCGGGTGCCCAGATGCGGGACAGCGCCTCTCCTACGCTGGGCCGTCGTGATCAGGTCTCGTCGCAGCACCCCGCCCGCCGGCCTCGCGCTGGTCGCCACGGCGGCCCTCGCAGCGGCTCTCGCAGGTTGTTCGAGCGATGACGACAGCGTCGTCGACGAGACGATCGTCGACACGACGACCACGACGATCCGCACCCCCGTCGAGAGCGACGGACAACTCGTGATCGGGGCGGTGCTGCCGCTCAGCGACACCTTGCTCGGCGAACCGATGGAAGCCGCCGTCGAAACGGCGATCAGCCGCATCAACGCCGCCGGCGGCGTGCTCGACGAACCGGTGCGCCTGGTCGTTGCCGACGAGGGCAGCAGCGCGGCGACGGCCACCGCATCGATCCAGACCCTGCTCGACCGCGACGTCGACGCGATCATCGGACCGGCGTCGTCACTGATCGCTCTCAGCACGCTCGACGAGATGATCACGGCGGGCAAGGTGGTGTGTTCTCCCACGGCGAGCGCGATGGCCCTCGACGAGTTCCCCGACCAGGACCTGTTCTTCCGCACCGTTCCGAGCGACTCACTGCAGGCGAGAGCGATGGCGGCGACAGCCGATCAGACCGGTGCCCAACGGTTCACGATCGTGTTCGTCGATGACGCGTACGGACGTCCGTTCGCGGACACCGTCGAATCGTCGCTCGCCAACGAGACGGTCTCGGTGGTCGGGCGCATCGCGTTCGACGCCAACGACGACGACCTGTCCGACGAGGCAGCCGATCTGGCCGACTCCGACACCCAGGTGCTCATCTTGATCGCCGGCGGAGAGGACGGCACCAGGTTCCTCGAAGCACTCGACGACGAGAACACGAGCGAGCTGACGACGATCGTCGTCAACGATGCGTTGCGGAACCCGACCGCCCCGCAGCGCATCCAGGGCCTCGAGGACGAGCTGCGCTCGAAGATCGTCGGTCTCGCACCACAGGCCAACTCCGGTGATCCCGAGGACCCGTTCGACCCGCCGGGGCTGTTCGCAGCGAACGCCTTCGACTGCGCCAACCTGATTGCCCTCGCCACAGTGCGGGCCGGCTCGGACGTCCCGCGCGACATCGCCCGCCAGATCGGCCAGGTCAGCGTGAGCGGCTCGGTGTGCGAGACCTTCGAGGCGTGCCTGTCGACGATCCAGTCGGGATTCCAGATCGACTACAACGGTCCATCCGGCGTCACCGACCTCCTCGCACGGACCGGTGATCCGTCGAGGGCCACGTTCGACCGCTTCACGTTCGACGAATCGGGCCGTGACGTGCTCGAGCGCACCATCGTCGTCGGCAACTGAACGCCCGGTCGCCGCGTCGACGCCGCGATCGGCCCGGTGATGCCGACGATCGGGCGGTGCGTCAGAGGATGTTCTCGATGAAGTCGAGGTAACCGACGTAGAACGCCCCGAACTCGCCGTAGAGCGCAGAGCCCTGGTCGAACCGCATCGTGTAGACCACGTCCTTGAGCACGTCGGGGCTGACGGCGAACAACGTGACCCCCCATTCGAAGTCGTCGAGGCCGGTCGAACCGGTGACGAGTTGCGACACACGACCGGCGAACGTCCGCCCGCTCTTGCCGTGCTCCATCATCATCTCGTTGCGATCGTCGTACGGCGTGGCGAACCAGTTGGCGTGGGCCTCACGCTTCTTGCTCATCGGGTAGAAGCAGAACGCGTTCATGCCCTCTGGCGGGATCTGCGGATGCAGACGAGCCTGCAGCATGTGCTCGGGCATGCCCTTCGCGTACTCGCTGACCTCGGTGATCGAGACGTAGCTGTCGACGATGTCGATGCCGGCCTGTTGCAGGGCGGTCTGGAGGGTGCGCAGCGTTCGCCAATCCGGCGCGAGGGCCATGAAGGAGATGTCGGCCTTGTGACCGAGCATGGCGGCGGTGATCACCTGGCACTCGTCGCCCTCGGCGGCCTTGACCGCTGCGACGACCGCTTCCCGGTCGAGCTCCGGGGTGGGCTTGCCGAACAGGTGGACGACGGTCAGACCAGCTTCCATACGCATCCCGTCAGGCTACGACCCACCTTCTGGTTCCCCGTGCCCAGGTCTCCGGGAACCACGATCGGAAAAAGACCGAACGCGACCCCTCGAGACCTGGTCTCGGGGGGTCGCGTTCGGATCAACGGGTGTCGGTGTGGATCAGAAGTCCATGTCGCCGCCGCCCATGGGCATGGCGGGGGCGGCCTCGGGCTTGTCGACGATGACCACCTCGGTGGTGAGGAACAGCGCAGCGATCGAGCCGGCGTTCTGCAACGCCGAGCGGGTGACCTTCGCAGCGTCGATGACCCCGATCTTCACCAGGTCCTCGTAGGTGTCGGTGGCGGCGTTGTAGCCCTCGTTGCCCGACATCTCGAGCACCTTGGCGATCACCACGCCGCCGTTGACGCCGGCGTTCTCGGCGATCTGCTTGATCGGACCCTCGAGTGAGCTCGCGACCAGACGAGCACCCGTGGCCTCGTCGCCTTCCAAGCTGTCGGCCACCTTGGTGACAGCCTCGACCGCCCGCAACAGGGTGACGCCGCCACCAGCGACGACCCCTTCCTCGATCGCAGCCTTGGTGGTGGAGACCGCGTCTTCGATGCGGTGCTTCTTCTCCTTGAGTTCGACCTCGGTCGCAGCACCGACCTTGAGCACGGCGACTCCGCCGGTGAGCTTGGCCAGCCGCTCCTGGAGCTTCTCACGGTCGTAGTCGGAGTCGGTGTTCTCGATTTCGGCCTTGATCTGGTTGATACGGCCCGTGATGTCGTCCTGGACACCGGCACCGTCGACGATCGTGGTCTCGTCCTTGGTGATCACGACCCGCTTGGCCTCGCCGAGCAGGTCGAGGGTGACGTTCTCGAGCTTGAGCCCGACGTCCTCGCTGATGACCTGGGCACCGGTGAGGGTGGCCATGTCCTGCAGCATCGCCTTGCGGCGCTCGCCGAAGCCGGGTGCCTTGACGGCGGCCGACTTGAACGTGCCGCGGATCTTGTTGACCACGAGCGTGGCCAGCGCTTCGCCGTCGACGTCTTCCGCGATGATCACCAACGGTCGGCTGGTCTGCATGATCTTCTCGAGCACGGGCACGAGGTCGCGGATCGTGGAGATCTTCGACGACACGAACAGCAGGTACGGGTCGTCGAACGACGCCTCCATGCGCTCGGTGTCGGTGACCATGTACGGCGACAGGTAGCCCTTGTCGAAGCGCATTCCCTCGACGAGGTCCATCTCCATCCCGAACGTCTGGCCTTCCTCGACGGTGATCACGCCGTCCTTGCCGACCTTGTCGATCGCCTGGGCGATCATGTCGCCGATCTCCTGATCGGCGGACGAGATCGCAGCGACCTGCGAGATCTGCTGGGTGGAGTCGATCTCGATCGAGCTGGCGTGGATCGACTCGACGGCCGCGATGACACCCATTTCGATGCCGCGCTTGAGACCCATCGGGTTGGCGCCGGCAGCGAGGTTTCGAAGGCCGCCGCGCACCATCGTCCACGCGAGCACGGTGGCGGTGGTGGTGCCGTCACCGGCCACGTCGTCGGTCTTCTTGGCGACTTCCTTGACGAGCTCGGCACCGATCCGCTCGTAGGGGTCCTTGAGCTCGATGTCCTTGGCGATCGACACGCCGTCGTTGGTGATCGTGGGGGCGCCCCACTTCTTGTCCAACACGACGTTGCGACCCTTGGGGCCGAGCGTGACGCGCACGGCGTCGGCCAACTGGTTCATGCCGGCTTCGAGGGCTCGGCGAGCCTCGGAGTCGAATGCGATCATCTTCGCCATCT
>CAZJUC010000034.1:0-20274 GCA_964549065.1 uncultured Ilumatobacteraceae bacterium
TCCTCCACGCAGGTGCGCACCACGTTGGTGATGTCGGACCCGACGGCCTCGGCGATCGTGACCACATCGACGGGCAGCCCGGTGGCCCGGGCGACGGCCAGCGCGTCGGTGATGGCGGTGGCATGCGGCGTGAGGTACAACGACATCGCCACGGTGGGCACACCGTCGGTGAACAGCTCGACGAGGCGGCCGACGATGCCGCCGTAGAAGCGTGCATCGGGCACCTTGTAGTCGCCGACCGGGTCGGGGCGCTCCACGGTGATGCCGTCGCTGTAGGGCAGCACGGTGTCGAGCGGCTTGAGCGGGAGCCCTGCCGCCTGCAGTGCCGGGATCGGCCAGGTGACGATGCGGACGTCGTCGAAACCTCGGGTGAGCGCCACCTCGGCGAGGTTGCGGGCCTCCCCGGAATGCCCACAGATCACCGGATCAGCGCGCACGACGATCACGAGGCGCCTCGTGGCGATCGCAGTCCCCGGCATCGTGGCGGTGGGCGTAGCGGTCATGGGTGACTCCTCTCGTGGACACTCGCCCCGCTCGTGGCAGTGCCCGTTGCCGCGGTCGTGTCGATGCTCGTCGTCGAGACGGACGGGGGCCGGCTGGTCGTTGCCCAGCTCGACGGTGCGGGTCCGAGTTCGATGTGCAGCCGGCCGCCGCGGTGCAGCTCGGCGAGCGAGATCCAGCTCCGGTCGAGGTCGTGGTCGTCGAGGCGCACCGACTGGACGTACTGCGCCGGTCCGTCGGGCCGGGGCTCGACGAAGCCGGTCGTCTCGATCACGAACGAGCCCCCTGGCACGGTGATGTGGGCGTGCGAGAACGACGGGGCGTTGACGAACACCAGCTGCTGGCCGGCAACCGGGAACAGGCCGAGCGAGGCCCAGACGTACCACGAGCTCAACCCGCCCGAGTCGTCGTTGCCGGGCAGGCCGCCCCGCCCGCTTCCGAACTGGTTGTTGACCGCTGCGTGGACGATCTCCGCGGTGCGGTCCGGGCGGCCCACGTAGTGGTACCCCCACGGGGCTTCCATGTCCGGTTCGTTGTTGAGACCCTCGAAGCGATCGAGGGCGTAGCCCTCGGCGACCGTGGCGGCATCGGGAGCCACTCCCAGCTGCTCGACCCGTCCAGCGCCGAACCCGAAGAAACGATCGAGGAGCGCGACGAACCGCTCCTCACCGCCCGCCAGCTCGATGCGCTGCGCCATGTCATGGGTGAGACGGAACGAGTAGTTCCATTTGCCGCCCTCGTAGAACGTCGAGTCGACGAGCAAGCCGGTGTCGGCATCGAAGGCGTCGACCCACCTGGAGGCGAGGGCATCGAGCTGCGTCGCGAGGTCGGTGTCGCCGATGTGGCGGGCGACCTGGGCGGTGCAGTGGTAGCCGTACGAGAGGTCGAGCGTGTGGGTGATCGGGTGTGCGATGCCTCGTTCCAGGAACTCCTCGCCGTAGTTCCGTCGCAGGTCGTTGTGCATGTGCACGAGCGCCCAGTCCCAGTCGATGCCGGGCAGGTCGAGGGCGCAGACGTCGGCGAGGAACGTGTGTGCGAGTGCACTGCCCTGACGTGCGAACCGGTCGGCGCCCAGCGCCATCCGGTATCCGATCGGCAGGTTGCCCTCTTCCTCGCAGATGGCCAGCAGGGCCGTGGCCAGCTCGACTGCCCGGTCGGGCGCCAACAGCGTCAGCAGCGGCAGCTGCGTGCGATAGATGTCCCACATCGTGGCGATGTCGAACACGAACGGGCCCGACGCCCGCCAGAACGGGCTCTCGTCGGGAGCGAAACACGGTTTGATCAGCGAGTGGTAGAGCGCCGTCGAGAAGATCGTGCGACGTTCGCTCGACGTCGTCTCGACGCGAACGGCACCGAGGCGGTTCGCCCAGTCGGTGCGTGTGGCGGCCCGGCGTCGCTCGAAGCTTCGTCGGCCGGCACCGCAGTCGCCGTGGAGGTTGCGCCTTGCTTGCTCGACGCCGCGCAACGAGAAACCGAACCGCAGCTCGACCGCCTGGCCGGCCCTGGTCGGCCCGAGGAGGATCAGTCCGAAGGGCCGCAGCGTGGTTGCGCGGATCGAGTCGAACTCGAGCCGCGTGCCGCCCGGCATCAGGCGCTGGTCGTACCAGAGCATCTGGCGCCACGACGGCGTGTCGCACTCGATGTGCACGGCCAGTGGTGCACCTTCCACGACGATCTCGCCTTCCGCGACACCGGGTTCGAGCGTTGCCAGGTGGGCGCGAGTCGGTACGGTACGCCCGTGCTCGATGGCGAGCCCACCGAGTGAGAAGTCGATCACCAGCCGGGCGTCACGGCGCGCCGGGAAGGTGTAGCGGTGCACCGCCGACTTCGGGCCGACGGTCAGTTCGGCCCGGATGCCGTTGTCGAGCGTGGTCGAGTAGTAGCCCGGCTCGGCCGCTTCCTCGCGGAGCGCCCACAGCGTCCCGAGATCGTCGAGGGGGTCGACCATCGGGGTGACACGGAAGTAGTTGTAGTACTTGCGGATGGCGCCGGTGCCCGACTGCTGGAAGTGCGTGAACCCGGAGGCCACGAGACGCTCGTGCAGTGCGGCCGGAACGCCCTCGGTGGAGAGCTCGTGGACGCCGTAGCCCGTTGGGTACGCGCCCGAGTAGGCGCATGCGGACACCATGCCGAGCGGCGACGTGGCGCCCGGATGGGTGTTGCCGACCTGAGGTTTGGGCCACCACCAGGTGGCGGCGAGACCTGTCGGCGCGGCGAGTTCGGTGACGTCGGTCCCGATGAACGGATCGACAGCTTCGATCATCGAACCTCTGGGGACGCGGCCGGTCGCGACGACATCCCGTCAAGGTACGGAACCGATGTTCCGCGTTCGTTTCGGTGATGTGAACACGTGCGAGACTCGCTCGGTGAAAGATCTCGGTGCGGAGCGAGTAGAGCCGGAGCGCAACGGACAGGTGATCGTGCGGGTCCCGTGGTCGAGTGACGTGGTCGAACGATTTCGTTCCCTGCGCGTCGAACGATTCCGTTCCCTGCGCAACATCGAGCGGGGCGAACTGGCGGCCGGCGCCATCGACCCGTCGGTCGGTGTCGGATGAGCCGTCCGATGAATTCCGACTCCACGCCGTGGTGGCGCGATGCGGTGGTCTACCAGATCTATCCGCGGTCGTTCGCCGACTCGAACGGCGATGGCATCGGTGATCTTGCCGGGATCACCGGCAAGCTCGACTACATCGCCGACCTGGGCATCGACGCTCTCTGGCTCTCGCCGATCTTCACCTCGCCGATGCGCGACTTCGGCTACGACGTCGCCGACTACTGCGGCATCGACCCGGTGTTCGGGACCGACGCCGACTTCGACGAACTGATCGCCGGTGTCCACGAGCGCGGCATGCGCCTGCTGCTCGACTGGGTTCCGAATCACTCGTCCAGCGACCATCCGTGGTTCGTCGAATCGCGGTCGTCTCGCGACAACCCCAAGCGCAATTGGTACGTGTGGCGCGATCGGCGTCCCGACGGGTCGGCGCCCACCAACTGGATGTCGCAGTTCAAAGGGGTGCCCGCGTGGACCCACGACGAGCACACCGACCAGGCGTACCTGCATGTGTTCCTCGCCGAGCAGCCGGACCTCAACTGGGCGAACCCCGACGTCGAGGCGGCGATGCACGAGGGGCTGCAGTACTGGCTCGACCGGGGTGTCGACGGCTTCCGAGCCGACGTCGTGAACCTGATCGGCAAGGGCGCCGATGTCGAGGACCTGCCGGACCATCTGGCATCCATGCCGCTTCTGGTCACCGACCGTCCGTTCGGCCACGAACTGCTCAGGCGCATCCGCACCCTGCTCGACAGCTACGAGCATCAGCCGATGATGGTCGGAGAGGTGTATCTGTTGCGCGACGGCGAGAGCGCGTCGTACCTCGGCACACCCGAGGCGCCCGAGCTACACCTCTCGTTCGATTTCCGACCGATCCACACACCGTGGTCCGCCGATCGCATGCGCACCGCGTTGACGAAGATGGAAGACGACTTCGTCGAGCCCCGCTGGCCGACGTTCGTACTGTCGAACCACGACCAGCAGCGGCACCGAACCCGGTACGGATCCGAGGAACGTGCTCGCGCCGCAGCGGTGCTGTCGTTGACGCTGCGCGGGACCCCGTTCCTCTATGCCGGCGAAGAACTCGGGCTGGAGGACGGCGTCGTGCCGCCCGAGCGAATGGTCGACCCCGATGGTCGCGACGGATGCCGGGCGCCGATTCCGTGGACAGCCGACGGTGACGGCGAGACCGGCCACGGTTGGCCGACGCGACCCTGGCTGCCCTTCCCGGTCAATGCGTCGTCCCACGCCGCCGACGTGCAGGTCGGGGAGGCGGGGTCGATGTACTCGTTGTATCGCGACCTGCTCGCGCTGCGCCATGACCATGCCGTGCTCCGCCGGGGCGACATCGAGTTCGCACCCCTCGACGGTGACGTCATCCGATTCGAACGTCGGCTCGATGCCGAGCGCGTCGTCGTGCTCGTCAACCTCGGCGATCGCGCCGTCGCATTGCCGAGCGACGTGGTGGGGTCCACGCTGCTGCTGTCGACCGATCCGGGGCGCACCGCTGTCAGCGGAGATCTGCGCCCGGACGAGGCAGCCTTGCTCCGCATGTAACGTTTGGTGTCTGACACCAAACGTTACATGTCGGGTCTGGGAGAGTGTGGGGCATGACCGTCGAGTTCGTTCGCACCCCCGATGACCGATTCGCCGACCTCGTCGACTTTCCGTACGAGCCGCGCTACACCGACGTCGACGGGCTCCGCATGGCGTACGTCGAAGAGGGTTCCGGCGAAGCGGGCACGTTCCTGCTCCTGCACGGCGAGCCCACCTGGGGATACCTGTATCGGCGGATGATCCCGCCGCTCGTCGACGCCGGCTACCGCGTGGTGGTGCCCGACCTGATCGGTTTCGGTCGCTCGGACAAGCCGACCGATCGGGCGAGCTACACCTACGCGAACCACGTGGGATGGCTCACGGCCTTCGTCGGCGGGCTCGACCGCCCGACGAACGGCTTGCACGTGTTCGTGCAGGACTGGGGTGGGCTCCTCGGTCTCAGGGTGATCGCCGAGAACCCGGACTGGTTCGACCGAGTGGTCATCGGCAACACCGCACTGCCCGAAGGGCAACCGATGGGCGACGGCTTCATGATGTGGCAGCAGGTCTCGCAGGCGATGGACCCGATGGACTGTGGTGCACTGCTCGCCCGTGCGTGCACGGCACGCGAACTCACCGACGCCGAGATCGATGCGTACCGGGCCCCGTTCCCCGACGAGACCCACCTGGCCGGG
Source organism: uncultured Ilumatobacteraceae bacterium (assembly GCA_964549065.1). Classification (GTDB taxonomy): domain Bacteria; phylum Actinomycetota; class Acidimicrobiia; order Acidimicrobiales; family Ilumatobacteraceae; genus Sva-07. Next base: position 5,284 of record CAZJUC010000034.1, read on the forward strand.
GCCCGCGAGTTCCCGCTCCTGGTACCGACCTCGCCAGATGATCCGGCCGTTGCGGCCAACCGGGCGGCATGGTCGGTCTGGGAGCAGTGGACCAAGCCGGTACTCACGCTCTGGACCCCTGGCGACATCGTGCTCGGACACCTCCAGTCGGGCTTCGTGGATCGCATTCCAGGCGCCGCCGGGCAACCACATCAGCAGTTCGAGCCAGGCGGCCACTTCCTGCAGGACGATCGCGGCGAGGACGTCGCAGCCGCGATGTTGGCCTGGCTGGGCTGAGTCCTACTCGTCGGACACCAGGTGGACACTCAGCCTTCGATGGCGATGGTGCGCACGGCGTCGGCGTGGGTGATCGCCTCGATCGGCGACAGTGTCGGGCCGAGTTCGACGATGAAGGCCACCCCGTCGGCGGGACGGAACTCGTTGCGCGCCCACGTTGCCGCGATGCCGGTGTAGGTGCCGCCGGTGATCTGGCCCATCGGGAGTCCGGTGAGCTGCGCGTAGCGCTCCCGCACCCGCCCCTCGCGTCCCTGTGATGGATTCACGACGAAGAGGTCCTGGTGATACCAGATCGTGATGTCCGGGCGGAGCTGCGTCATGAAGTTGACCATCGCCTGGGTCTCCGGCTCGCTGGCCGGCGCGGGGCCGGCGTACTGCGGATCGCCGGGCCCACCGATCGTGCCCCAGCCGTAGGGGAAGTTCCGGTTGAGGTCGACGCCGTTGGCGTTGCCGCGCACCTGGGCCGCCTGACCGTCGGGGTTCATCGACTCGACGATCCACAGCTCGACTCCCTCGGGTACCGGTTCGGATCGGAGTTCGTCGACGATCGCCACGCCGGCGTCCTCGTTGCCATGGATCACGCCGATCACCAGGACTCGGCGCCCTCCGACGGTGCCGGAGCGCTCGGCAACGATCGGGCGGCCGTCAACCGAGAGACCGAGCCCGACCCGTTCGGTCGAGAGATCCAGCGGACCGACTACGGCGGGGATCGCGACCGTCGTGGTGGTGGTCGTGGTGGTGGTCGCAGTGGTCGTCGTGGTGGTCGTCGTCGGCGCGGTCGTGGTCGTCGTGGTGGTGGATGTGGCGGTTGATGCGGTGGTGTCGGCCGTCGTGGGGGGCTCCGACGGTCGGGTGGTGGCCGGGACGTCCGTGGTGGCAGCGACCTCGGGCGGTCCGGAGAGGCGGTCGTCACCCTGCGATCCGCAGGCGGCAACCGTCACGACGACAGCGACAGCGAACAGCACGATCGGACGGAGCACGGATGCGACGGTATCGCACCATCGAGATGCCACACTGGCGTGATGGATGTCGCGAGCCTCCCACGTCTCCTCGCTGCGGGGGTCGGCACGATCGTGCTGGCCTCGGCGGGCGTTGCCTGCGGCGCCGACGGACCGCGCACCGAGCAGCAGCGGGGCGAGGCGATCTACGCGGCGAACTGCGCACAGTGCCACGGTGGCGATCTGGGCGGATCCGATCGCGGGCCATCGCTGCTCGATCCGGTGTACGGCCCCGACCAGCTCACCGACGCGCAGTTCATCGACGCGATCGTCAACGGGGTCGACGAACGGCTCTGGGATTTCGGTCCGATGCCGGCCAACCGTGGTTACAGCGACGCCCAACTCGACGCCGTGCTCACCTTCGTGCGGGGACGCCAGGCCGGCGGCCCCACCGAGTGATCAGCCGCTGCTTCGACGTCGCGGGTGCTCAGGCGGTGTCGCGGGCCAGGCGCGCCTGACGGAACGACTGCACGGCGAACACGAGGTAGGCAGCGCACAGCACGATCGTGCCGATCTGCGCGAACAGCGCCCACCCTTCGGCGCCCCGACCGATGGCCGAGCCGATACTGCCGAGCGCAGCGAGGAGGGCGAGCGCCGCTGATGCGTGCATCAGGTGATGGTTGAGATCGGGCTTGGCGCGCCCGACCAGTCCGAGTGCGATGAACACGATGCCGATGAACGCCGGGATGAGGGAGGTCGCGCTGCTCGAGTCCGAGGCGATCGTCACGATCACGCCGAGGACGACGAGTGCAGCTCCGAGGAAGATGGTCTTGGTTGCCACTCGCTCAGTGTTGCGCGGAAGTCGTCGTCGCGCACCCTGTCACCACCCGGTTCGGCGTCGTGGTGCGAGTCCTGTCGCCTCACTCGTCGGCCGGGTCACCGAACCGGGCAGCATGGATCCGATGCTCGGACTCTCGACGGTGTTCGGCTTCGTCGAGTGCGATCCTCCGGAACAGTTCGCCGACGGTGGGGCTGGGGCCGTAGTCGTCGGCGAAGGTGCTGTCCCAGGGCTCCTGGTCGAGTTCCGGATGGTCGTGCACGAAGTCGAGATAGGTGTGCGTCGCATGATCCTCGAAGTCGGCGTTGAGTTCGTACGACCACCTCGGTTTCGCCACGTAGAGCAACCACGACAGCTGGTAGTACGCGAACGCCATCAGCTGTGGCAACACCACGCCTCGCACGAGGGTACGGCGGAACCCCTGCCGGTCGAGCAACTCCTCGATCATCAAGAGGTGCATCATCTCGTTGTCCTGTTGCGAGCGCGCCTCGGTTGCCCGATCGTAGATGCTGCGGGCGAACGACGGGTCGCCGTGGGTGTGCGTGACGGCCACGAACGCCACCTGCTCCCACGCCTGGTAGGGAACGCGAGCCACCACTTCGAGCACGCGGAACTTCTCGAGCGAGGAAGACGTGCCGTAGATGCTGTCGAGGGCGACGAACAACAGACGCGCGGCGGCGCCGTAGCTGCGACGCGGACGGTGGCGTTCCTCGTCGGCTCGTCGACGCAGTTCGGCGGGATCGAGGCGGGTGCCGGCGAGGTTCGAGCCGGGCTGCTCGGAGGTCGGGGCGTCGGAGGTCACACCGACCAAATCCCCACCGGACCCGGCGACGAAACCTCCAGCGCACGCCTCGGTGGGCCGAGATGTCAGGTGGCGCCGGTGAGGAGTTGGTCGACCGGTGCGAAGTCGTCGGTGAGCACCTCGGCGTCGGCGACGAACGCAGCGAGGTCGTCGACGAGACGTCCCCCTTGCGGGTCGAGACGTTCGGCCGGTATCGGACGGTCGGAGGCCACGATCACCGAGTTGCCCAGCCGGTCGTCGGCAGGGCCGTCGCTGAGCACCACCTCGACGTACGGGAACACCGACGCGATCGTTGCTGCCTCGGCGCGCAGGAACGACAACCCTGTTCCGTCGATCACGTTCAGGGCGTAGATCCCGTCCGGTTCGAGAACTCTGGCGACTTCGGTCACGAACTCCTCGGTGGCGAGATGCCAGGGCACCGCCCTGCTGCCGAAGGCGTCGCCGATCACCACGTCGACGCTGTCGTCGTTCACGTCGGTGAGCGACTGCCGTGCGTCGCCACCGATCACGTCGAGGCCAGTGCCGGGGCCCGTCGTCCGGTCGAACTCGTCGAGCACGAGCTCGATCAGCTCGTCGTCGATCTCGAACACGGTCTGCTCGCTGCCCGGGTGGGTCTCCTGCACCCACGTCGGCACCGTGAGCGCACCGCCACCGATGTGGACCGCTCGCAACGGCTCACCGGCCGCTGCCAGATCGATCACCTCGGCGAAGCGGCGGGTGTACCAGAAGTCCAGGTAGGTGGGATCTTCGAGATCGACGTAGCTGTGGCGGAGGTCGTCGAGCACGAGCACCCGCCCGTTCGGGCGGTCACCGTCGGCGTCGATCGACACGCAGTAGTAGGTGGTCTCACTGTCGCACGGACTCCCGAGCGCCGTTGCGGCAACGAGTGCCAGGCCGGCGAATGCCGACACCGAGGCGATCTCGGTGCCCGTCGATCGGCGGACGGTGCGGGGGAGGGCGAGCCACAGGGCGAGTCCGCTGGCGACGAGCACCACGCCGACGGAGATGATGATCGTGGTCACCGCGGCGAGGGCGACCAGGACGAAGCCGGTGAGGAACGTCGCCACGATGGCGCCCGCCGTGCCGTAGGCCGACAGGCGACCGACCGTCGCCCCGGTGTCGCCGAGATCGCGCAACTGCAGCTTGACCACGGCCGGCGGCACCGCGCTGAGCACCGTGGCCGACGGCAGGAACCCGACGGCGGTGAGCGCGAGGATGCCCCCGATGCTCGTCGAGCCACCGGCGCCCCCGAGTGCGCGGACGGTCGGCACCGTGGCGATCGCCAGCGCTCCGCCCACCACGAGCAGGGCCGGGATCAGTCGGCGTGGGTCGATGCGGTCGGCGGCCAGTCCGCCGAGCCACGCACCCACCGCGATGCCGGCCAGGACGGTGCCGATGATGCCGGTGTAGGTCTCGAGGCTCACGCCGACGTACGGGGCGAGCAGGCGGCCGGCCAGGATCTCGAGCACCAGGATGGCTGCCGAGGTGCCGACCACGAGCGCAACGGCCAGCCAGCTCGGTAGCGGCGAGTGGTCGTCGTTCCTCGGTGCGCCCACGGTTCGGGCGTCAGCTCGTGATCGCGTGGGCGCGGAGGTCGGCCAGATCGACGTACTCGAGCGTGGACATGTGTGTCGACTCGAGGATCACCCCGCACGCATGGCCGGCATCGAACGCTTCCTTCCAGCGGGCCGCGCACACGCACCACTGATCGCCCGGTGCGAGACCGGCGAAGCCGTACTGCGGCATCGGGGTGGTGAGGTCGTTGCCGCAGGCCTTCGAGTAGTCGAGGAAGTCCGCGGAGAGCCGGCAGCACACCGTGTGCATGCCCGGGTCGTCGCCACGGTTCTCACAGCAACCGGTGCGGTAGTAGCCGGTCAACGGATCGTAGGAGCATGGTTGCAGCTCGGTGCCGAGGACGTTGCGCTGCACCGGCCGGCGCTCGGCGGCGAAGTCGTGCGGGTCAGACATTGACGCCGACCAACTCGCCGATGCTGTAGGTGACGGCGCACGCCACCAGGACGATCGCCACCTGCCTGACAACCGACTTCGCGATCGATCGTTCGGCGAACCGCCCGATGGCAGCGCCGACGAATGCGGCGGCGACGACACCGATCGACATCGAGATCGCCGCCGGAGCGAACCCCGTGGCACCGGTGAACCAGGGGATCACCGGCAGCAGCGCCCCGAAGAGGAAGCACACCAACGAGATCGCTGCGGCATTGAACGCCGACGGCAGGTCGTGCGGGTCCACGCCGAGTTCTTCGCGCGTGTGGACCCGCAGCGCCACCTCGGGTGACGCCATCACGTCCTCTGCGGCAGCCCGTGCGGTATCGGTGGCGATCCCGTGGTCTTCGTACATCGCCGCGAGCTCGGCGGTCTCGGCGACGGCGTTGCGCTCCAGCTCGCGGCGCTCGACGGCGACCTCGCGCTGCACGAGTTCGTTCTGGGCCGACACACTGATCCACTCGCCCGCCGCCATCGAGATCCCACCGGCGATCGCGCCGGCGAGCCCGGCGAGCCGCACGACCGACGAGTCGACGCCGGACCCGGCGAAGCCGAGGATCAGTGACACGTTGGACACCAGCCCGTCGTTGATCCCGAACACTGCTGCTCGGGCCAGCCCACCCGAGACGGAGCGATGTCCGCCGTGCAGCTCAGGACGGTCGAGGTCCTTCGGTGAGAGATCCGGTCGCGTCATCCCCGTGAACGCTAGCCGTGCTGCTCGGTGGTGCGACCAGCCGTGTTCGGTCGGCGTCGGATGGCCGACTACGTTTGACGACAGGGCCGACCGGACATCGACCCATCACCTCATGAGTGCTCACAACGACGTGGCCGACATCATCGACGAACTGCGGGCGATCGCAGCCGAGCGTCGCCCCACCGACACGTTGCTCCACGAGTTCCTCGGCGTCTACTACAGCGACGTCCCCTACGGCGACGCCGATTCGCGGCGGGTGAACGCGGCCTATGCGGCTGCGCTCGTGCATCTCGAGCTCGGCCGGGTCCGGCGCGTCGGTGAGACACTGGTGGACGTCGTCTCGCCCGATCTCGAACGTGACGGGTGGGAAACCGAACGGACCGTGTTGATGTTCGTCACCGACGACGTGCCGTTCCTCGTCGACACGGTGCGCATGGTGCTCGATCGCCACCGGCTCGGCATTCATCTGCTCGTCCACCCGATGCTCTCCGTGCGTCGCAACGACCGCCACGAACTGGTCGACGTCGACGCAGCCGACGGTCGGGTCGAGGCATGGACGCTGATCGAGCTCGACAGGTGCCCCGCCGAGCTGTGTCAACAGCTCGAGGTCGATGTACGGGCGGCGATCGACGACGTGCAGTCCGTCGTTCGTGACTTCACCAGCATGCGGGACCGGCTGTGTGACGTGGCCGACGACGATCCCCTGCTGCTGTGGCTGGCCGCCGACAACTTCGTCTTCCTGGGCTCCGCCGTCTACGACCGCTCACCCGACGGGCTGCGCGTCCGCCCCGACAGCCCGCTCGGCGAGTACCGGTCAGGACGCCTCGACCCCGAGCGCATCGATCCACCCCCCGGCGATCGAGGAGAACCGGTCGTGGTGGCGCGGACCGACGCGGTGGCGACCGTCCACCGGCGGGCGCGGATGACGTCGATCGCCGTTCGGGCGAACGACGGTGCGCAGGAGTACCGGTTCGTCGGGCTGCTCGGCAGTGCCGCCTACCGCCAGAGTGTCTTTGCGATCCCGGTGATCAGCGATCGGGCCAACGATGTGGTCGCTCAGGTCGGCGCTGCGGTCGAGAGTCACACCGGCCGAGCGGTTCGCAACGTGATCGAGACGCTGCCGCGTGACGTGGTGTTCGAAGCGGGCGTCGACGAGCTGACCGATCTCGTCGGGTCGATCGTCGGGCTGCAGGAGCGGCGGATCGTGCGGGTCTTCGACGTGAGCGAACCGGTGGGACCCTTCACGACCGTGCTCGCTTACGTGCCCCAGTCGCGGTTCACCGCGAGCCTGCCGGATCAGGTCGCTGCGTTGGTGTCGGAGTACTACGGCGGTGAGATTCGTGATCTTCAGACGCTGGTGGGGGCGAGCTCGCTCGCACGCATCTCGATGACGGTCCGCTCGGGGCGCCTCGACGACGCGAGCCGTCTGATCGCCTCGATCGATCGGATGTCGCGGACGTGGGCCGAGCGATCGAGAGACGCGCTGGTCGACCTGCTCGGCGAGGTCGAGGGACACAACGTGTGGTCGGTCGTCGGCCCGACGGTACCCAGCGACTACGAGGCGCGCGTCCGGGCGGAAGCTGCCGTCGGCGACCTCGTGAACGTGGGGGCCATGCTGTCGGGCTCGGCAGAGATCGCCACCTCGTTCGGACGCTCGATCGATGCGGTCGATGGGGAGTGGCGGTTCCGGGTCTTCCTGCGGGATCGCCCGATGACGATCGCCGAGCTGGTGCCCGTCCTCGAGTATCTCGGTCTCTCACCGATCGACGAGCATCCGTCGGTGTTCGTGGGTGACGCGGCGACCGTGCACCTCGACGACATCGGGGTGAAGATGCCGGGGCGCACGATCACCGACGACCAGCACGCGGAAGTGCAGCGAGCGTTCATCGGTTTGATGACCGGCGAGATCGAACCCGACAACCTCAATCGGCTCGTGTTGTCGGCAGGACTCGATCGTCGCCAGATCGCAGTGGTGCGGCTCTACACCCGCTATCTGCGCCAGGCGACGTTCCCGTTCAGCGCCAACTACATCGAGCTCGCGATCGTGCGGAACCCCGACATCGCCCGCGGTCTGGTCGAGTTGTTCGACACCCGGTTCGATCCCCGACGAGCCGGCATCACCTCACCGGACGAGCGGTCGGCGGCTGTGGAGCGGTGCCGGAACGAACTCGTCGACCTGCTCGATGCCGTGCCGTCGCTCGACGAGGATCGGATCTGTCGAGCGTTCCTCACACTGATCGACGCCACCGACCGCACCAACGTGTTCCGGCAGCGAACCGAGAACGCCGTCAAGCTCCGACCGCACGACATTGCCTTCCTGCCCGAACCGCGACCCGAATACGAGATCTTCGTCTGCTCGCCGTTCGTCGAGGGTGTGCATCTGCGCGGCGGTCGAATCGCCCGTGGCGGTCTGCGGTGGAGCGATCGGCCGGAGGACTTCCGCACCGAGGTGCTCGGATTGGTGAAGGCGCAGTTGGTGAAGAACGCCGTGATCGTGCCGACGGGAGCAAAGGGTGGGTTCGTGATCAAGTCGTCGACCGCCGAAGCTGCCGACCGCGACGCCGTGCGCGCCGAGGGCATCGACCGATACCGCCGATTCGTACGGGCGCTTCTCGACCTCACCGACAACGTCGTCGCCGACGAGATCCTGCATCCGCCCGATGTGGTCATCTACGACGGCGACGACCCCTACCTGGTCGTCGCCGCCGACAAGGGCACCGCGACCTTCAGCGACATCGCCAACGAGATCGCCGCCGAGTACGACTTCTGGCTCGGCGATGCCTTTGCGTCGGGTGGAAGCAACGGCTACGACCACAAGGCGATGGGGATCACCGCTCGAGGTGCGTGGGAGAGCGTGCGACGCCACGCCCGGGTGATCGGCAAGGACATCGACAACGATCAACTCACCGTGGTCGGCATCGGGGACATGTCGGGCGACGTGTTCGGTAACGGGATGCTGTTGTCGCCGCATCTGAAGTTGGTGGCCGCGTTCGACCACCGCCACGTGTTCCTCGACCCCGACCCCGACCCGGCCGCCTCCCACGCGGAGCGTCGGCGGTTGTTCGAGCTGCCGAGATCGAGTTGGGCCGACTACGACGGCGCCCTGATCTCGGACGGCGGCGGTGTGCACTCGCGCTTGCTGAAGTCGGTCACGATCACACCCGAGGTTCGTGAGCTGCTCGCGATCCGACCGTCGGTGCACTCGCTTCGGCCCGACGAGCTGATCTCGGCGATCCTGCGTGCGCCGGTCGACCTGTTGTGGAACGGCGGCATCGGCACCTACGTGAAATCGACGGCCGAGAGCCATGCTGACGTCGGTGACCGCACCAACGACTCGGTGCGCATCGACGGTGTCGAGCTGCGCGCCCGAATCGTCGGCGAGGGCGGCAACCTCGGCCTCACACAGCTCGCCCGCGCCGAGTACGCCCTCAACGGTGGCCTGATCTACACCGATGCGATCGACAACTCCGCCGGCGTCGACTGCAGCGACCACGAAGTCAACATCAAGGTGTTGCTCGACCGACTCGTGCGCAGCGGCGAACTCACCGTGAAGCAGCGCAACGATCTGCTGGTCGAGATGACCGACGAAGTGGCGCGCCTCGTTCTCGATGACAATCGCGCGCAGACCCTGGCGCTGATGATCGCCCGCACCCAGTCGTTGTCGATGGTGAACGTCCACGCCCGCTACCTCGACGCGTTGGAGGCCGAGGGGTTGCTCGATCGTGAGCTCGAGTTCCTGCCCACCGACAAGCAGATCGCCGAACGCCAGAGCCTCGGCAGTGGCCTGCGGGCGCCGGAGTTCGCCGTGATGATCGCGTACACCAAGAACGCCGACGTCGCCGAGGTTCTCGACTCGGATCTGCCCGACGAACCGGCGTTGGAACGCGACCTGATGGAGTACTTCCCTGTGGAGGTGCGCGAACGCTTTCCGGACGCGATCCGCACGCACCGCCTGCGCCGCGAGATCATCGCCACCAGCATCGTGAACAACATGGTCAACCTGGCCGGCATCTCGTTCGACCATCGCATGACCGAGGATTCGGGTGCGTCGGTGTCCGATGTGGCGCGAGCGTTCCTTGCAGCCCGTGAGATCTTCGGGTTCGCCGACCTCTGGCGTGAGATCGACGCGCTCGGCAGCAGTGTCGAACTCGACGCCCAGATCGCGCTCTTCCTCGACGCACGGCGCATGACCGAACGTGGAGCGGTCTGGCTCTTGCGGCACCGCCGCCCGCCGCTCGACATCGCCGATGCCGTCGATACGTTCTCCGCCGGCTTGACGTTCCTGTCCGAATCGCTCGATCAGGTCGTGAGCGAACGGGTCGAGCTCGACATCGCACGCGTACGAGATGACCGCATCGCCGCCGGCGTCCCTCACGATCTCGCTGCGCTGTCGGCGCGCTGGCCCTGGCTGCACACCGGGTTCGACATCGTCGAGATCGCCCACACCGAAGCGCGGAACGTGGCTGACGCCGCAACGGCCTACTGGGCGACGTTCGACGCGTTCGATCTCGGATGGTTGTGGGACGGAGTCGGCAACCTGCCGCGCTCCGACCGGTGGCAGGAGCAGGCCCGCTCGGCCCTGCGTGACGACCTGCTGGTGGTGACCGCCGAACTCACCCGGAACGCGATTCGTTCGACGGGCGGGTCACCCGCTTCGTGGATCGAGAGCAACGAGCGTGCCGTCGGGCGGGCGCTCGCGATGCACACCGAGATCCGGCGAGCCGAGAGCTCCGATCTGACTACGTTGTCGGTCGCACTGCGCCAGCTCCGGAATCTCACGATCAACGCCGTCGGGGGTACCAGCGGGCGCGCTGACTGACGAGCAGCCGTTCCTGGGCGAGACCTTGCCGAAGCCTTGTCGGCGCCTTGCTGGACTCTTGTCGCAGGCTTGGCCGCCACTTGGCGAAGAACACGCTTCGGGTGTGGTGGGCGACGGGTAGCGTCGACCTTGCATGGCCGGTCCCCGCTTCCGCTTCGCCCCTTCGCCCACCGGGTCGTTCCACGTCGGCGGGGCGCGCACGGCGTTGCAGAACTGGGCGCTCGCTCGACGGCTCGGCGGCACGTTCGTGCTGCGCATCGAGGACACCGACGAAGCGAGGAATCGTCCGGAATGGACCGAGGGGATCATCGACGCGTTGGCCTGGATCGGGATCTCGTCCGACGACGAGCACTTCGAGGGCCCGCACTTCCAGAGCGAGTTCGCCGACGCCCACGTCGTTGCCGCGCGACGGCTGTTCGAGGCCGGCCACGCCTACTACTGCGATCTGACGGGCGAGCAGGTGCAACAGCGGGCAAAGGAGCTCGGCCTGAACGGCTACGACGGGTACTCCCGCGACCGGGGGCTCGCTCCCGGTTCCGGACGCGTGTTGCGCTTTCGGGTGCCTGACGGCACCACGGTGGTCCGCGACCTGGTGCGCGGCGAGGTGTCCTTCGACAACGACACGATCGAGGACTTCGTGCTGCTGCGGGGCAACGGGTCGCCGGTGTTCCTCCTCGCGAACGTCGTCGACGACATCGAGATGGCGATCAGTGACGTCGTGCGCGCCGAGGAGCACCTGCCCAACACGCCCAAGCAGCAGATGCTGTGGCAGGCGCTCGGTCACGAGCCTCCGCGCTGGGCGCACGTTCCGGTGTTGGTCAACGAGCAGCGCAAGAAGTTGTCGAAGCGTCGCGACAAGACCGGGCTCGAGCTCTACCGCGACGAGGGGTACCTCGCGGATGCAATGGTGAACTACCTGATGACGCTCGGCTGGACCCCGCCGGGCGCCGAAGCGGCCGGAAGCGAGATCGTCCCGTGGTCCGAGATCGAGGCGGCGTTCCGGCTCGAGGATGTCACGCATTCGCCGGCGTTCTTCGACGTGAAGAAGCTCGCTGCGTTCAACGGCGACTACATCCGGATGATGCCGCTCGCCGAGTTCATCGAGCGTGCCGGTGCCGAGCTGCCCGCCGAGTGGGATCGCGCCCGCTTCGCCGAGATCGCACCGCACATCCAGCAACGCCTCACCACGTTGCGAGAGGTTCCCGAGAAGGTCGACTTCCTGTTCTGGCCGCCAGGGGCGCCCATCGAGTACGACGGCGGCTCGTGGGACAAGGCATTCGGGGCCGACTGGTCGGTGCCGCTGCTCGCCGACGTGATCGACGCGTACGGCGACGTGACGTGGACCGCCGATGAACTCAAGAGCGCCCTCGAAGCGGTGATGGAGCGGTATTCGATCAAGCTCGGCAAGGCGCAAGCCCCGGTACGTGTTGCGGTCACCGGTCGTGCGGTGGGCCCGCCGCTCTTCGAATCGTTGGAGGTGCTCGGACGCGACGAGGCGTTGGCACGACTGACGGCCGCGCTCGCTGCCGCGTCGGGCGGAGATCTCCGAGGCCCAGCAGGTTGACGGCCATGACCGACGACGAGTTCCAGCTTCCCACCGGCGACCGAGTGGCTCGAGATCGAGAGCTGTTGGAAGCTCTCGATCGGCATCGCTCGGTCGGCGAGAGGTACGCCAGCACTGGCGAGGTGCCGGTCACCGAGCACCGAGAGCCCTCGATGGGTCCGTCGGCGAATGCCGTGCTCGTCAGGGACCCGACCCCGGTGCGGCCGTTGCCGAGCCCTCCCCGGTTCGTCGGCCGCAGGATCGTGCAGGCCGCGCTGGTCGCCGTGCTGCTCGGGGCCGCCTACTTCGCCGTGTCGTTCTGGCAGGTCTGGTCGACGGGGGATTCCGACGAGGCTCGCAACGTCGATGCGATCGTCGTCCTGGGCGCCGCGCAGTACGACGGCCGGCCCTCCCCGCAGCTCGCCGCTCGGCTCGACCATGCAGTCGACCTCTGGGGCGCCGGGCTCGCCCCCACGGTGATCGTCACCGGCGGGAACCAGGAGGGTGACCGGTTCACCGAGGCCGGCGCCTCGGCGCAATACCTGGAGGAACGTGGCGTGCCGGCGTCGGTGATCGTGCAGGAGGATGCCGGATCGACCACGTACGACTCGCTGTCACGGGCCCGTGCCCTCGTCGACGACTCCGTCGACACGGTGCTCGTCGTCACCGACCCGTACCATTCGCTGCGCAGCCGACTCACCGCCGAAGAGGTCGGATTCACCGCCTACGTGTCGCCCGCACCGGACTCGGTCGTGGTCGGCGCCGGAGAGGTTCGTCGTGAACTCACCGAAGCGGCCGGGGTCGCCGTCGGTCGGATCATCGGGTTCGAACGCCTGAGTGGCCTCACCGACTGAGACCGATACAATCCCGTCCCGCACCGGTCGTCGACTCGTCGTCGGCCGTCACGCCATGGGGTGTGGTGTAATTGGTAACACAGCAGTTTCTGGTACTGTCATTCGGGGTTCGAGTCCCTGCACCCCAGCTCCGATCGTTCGCCGGCTTCGCACTTCTGCGAGGTCGGCGTCGTCATTTTTCGCCTCCGCGGTTCTTGTCGAGGGGCTGTCGTGGGTGGGATCTCGGAGCCGGCTGATATCGTTCCGATCGCTACTTGGCCCGTTCGTCTAGTGGCCTAGGACACCACCCTCTCAAGGTGGCGGCACGGGTTCGAATCCCGTACGGGCTGCGAGAGTAATACCAGGTCAGAGGCCCTCTTCGGAGGGTCTCTTTCCGTTTTCGGATCCGTCTTGCCACTGGTTTGCCACTGGATAAGACTGGAGGAGACCATGAAGGGGTTCATGGGCCAACGGGCGAGCTCGTGGGAACTCAGGGTGTACCTGGGCCGAGATCCGGTAACTGGTAAGGAAGGCGTCGCCACGAAAACGGTGCGGAGCGTCGGAAAACGCGAGGCGCAGCGCCTCCTCAACGAGTTCGTCGTGAACGCCGAGCGCGGGCTCGAGGCCAAGACGACGACCACGGTCGGCGACCTGCTCGACCGGTGGTTCGAGCTCGCCCAGAACGACTTCTCGCCAAAGACCAATCGCGAGGTGGCGGGTTTCATCGAGCGCAATCTCCGGCCGGCTCTCGGTGACGTTCGGCTGACGAAGCTCACCGCGGCCTCCTTGGATCGCTTCTATCAGCGTCTACTCAAAGATGGTGGCAAAGGCGGCCGTCCGTTGGCGCCGTCCACGATCCGCCGTAGCTCACGAGCGTCTGACGGCCGGTCTGTCCGCAGGCGAACGGTCGATTGGCCGCGCGTCGCAAGTATTCATGCGCGTCCCGAACGTTCTGGGTGTCCATCCGCCGTCGATTCGGGGTCGTTAGCTCGGCCACCTGTGGTGGGTGGTGAGTCAGGCTGGTCTAGTTGCTCCAGCGATGAACGTCGACACGATGTAAGTGGCGTGCCGATCGAGGCTGCGCCGGGCTCGGTCGTAACGCATCGTTGTGCGAGGGTCCGCATGTGGTGCGGCCTCTTGCACATCCCGCAACGGGACGCCGGCATCAACGGCGGCGGTGATGAACGAGTGCCGAAGGCTGTGCGGGGAGATGCGCTTGTCGATCCCGGCGCGCTTGACGAGCCGCTTGACCATCCGGTCCGCGCAATAGCGGTCCATCCGTCCGCCTTCGACGCCGAGGAAGATCGGACCCATCGTTCGCTCGCCGATGTACAGATCGAGGGCTCGGCCGGTGCGCGGTGCGATCGGGATGGTGACGTGCTTGCCGCCCTTGCGGACGATCGCCAAGGTGCGATGGCCACGCTCGGTCGACAGGTCGTCGATGTCCGCGTTCAACGCTTCGGAGATCCGCAACCCGTTCAACGCGAGCAGCGTCATCAAGGCGCCGTCACGTAGGTCACCGAGGCCGGCTTGGACGAGCAGGGCGCCAAGTTCATTGCGGTCCAGGCCGAGGGTGCGCGATTGATCGTGGACCTTCGGACGCCGGACGTTGAGTGCGGGGTTCTTGTCGAGGATGTCCTCGGTCTGGCAGTACCGGTAGAACGACGACAACGTCGACAGCCTGCGTCCGATCGTGGACGCCATGCGGCCTTCTTGCTCCATCCACCGGGCGAACGTCTCGAGGTGTGGCCGCTTCACGTTCAACAAGTTGATGCCGTGGTCGTGGCACCAGCCGGCGAAGATCCGCAGATCCGTGGCGTAGCTCCGCCGGGTGGGATCGGTGTAACCAGCGATGAACGCCGAGACAGCGACTCGTTCGGTGATGATCACCGGATCGTCGTAGCGGACGACCTCGGCAGTGTGGACAGTGGTGGTTTCCGTGTCGGCCATGGCGGCCTCCTTGAGTGACCCGACCTCCCGAGGAGACGGGACCAACCACGCTCGCGCCGATCACAAGACGCAACGGTCGGCGCGACTATCGGGTGCTCGGCTTGGGTCCATATGCCCGTGAAAGTGTGACGCAACAGTGGGGCCGAAGCGTGGCGCGGTCGGAGAACCGATAGCCGGAATATCGAGTGCGCGTTATGCGCTGATCGCCGTGAGCAGAATGCTGGATCCGGACGGGTGCGAGCCTGCTGCGGCGCTGAGGATATCGGGAACCGCATGAGGACCGATATGTGCCGG
>CAZJUC010000035.1:0-20265 GCA_964549065.1 uncultured Ilumatobacteraceae bacterium
TAGCCGCTCATGTACCAGCCCGTGTGCTTGCGGAAGTCACGCATCGCATGGTTCTCGCCGAGGTGACCGACGAGCAGTCGGGCGTGTTCGACCATCACCTGGCAGACTTCACCGAGCAGACGGCTCGGCGGCACGGGCCGGCCGGCGAGGGCTTCGACGAGGTCGGAGAACAGCCACGGGCGTCCGAGGCAGCCCCGGCCGATGACCACACCGTCACATCCGGTCGCGGCCATCATCTGCACGGCATCGGACGCCTCCCAGATGTCGCCGTTGCCGAGCACGGGGATCGAGCCGACGGCCTGCTTCAAGTCGGCGATGGCCTCCCATCGGGCCTCCCCGGAGTAGTGCTGCTGGACCGTGCGGGCATGCAGCGCGATCGCGGCCACGCCCTCCTCGGCGCACACTTCGCCGGTGCGGATGTGCGTCAACCAGTCGTCGAAGAGCCCCATCCGGAACTTGGCGGTGACCGGCACGCCGTACGGCGACGCGTTCGACACCGCAGCCCGCAGGATCGCACGGAGCAACTCGGGGCGAGCGGGCACCGCCGCTCCCCCGCCCCGGCGCGTGACCTTCGCCGCCGGACAGCCGAAGTTGATGTCGATGTGGTCGACCCGCCCGGCGTCGCAGAGCTTCGCGACGGCGCGACCCATGATCTCGGGGTCGCTGCCGTAGAGCTGGAGGCTGCGGGGGTGCTCGTCGGGGGCGAAGCTGATCATCCGGTCGGTCTTCGCGTTGGCGTGCACGACCGGCGTTGCCATCACCATCTCGTTGACGTACACGAGTCCCGGTGCGAACGATCGGCACATCGTGCGGAACGGCGCGTTGGTGACGCCCGCCATCGGGGCGAGCACCACCGGAGCCGACAGCTCGAACTGACCGATCTGGAACGACATGACCCGATCAACGGTATCGGCATCACGCCTGGGGTCTGACCCCAGGCGTGATCACTCCGGCAAGGCGTCGATCAGCAAGCCGGGATCGAGGTCGATCGCCAGCCAGAGCGGCTGGTCGGTGGCGGCGAACGCCGGCGGAGTGGTCGCGATCACGAGGTGTCCGACTCCGGCGGCCTCGGCGAGCACCCGGCGGTGCTCCGGCAGGGCGAACTCGAGCACGAACGCACACTGCACCGGCGATCGGATGATCACTGCGAGGAAGAACCGCCACGAGTCGCTCGTTGCGTCGACCGGCACGGCGGCAGCCTCGGTGGCGATGTCGCCGATCCCTTCGACGGCGTGCACCCGGGCGAGATCGGCGACCTCCGGGTGACCGGCCGCGTCGATCACGACGGTGGGCAACTGCTCGCCCGCCGCGTCGATCGTCGTGCCGGTCTCCAGCACCGGGAGAATCACGATCTCGGGTTCGTCAGCCATGGTGTCCAGCACCGATCACGCCTGGGGTCTGACCCCTGGCGTGATCGTGCGTCTCAGTCGATGAAGGTCAGCCGGAGGTTGGGGACAGCGCCGGCGTCGAGGGGGGTCGGGCCGTCGGAACGCAGGCGGTGCCAGCCCGCAGCAGCGATCATCGCCGCGTTGTCGGTGCACATCTCACGGCTCGGCAGGAACCCCTGGATGCCCTCGGCCTCGCAGGCATCGAGCACCTGTTCGCGCAGCAGAGAGTTCGCGGCCACGCCCCCTCCGAGCACGATGCCGGTGGCACCCACCTCGACCGCCGCACGACGCGCCTTGGTGACGAGCACGTCGACGACCGCCGCCTGGAACGACGCGGCCACGTCGTCGGATGACACGTCGGGATGCTTGCGCACGTAGTTGACGACTGCCGTCTTGAGCCCACTGAACGAGAAGTCGTAGCCGTCGTCCATGATCGCTCGCGGGAACCTGATCGCCTCGGGGTCACCGTCGAGCGCCGCCCGGTCGATCGCCGGGCCACCCGGGTACCCGAGGTCGAGGAACCGCGCCACCTTGTCGAACGCCTCACCGGCCGCATCGTCGATCGTCTGGCCGACCAGCCGGTAACGACCGTGGCCCTGCATCTCGACGAGCATCGTGTGCCCGCCCGACACCAACATCACCAGGAGCGGGAACTCGAGTGTCGGGTCCTCCAACGAGGCGGCGTACAGGTGCGCCTCCATGTGGTTGACACCGACGAACGGCACGTCCCACGCCATCGCCAGCGACTTCGCTGCGGACACCCCGACGAGCAACGCACCGATCAGCCCCGGGCCGACCGTGCAGGCAACGGCATCGATGCGCTCCTCGTCGACGCCGGCTTCGACGATCGTGCGGGCGATCACCGGGTTGAGCACGTCGAGATGGGCCCGCGAGGCGATCTCCGGCACCACGCCACCGAAATCGGCGTGCAGGTCGACCTGGGTCGACACCACGCTCGACACCACGTCGTGACCGCCGAGCACGAGCGCCGCCGCGGTTTCGTCACAGCTCGTCTCGATACCGAGCACCAAGGTCGACTCGTCGACCGTGAGTGGTGTCGGAGACGCGTCCGACACGCCTTCGACGAAGGCTGCGGGGTTCATGATCCTCCCCTTCGTTCGAGATCGGCACGGGTCGAGTCGAGCAGCATCCGGTAGTCGTCTCCCTGGATGTCGTTGCACCACATCACGATCGCATCTTCGGTGTTCTCGTAGTAGCGGGCCCTCACGCCGGCCGGGTTGAATCCGAACCGGCGGTACAGCTCCTGCGCTCCTGGCGACGACACACGTACTTCCAACGTCCACGCCGTGCAAGCACGTTCGACGGCACGTTCGGCCAACGACAGCATCAGCGCCGTGGCGACACCGCACCGTTGCTCGGCCGGCTGCACCGCCACGTTGGTGACGTGCGCTTCGTGGTCGTTGAACCACAGCCCGGCATAGCCCACGACGCGACCGCGCCCACGCCCCTCGGCCCGCCGCGCGACCAGGTAGCAGCGCGCACCGGAACGGACCTGGGCCAGCTCGCTCTCGAACACCCCCTGCGACCAGGGCCGCGGATAGCTCTCCGCTTCGATCGCCATGACACCGCGACGGAGGTCACGGCGATGCATCGGTTCGACCACGAGGCCTCCGACCAGCTCGGCGCCGTCGGCGTCGCGGCGCAACAACCGCTCGATCACGCTCATCGCGTCACCCGCGTCGACCAGTTGATCTGCGCGTCGGGCGCACGCAGGTAGATCGGCTCGATCTCCCGCGGGTTCACCCACTCCTCACGCAACGCGCGGGCGTGGGCGAGCTGCACGAGCGGTCCCGCCGAAGGATGGGCGTCGCCGCCGATCTCACAGTGGAAGCCGTCGAGGATCTCGTCGCGGTAGCGCAGCGCACCATCGCCCACGCAGAGCACGTCCTGGCTGCGCGCGAGCAGGTCCGCGACGAGTTCGTCGACCGGGCCGGCCATCGGCTCGGCCACCTGCTGCACCCCGCCGGGAACCTGACGGTACATCGCGTAGAACACCTCGCTCTTGCGGGCATCGATCACGGGCACCACCACGCGATCGCTGTGTCGGCACGGGAACGCCAGCAGGTCGAGCGACGAGATGCCGATCATCGGGATGCGCAACGCCTGGGCGATCGCCTTGCCCGCAGCGAGACCCACGCGCATCCCGGTGAACAGCCCCGGCCCGACGTCGACGGCGACGACGCTGATCTCGTCGAGTTCGATGTCCGCTCGACGCAACAGGAACTCGATGGCCGGCACCAGGGTCTCGACGTGGCGACGCCCCTTGGTGACCTCGAACAACCCGATCACGCCCTCGTGACCGCCGACGGCGACACTGACGCGCTCGGTGGCGGTCTCGATGCCGAGGATCAGCACGTGTACGCCTCGCAGACCTCGACGAGCCGACTCCAGCGCGACGCCCATCGCGCACCGCTGGCCGAGATCTCGATCAGTCGAGACGTGTCCGAGGGCGCGTCGGGCTCGAGGTGCACGACGAGATGGTCACCGAACAGCGCATCGGCGACGTCGCCCCATTCGACGAGCACGATCCCCTGGTACTCGGCCAGTTCCTCGAGCGCCAGGTCGGCGATCTCCGCGGTGCGGTCGAGCCGGTACAGGTCGGCGTGGTGCAGCGACTTGGCGCCATTGCCCGAACCATCGTCGATGTCGTAGGTGTGCACGAGCGTGAACGTCGGCGACGTGATCGGCTCGGTGACGCCGAGGGCCGCGCCGAAGCCCTTGGCGAAGGCCGTCTTGCCGGCGCCCATCTCGCCGGACAACACGATCAGGTCGCCGGGGCGCGACAGCGCTGCCAGCGACCCGGCGATCGCCGTGGTGTCGGCGAGCGACTCAGCGCGCAGTTCGAGCATCTCCACCAGCCAACATCTCCACGTCGATGCTACGAGCGTGGCGGCGTGTCACACGAGGCCCGATGCCACAGACGATCTCGTAGCCGATCGTGCCGAGCAGGTCGGCCCAGTCCTCGGCTCGGATCCGTTGCCGACCGGCCGGGCCATCCTGCTCGCCGATCAAGACGACCTGGTCGCCGGGCACGACCCGGTCGGCGCCGACGTCGACCATCAACTGGTCCATCGTGACCGCCCCGACGATCGGGCAGCGTCGCCCACGCAGCAGCACGTGACCGCCGACGGAGAACAGGCGCCGCGGGACACCGTCGGCGTAGCCGATCGGCACGGTCGCCACGGTGGTGTCGCGCACGAACGTGTGACGCTGCCCGTAGGAGATCGCACTCCCGGCGACCACCCGCTTGACGTGCGACACCCGGGCATTCAGCGACAGCGCCGGCCGGAGCTCGCCACACGACGAGTCGACGCCGTGGCCGGGCGAGATGCCGTACACGGCGATCCCTGCCCGCACGAACGACCGTCGTGCCGCCGGATGCACCAGTGCAGCCGCCGAGTTCGCGGCGTGGACCAACAGTCGGGCCGGTTTCGTCCCGCTCCGCATGCGGGCGAGGTCGGCGAGTGCCCCGTCGAAGCGGGCGAGCTGGGTGTCGGTGAAGTCGTCGTCGGGCTCGTCGGCCATCGCGAGGTGCGTGAACACACCGACGAGCAACAGCGTCGGGCTGTGCGATTCGATCGTCGCAACGACCTCGGCGACGCCCTCGACCTGTGTCCCGACCCGTTGCATGCCCGTGTCGATCTTGAGGTGCACCGGCACCCCCTCGACGCTGCGGCCACGCGCAGCAGCGGCCAACGCCTCGATGAACGCCACCGTGTAGACGGTGGCCATCAGCCGATACCGCACCAGGTCGTCGACGAGGTCGACCGGCTGTTCGCTGAGCACGAGGATGGGGGCATCGATGCCGGCCTCGCGCAGTTCGATCCCCTCCTGCACCAGCGCGACACACAACCCCTCTGCACCGGCGTCGAGTGCGGCGCAGGCCACCTCGACGGCACCATGGCCGTAGCCGTCCGCCTTCACGACCGCCCACAGCGCGCTCGGGGCCGCCACCGAACGCAAGTGTTCGACGTTGTGGCGGATCGCGTCGAGATCCACGTCGACCCACGCCCACCGTGTCGGTGCCTCGCTCATCGCTCCTCGAGCGTCCCGAGCGCTCCGAGCGCCATGGGGATCAGTTCGACGATGTCACCGGCGAGCAACCCCCGTCGCGGGCCTCGACGGGCAGCGTCGGCATGCAGCCAGGCGGCGCCGGCTGCGGCACGCTGCGGAACCACCCCGGCTGCGAGCAGCGTGGCGATCATCCCTGCGAGCACATCGCCCGACCCGGCGGTGGCCAGGCGCTCGTCACCGTGGTCGACCACGAGGACCTCACCGCCCGGTGTCGCCACGACGGTCGTCGGGCCCTTCAGCAGAACGGTCGCGTCGAGATCTGCAGCGAGTTCACGGGTGGCGGCGACCCGATCCGCGCCGGGCGGGTGGCCTGCGAGCAACGAGAACTCGCCATCGTGCGGTGTGATCACCGTCGGTCGGCCCCGTGGACGCAGCAGCGGGGCAGCACCATCAGCGCTCCACGCCGCGGCGAAGATCGCGTCGCCGTCGACCACGACGGGCAGCGTCGACTCGCCGATCAGGGCACGGGCCGAAGTGATCGTGGCCTCCTCGCGGCCGAGGCCGGGACCGATCACCAGCGCACCGAAACGATCGAGATCCTCGAACACGTCCACGTGGAACCCGGCGGCGGGGATGCGCCGCTGGATGATCTCGTCGCGAGCCTCCGGGTCGATGCCGGGGCTCGACAGCGTCACCAGCCCGGCACCCGTGCGAGCGGCAGCGGCTGCACTCAGCCGACCCGCGCCCAGCATCCCGCCACTTCCGGCGACGACGCGCACGGCGCCGTTCCATTTGTGGGCGTCGGACTCCCGGCTCGGCCACCAGCTCGCCACGTCGTGGGCCTCGACGAGGTGCTGGGTCGCTCCCGACACGTCGAGGCCGATGTCGGCGACCTCGACCTCTCCGCACAGCGCCCGTCCTGCGCCGAACACCAGACCCGGTTTCAGCGCCTGGAACGTGACGGTACGGTCGGCGGCGAGGACGCCCGGCCCGGCCTCACCGGTCGAGGCGTTCACACCGCTCGGGATGTCGACCGCCAGCACCTGTGGCCGCTCACCCGATCGCGTCACGATCTCCGGCGCGTTCCACTCGCCGCGGAATCCGGTGCCGTACGCGGCGTCGATCACGAGGTCGCAGGGCGGCAGCACCGAGGGCTGCACCGCTGCGTCGATCACCCGCACCGTGACCCCGCGCGATGCCAGCAAGTGTGCAGCAGCACGGCCGTCGCTTCCGTTGTTGCCGGCGCCTGCCAGCACGTCCACGACACGCCCGTAGGCGCCACCGAGCATCTGCAACGCCACTCTTGCCGTGGCTCGGCCGGCCCGATCGATCAGCTCTTCGACCGGCTCGGGCGCGGCGGCATCGATGTCGCCCATCTCCTGCGGCGTCACGATCGGGATCATGCCCGCGAGCGTAACGAAAGGGACCGGTTCAGCTGCCGAGCAACGACTCCTTGAGGTCGCGCTTGACGAACTTGCCGTTCGCGTTGCGCGGCAGCGAGTCGTTGAGGAACCACACCTTCTCGGGCACCTTGAACTTGGCCAGGTGTTCGCCGAGGCGAGACAGCAGTTGCTCCTCGGTCATCGTTGCGCCCGGCGCCAGCACGATCGCGGCACCGACGATCTCACCCAGACGGTCGTCGGGAACACCGAACACCGCCGCCTCCGCGACCCCGTCGAGTTCGTAGATCGCCGCTTCGACCTCCGAGCAGTAGACGTTCTCACCACCGCGCAGCACCATGTCCTTGATGCGGTCGACGATGAACACGAAACCGTCGTCGTCGATCGTGGCGACGTCTCCGGTGTGGAACCAGCCGTCGCGGATGGAGTCGGCGGTGGCGTCCGGCCGGTTGAGATAGCCCTTGATCACGATGGCGCCTCGCACGCACAGTTCGCCGGGCTGGCCGGACGGCACCTCGTTGTCGTTCTCGTCCACGAGCTTCGCCTCGAGGGTCGGCACCACTCGTCCACACGAGGCAGGCTTCGCGACGTAGAGACTGCCGGAGTTGGCGGTGACGATGCCGTGGGTCTCGGTGAGGCCGTAGCCGGTGCTGGGTGCGCCGCCAGCGAGCGACTTGTCGATCTTGTCGACGAGATCGGGCTGCAGCGGGGCGCCCCCGCCACCCATCCCGGCGAGCGTCGAGGTGTCGCGCGACTCCCAGTCCGGGTGCATCAACAGTTCGCGGCTCATCGTGGGAACGCCGGAGAAGTTCGTGACCCCCTCACGTTCGATCAATTCGAGCGCCCGACCGGCGTCCCACTTGTAGGTGAACACGATGCGTCCACCGGAGATCGTCGCCGGATGCAGCAGACAGTTGTTGGCCGTCACGTGGAACAGCGGGGTGGGTGCCATGAACACCGCCTGCTTCGGCTGGCCGTTCTCGTCGGTGGGCGTCGGCGGCGGCACCACACCCGCTTTGGCCGACGCCATGCCGGCGACCGTGGTCATGAACACGATGTTGAGCAGGTTGTGCACCGAACCGCGATGGGTGAGCTGTGCCCCCTTCGGAGGCCCGGTCGTGCCCGAGGTGTAGAAGATGCAGGCGTCGTCGTCGGGATCGATGTCGATCGTCGGCAGTTCCGCTGGTGCCGAGGCGGGATCGATGACGTCCTCCCAACGCTCGGCACCGTCGGGGAGGTCGCCGTCGTAACGAACCGTCATCACCGCGAGTGGCGCGTCAGCACGTAGCTCGTCGAGCACGGGAAGGACCCGCTCCACGCGTTCGCCGTCGGCGATCAGCACCTTCGGCTTCGAGTCGGAGAGCCCGTACTTCATCTCGTCGGAGGTCCACCAGGCATTCATGCCGACGACCGCAGCGCCGATCGAGATCACTGCCCAGTAGCCCAGCACCCACTCGGGATAGTTGCGCATCGCCAGCGCCACCCGGTCGCCCGGCGCGACACCGTGGACGTCGACCAACCGTGCTGCCAGTGCCCGGATCGCTGCATCGGACTCGGCGAAGGTGTAACGCTCGTCCTCGTAGACGATGTAGTCGCGTTCGCCGTAGCCGCGGGCCAGTTCCCACACGGTGCGCATCGTCGGCAGTGCGGACTCGAACACCTTGATCGGCACGCCGCGTACCTCGATCTCCTTGGTGGCGAATTGCGCCCCCGGTGCGGTCAGTTCGTCCCATGCCTCTTGAAACTGCTCGATCATGGCGAGCATGTTGGCAGCGCCGGGCTCTCTCCTCCTAGTCGGGGCTGCGCGGCGGTGTGCCGTCGGCGATCACGTACGCAGCAGCCGTCGCGTCGCTGTGGGTCAGCGAGAGATGCCATCTCGCGACTCCGGCCTCGCCGGCCAACACCGCGGCCCGACCGCTCAAGACGAGCGATGGCTGCCCCGATGCGGCCCGCTCGACCCAGGCGTCGTGGAAGTCGAATGCTCCGAGACCGACACCGAGTGCCTTCATCACGGCCTCTCGCGCTGCGAAGCGCGCTGCCAGCGACGGGACCGGGTCGGCTTTCGCCGCGACATACGCGAGCTCGACTGCGGTGAACAACCGGGTCCGCATCGACGGAGTGCGCTCGAGCGACCGACGGAACCGTTCGATGTCGACCAGGTCGACGCCGATGCCGATCACGCTCATCGCCACGTCCTCATGGCGGCCGCTGTGTACGTCACCGACGCCAGTGGTCGGCGGTGTCGGAGATCGGCTCGATCAACAGTTCGACGACGGGCAGCTCACCGAGCAGCGACTCGTCGAAGGCTCCCTCGGTCTCGTTGACCCAGTCGACGAGGCGGTCGTAGCGGCGGTCGTAACCCTGCAGGACGCCGCGCATGACTCCCGCCGGCAACCGCTCGTGGAACGCGAGATGCAGCAGCGTGATGCCGGTGGTCTCGCCGCCCTTCACCTCCGGCACGAACGCGAGAGTGCGTCCATCGCTGCGCCCGACGGCGACCAGCACCTCACGCTCTGATGCCACCCGACGCTTGGTCCCGCGCAGTTCGGCGCCACGCTCGACCCGACTCGGCAGGTCGCGCGAGATCCCTCCCCGGTCGATGATCGAGATCATGTCGCCGTCGATGCGGTAACGGGTGTAGCCGCGCACGTCGGCCACGGCGGGATCGAGATCGGCGAGGACCTTGAGGGTGCGGTAGCTGAGCACGTCTCGACCGGCGCCGGCCTCGAGCACGGCCTGCACGAGCGGGCGGTCGATGACGCTCTCGTCGCTGCGTGAGATGCCGACGGTGACGGTCTTGGCCTGGTGTTTGATCGTGTCGACCGGCCGGGTCAGTTCCTCGATCGCCCGGGTCAGCGCGCTGACGAGATCGTCGATCAACGCCGCTGGTGTGCCGACCTTGCCCGACTGCTGCTGGTACTGCTCGACCGGGCGGTCGGACGACACGTCACGCAGCAAGCCGTACAGGCGCGCCGCCGTGGACGCCTCGAGATGGCCGTCGTACAGCGCCGAGCGCAGCCCGTCCTGGAACCGCTCGGCGTGCTGTCGAAGCTCGCCGCGCAGACGAGCGACGACCTCGTCGCCCGACAGTTGCTCGCCGACGAGCCGCTCGATGGTCTCGCGCGCCTCACGCAACGGATGCGCCGATGCATCGATGGCCAGCGCCGCCTCGTACCCGAAGAGGTGCCCGACCATCGCCGACAGCACGAAACCGAGCGCGGGATCGACCGGTGGCACGTTGATCGTGGCCGCTGCGTGGTAGCGGGTCTCGCCGTCGTTGGCCACGACGATCGGCGTCGCCTTGTGGGCGGTGAAGATCGCCACTTCCTTCGCGACGTCGTCGGCGGTCGAGCCGACGAGGCCGGCGGCGCACACGAGGATCAGCGGCTCCGACGACAGGTCGATGTGCTTCTTGTCCTCGGTCGAGTCGCACGCCATCGACTTGTAGCAGAGCTCGCTGAGCTTGATCCGGACCTCCTCGGCCGCCACCTTGTTGGGCCCGTTGCCCACCACTGCCCAATAGCGCTTCGACGGGGCGAGTCGGGCAGCCTCGGAGATGGCGTCGCGGCGGGTCAGCACCTCGCGCAGCGCGTCGGGTACGTCCCGCAACGAGGCCAGGAGTTCCGAGCGACGACGAGGCTCGCCGAGACCCGCCGCCTCGGCGATGGCGCACGACAACAGCGCGCCTGCGGCAACCTGGGCGTAGAAGGCCTTGGTGGAGGCGACACTCATCTCGACGTCGCGTCCGTCGGAGGTGTACAGCACCCCGTCGGCTTTGTCGGTGAGGTCGCTACCGCGCCGGTTGACGATGCCGATCACCGCGGCGCCGCGCGCCCGCAGCAGGTCGACCGTGCGATTGGTGTCGGTCGTGGTGCCCGACTGGCTCACCGCGATGGCCAAGGTGTCACTCATGTCGAGGCGCATGCCGAAGCCCGACAGCTCGGTGGCGGTGATGGCGTCGACATCGAGGGTCGAGTTGGTGAGTTCGTCGAGGATCGCAGCGGTGCTCTGGCCGGCCACTGCGGCCGTGCCCTGGCCGATCACCCGGATCCGGTGGATGGTGCCGGCGGCGAGGCGTGCAGCCACGTCGGGCGGCAGCGAACGCGCGCCGACGTCGGCACTCAGCAATCCGTCGTGATCGACGATCTTGCCTCGCAGCGTCTTGGCGAAGCTGACCGGTGCTTCGGAGATCTCCTTCAACAAGAAGTGCGGGGCCGCACCGCGATTGATGTCGCGCGTCGTCACTTCTGCGGTCACCACGTCGGCGGGTCCGACGGTGAGCTCCGAGCCGTCGTAGGCGCGGCGCACGATGCCGTCGAGGTCACCGGCGCAGTCGCCGTCGAGCACCACGATCTCGCCGCCCTGCTCGCCGTCCATGCGCACGTACCGGGCTGTCTCCTCGACCACCCCGTACGGCTCGCTCGCCACGATGTAGCAGTCGTCCGCAAGGCCGATGTAGAGCCCTTGACCGCTGCCACGCAGAGCGAGGAAGAGCTGCGACGGCGCCTCGGCGCTCGCGACGCCGATCGCCACCGATCCTTCGAACTCGGCGACCGTGCGCCGGAACGCTTCCGCGAGGGGTGCCGTGGCAGCGTGGCGCGCCACGAGCGCGGGGATCACCTTGGCATCGGTGGTGATCGTCGACGCGATGCGCAGTGCGTGGGCAGCGCGGAGATCGGCGTGGTTGTCGACGTCACCGTTCAGTGCGGCCACCACGTACGGCGGGTGTGAGCCGCCGGGTTGTTCGAGTTCGAACGAGTTGAGCGGGTGCGTGTTCGGTTCGCTGATGATCCCGACACTCGCCCAGCGGGTGTGACCGAGGATCGCCACTCGGGCCGCGGGCGACTGCACGGCCCGACGCAGCAGGCTGTCGGCCTCGAGCGATCGTCGCAGCGCCGTGGTGTTGTCGCCGAGCTCGCCGATCTCGGCGGCCGCCTTGTACACGAACGACAGGCATCGATTCGCCTCGACGACGGCGCCGGACTGGAACAGGGGATCGGAACCGCGTTCGGCTACCAGCGTGGCGAGCGCGTCGGACTCGATGTCGTGGCCCCACACGAAAACGTGGAGACCGGCCGAGTCACGGCCGCGCACCTCGAGTCGATCGATCGCCGAGAAGGCCTGCTGGACGGCGAGGTACCCGCCGAGCGCCGAAGCCGGCGCCTCACGCCCGGCCAGGGACTCGACCTCACGGGCCGTACGGAGACGGTCGTGCCGGATCGCCCAGAGCGCATCCTTGAGATCGATCAATTCGGCGTTGGCTCGTTCGAGCTGGTCGGCGTCGAGGCGTTCACCGTTGGTGTCGAGGCGCTGCTCGATGTCGGCGGCCGCGGCGTCGAGACGGTCGAGGCGGGACACGAGCGCGGCGACGAGGTCGACATGACCGACGAGAGCGAGCACCCCCGGCAGGCCCCGGAGTGCCTCGTCGACCTCACCGGCGTGCGCGGTGGCCTCGACGACGGCCGCCGGGGACACGTTGATCGCGGCCTCGGCTCGGTCGAGCCCGGCGACGAGATCAGCGGCCTCGGGGGTCGCCCGCGTGGGTGGACGACTGACGATGCCGATGATGCCGCACATGGACGGCCAGGCTACTGCCGGTTCAGGGGGCGAGGTGGCGTGCGGCGTCGGCGAGCGTGTCGGCCACCTGCTGCGCGCGCTCGTGCGTTTGCGCTTCGACCATCACCCGCACGAGCGGCTCGGTGCCACTGGCACGCACGAGGATGCGTCCGGTGTCGCCGAGGTCGCGCCGGGCGGTGGCGATCTCGTCGGCGAGGCGCTCGGCGATGTCGGGCATGCGCTGTGCAACACGCACGTTGACCAACACCTGTGGCAGTGATGTCATCGTCTCGGCGGCGATGTCGGCGAGGGGACGACCCGCCCGTTTGATCGCGTCGAGCAGCGCCACCGCTGTGAGGACGCCATCGCCCGTGGTGGCATGATCGGCGAAGATCACGTGACCGGATTGCTCGCCACCCAGCGAGAACCCGCCGGCGGCCAGGGCTTCGAGCACGTACCGATCGCCGACCGCGGTCTCGACCACCTCGATGCCGCCGGCCTGCATGGCGAGGCGAAACCCCAGGTTGGTCATCACCGTCACGACCACGGTGTCGTGGCGCAGCTCGCCGCGCGCGCGCAGATCGTTGGCGATGATCGCGATGATGTGGTCGCCGTCGACGACCTTGCCGGCGTGGTCGACGGCGATCAGGCGGTCGGCGTCGCCGTCGAGCGCAATGCCGACGTCGGCGCCGTGTTCGACGACCGCAGCAGCCACGAGCGCCGGAGCCGTGGCGCCGCACCGATCGTTGATGTTGCGACCATCGGGGGAGGCGGCCACCACGATGACCTCCGCGCCGGTTGCTCGCAGCACCTCGGGACCGATCCGGTGCGCGGCCCCGTTCGCCGCGTCGACCACGACCCGCAACCCACCGAGGCGGAGCCCGTCGAGGAACGCCACGACGTGAGCGACGTACGCGTCGTGATCGGCCGCTGCATCGTCGATCGAGCCGGCCGCGTGTCCAGCGGGCGAGGCGAGCACTGCGAGTTCGGCCTCGATGCGACGTTCGACCTCGTCGGTCAGTTTGACGCCTCCGCGGGCGAACAGCTTGATGCCGTTGTCGGTCCAGGCATTGTGGGACGCCGACACCACTGCACCGAGCGCGCCACGCCGCTGGGCTTCGAAGGCCACCTGCGGTGTCGGGGCCACCCCGAGACGGACCACCTCGAGCCCCTCGGCCGAGAAACCGGCGCAGAGGGCGCGATCGAGGATGTCGGTCGATTCGCGGGTGTCACCACCGACGACCACGCTCGTCGCACCGTCGGCGCCGAGTACGCGAGCGGCGGCACGGCCGAGGCGAGTGGCGAAATCGGTGGTCAGTTCGGTGAGCGCGACACCGCGAACGCCATCGGTGCCGAACTGCATCGGGCGGAGCCGATCAGCGCTTGGTGAACTGCGGCGCCTTGCGGGCCTTCTTGAGGCCGTACTTCTTGCTCTCCTTCTTGCGCGAGTCACGCGTGAGGAGGCCGGCCTTCTTCAGAGCCGCACGGCTCTCGGGATCGATCTCGACGAGCGACCGGGCGATCGCCAGACGCAGTGCGCCGGCCTGACCGCTGACGCCGCCACCGTGGATCGACGCCGTGACGTCGTAGCTCTCACGGGTGTCGGTGACGGTGAGCGCCTCGGTGACCACCATCTGCGACACCGCAGTGGGGAAGTACGCCTCGAGCGACTTGCCGTCGATCGTGAACTGGCCGGTGCCGGGACGAACCTGAGCGCGAGCGACGGCTTCCTTGCGGCGGCCGGTGGTCTGGGTGAGCGGTGCGGTTCCCATGGTGCGTCTGTCTCTCTGCGTCGGTTCGTCGGGGTCGGTGCGTTCAGCGGGCCTTGGCGGCCGGGATCTCGAGGGTGATGGGGGTCTGGGCGGCGTGTGGATGCGTCGGGCCGGCATACACCTGGAGCTTCAGGAGCTGCTGACGACCGAGCGGACCCTTGGGGAGCATGCCTCGTACCGACTTGCGCACGGCCTCGGCAGGCTTGCGGGCGTGGAGCTGGGCGTAGCTCTCGGACTTGATGCCACCCGGGTAGCCGCTGTGGCGGTACACCATGGTGCGCTCGGCCTTCCCGGCGGTCATGACGATCTTGTCGGCGTTGACGATGATCACGTGGTCACCGGTGTCGATGTGCGGTGTGTAGGTGGGCTTGTGCTTGCCGCGCAGGATGCGAGCGACCTCGGTGCAGAGGCGACCGAGAACGAGACCGTCAGCGTCGACGACGTGCCAGTCGCGCTGGATCTCACTGGCTTTGGGGGTGTACGTAGGCATGCCGCAATCAATCTGTCGAGAGTCGAAGAGTCTGGTTTCCCCCGTTTGGGGAACCGTGAAATGATACGGCGGCGAGCACCGGCCTCCAACCCCTGACGGGTTCGAGAGATGAACGTCGAGAGAACGTCGAGAGAGCGTCGAGACGGTGAACGGCCGACGGGTCGAGGCCGCTGGACGCTTGCCGGGCCGGTCGGCGCAATAGTCTCAAGTTCGTGCGCACGCGGACCGATGAGTTGACATGAGTTCCGTCGACTCGAACGCGCCATCGGTCGACCACCTCGCCGATCCCGTGTTCGCCGTCGACCCCACCGGCGTGCTGCGCTACGCCAACGACACCGCCGCCGACGTGCTCGGTTGGGACGCCGTCGAGCTGATCGGCACCGACGTTCTCGATCTGGTCCATCCCGACGACCTGAGCCTCGCACGGTCGGCCATGCAGACGGTGAAACAGAAGTCGTTCGGCGATCTGCTCACGTTGCGCATCCGCACCGGTCGGGGCACGTGGCGATACCTCGAGTTCCGTGGCACCTATCGCGATCCCGATGTTCCGGATCCGTTGGCGGGTCTGGTCGTGATCGTCGCACGGGACGTCACCGAACGACACCGCTTGGAGTTCGACCAGGGTGATACCGAAGTGCTGCGCGCCGTGATGGCGAACATGCACGGCATGGTGATCCTGGTCAACGAGCAGGGTCTCGTCCGGTCGGTGAACGGCGCTGTCACCCGTTTGCTCGGACACGACCCCGAGACCGTCCGGGGTCGATCGATCCTCGAGTACTTGTTCGAGGACGACCGCAACAACGTGTTGGATGCTGCGCAACGGCTCGGACCGCAAGCGTCCTTGACGCTCGACGCCCGCGTCCTCACGGCCGACGGCACACCGCTGGTGTGCGAGTTCACGGTCAACAACCTGCTCGACGATCCCGTCGTCGAGAGCTACGTGATCAGTGCCCAGGTCGCCACGTCACTCGCCGACGCCCGCGAGCGCGTCGAATTCCTCGCCGAGCACGACAGCCGCACCGGCCTGCTCAACCGGGACGGGTTCATGCGAGCAGCCCACGCGATGATGCAGCAGGGCGGCGGGCTCGGCATCTTGATCGTCGACATCGTGCACTTCCGGTCGATCAACGAGTTGTACGGCGAGCCGGTCGGCGACGCCGTGCTGTCCGCCGTCGCGGATCGCATCGACCGGATCCGCTGGCCCGAGCTGATCACCGCCCGGTTCGGTGGCGACGAGTTCGTACTCGCGATCCGGGCGGCCAGCCCAGCCGCGGTCGAGATGCTTCGCGAGCGTGTTCGCCGCGACGTCGCGATGCCGATCAGCATCGACGGCCAAGACGTCAACTTCGACATCCGCACGGCCTCGGCCTTCGAGCCGCGGCCGGAGGTGCTCGATGCGTTGCTGGTGAGCGCCAGCAACGACCTGATGTCGGCGAAGCGGTTCACCGACCCCGAGACCGGTGGCATCTCCGTGGATGCCATCAACGAGCGGCGCCGCCAATTGGAGTTGCTGCGCGCGGCGCTCGACGACGGACAGATCCAGCCGTTCTACCAACCGATCTGCACCGCCGACGGCACGATCACGGCCGTCGAAGCGCTCGTGCGCTGGGTGCACCCATTGCGCGGTGTCCTCGGGGTCGGCGAAATCCTCCCGTTGGCCCGCATGGCCGGATTGGCCGAAGCGGTCGACGACCGGGTGCTCAGCCAGGCGCTGGAGTTCGCGGCCCGTCTCGCCGACGCCGGCCACGGCCACATCGAGGTCCACGTCAACATCGACCCCAAGGCCATCTCGCGACCTGCCTTCGGAGCGATGTTCCTCGAGTTGTGTCGACGAACGCGTGCTGCCCCGACACAGATCGTGGTCGAGATCACCGAGACCGATCTGCTGTCTCCCGGCGCAGCGAACCTGGCGAACCTGCAGAAGCTGCGCTTCGCGGGTACCCGAGTCTCGATCGACGATTTCGGCACCGGGTACTCGAGCCTCGCCCACCTGCTGGAGCTGCCGATCGACGGCGTCAAGATCGACCGCCGGTTCGTCGCCGGGATCGACATCGACACGGCGGCCACCAATCTCACCACGGCCATCCTCGGCCTGAGCGACAACCTCAAGCTCGACTGCGTCGCCGAAGGGGTCGAGCAGCCGTATCAGCGAGACCGCCTCTCGGCACTCGGTTGCCGGGCGTTCCAGGGATGGCTGTTCGCTCCGGCCGTGCCCGGCGACGAGCTGGTGACGATGTTGCCCCGCATCGAGTGGACCGACACGAGCCCCGGTCACGGACCGGATCCAGCACCGGGTCTCGCTGATCAGGCGTCCCAGCGGCTGCCGTCGTAGCCGACCGACCAGAGCACGAGCCCGGTGGGTGGTGCGACCTGACCCGCAGCGTTGCGATCGCGAGCTGAGAGGGTGGCGGGAATCGAGCCGCTCGGACGCCGACCCGATCCGACCTCGACGAGGGTGCCGACGATGCTGCGCACCATCTGGTGACAGAACGACGACGCGGAGATCTCGAAGCGCAGCAGCGATGCCTCCCACTGATCCTCGTCGACGAGCGACCAGATCGCCGTTCGGAGATGGCGCACCAGACTCGGCTCGCCGAAACCTGGCGCCGGTTTCGGACGACGGCAGAACGACGAGAAGTCGTGCTCTCCGAGGAGGTGCTCGGCAGCAGCGTTCATCGCGACCAGGTCGAGGGTGTGCGGCACGTGCCACGCCGAGCGGGCGAGCAAGGGATTCCCGGACCCGGTGTTCCAGATCTGATACCGATACGTCCGACTGGTCGCGGAGAACCTGGCGGAGAACGTCGCCTCGGCCCACGCTGCGTCGCGCACGGAGATGTCGGGGCCGCAGAGCGCGTTGACGCTGCGCACGAGTCGCCCGAGATCGACGGTGGCGGGCAGTTCCCCCGAGATCACCTGGCCCCAGCCGTGGACACCGGCATCGGTCCGGCCGGCACCGGTCAACTCGACCGGTCGTCGAACGACGGTCTCGACGGCACGACGGAGTTCGCCGAGCACCGTGCGGACGCCATCGCTCTCGGCGAAGCCGCGGAAGTCGGTGCCGTCGTAGGCGACGGTCAGGCGGAGGTTGCGCGTGTCGGACACGCAACGACTCCGTTCGCGCTCAGACGAGTTCGATGCGGGCCATCTGGGCGTTGTCGCCGGAGCGACCGCCCATCTTCAGGATCCTGGTGTAGCCACCGTTGCGTTCGGCGTAGCGCGGGGCCACGTCGTGCACCAGCTTGTACGTCATCTCCTTGTCGCCGAGGAAGGCCTCGATCTGACGAATGCGGTGCACCTGCATCGGGCCCTCTTCCTGGGCCTTCTTCGCCTTGGTGATCAGCTTCTCGGCGATGGGGCGAAGGTGTTTGGCCTTTGCCTCGGAGGTGGTGATCGCCTCAGCGGCGAACAGCGACGCAGCGAGGTTGGCCATCATCAGGCGCTGGTGGGCGGCGGAGCTGCCGAAGCGGCGGGAGCGGCGTGGAGTTGGCATGTCGGATCGTGTCTTTCGTGTGGGTGCGTCGCAGCGATCAGCCGCGCAGCGTGAGGCCGCGCTCGTCGAGCTTGGCCTTGACCTCGTCGAGGCTCTTCTGGCCGAAGTTGGTGATGTTCAGCAGGTCGTCCTCGGTCTTGGTGAGCAGTTCGCCCACCGTGTTGACCTGGGCCCGCTTGAGGCAGTTGTTGGGACGCTCCGACAGATCGAGGTCCTCGATCGGCAGGTCGAGGTCGGGCGAGCTGACCGTGGTGTCGACGACCTCGCCCAGCTCGAGCCCCTTGGGCTCCTCGGCCATGGTGGCGACCAGATCCACGAGCGAGCGCAGCGTGGCTCCCGCCGAGGCGAGCGCGTCGGCCGGGGTGATGGACCCGTCGGTCTCGATCTCGAGCACGAGACGGTCGTAGTTGGTGGACTGCTCGACACGGGTGGGCTCGACCTCGAACGCCACGCGACGGACCGGGCTGAAGATGGCGTCGATGGGGATGACACCGATGGTGCGGGTCTCGTCTTCACGGTTGCTCGACAGGTAGCCGCGACCCTGCTCGACGGTGAGGTCGATGGCGAGGCGGCCCTTGCTGTTGAGCGTGGCGATGTGCAGGTCCTTGTTGAGGACCTCGACGTCGGCCGGGCACTCGATGTCGCCGGCGGTGACGGCACCGGCGCCACGGGCGTCGAGGCGCATCGTGACGGCGTCCTCCGACTCGGAGGTGACGACGATGTCCTTGAGGTTCAAGATGATGTCGGTGACGTCCTCGGCGACGCCGGGGATCGTGTCGAACTCGTGGAGCGAATCGTCGAAGCGAGCCGTGGTGATCGCTGCGCCGGGGATCGACGACAACAACGTGCGGCGCAGGGAGTTGCCGAGCGTGTGGCCGAAGCCGGGCTCGAGTGGGCCCACGGCGAAGTGGCCGTGGTTGTCGGACTCCTCACCGAGAGCTTCGATGGTGGGGCGCTGCATGACGAGCATTGGTGCCGGGACCTTTCCGGGTGTTCGGGTGACGAGCGGGGATGTTCGAGAAACGGGATTACTTGGAGTAGAGCTCGACGATGAGCGACTCGCGCACGGGGATGTCGATGTGCTCACGCTCGGGCAGGCTGCGCACGGTGACGGCCTTGCCGCCGTCGCTCGCCTCGAGCCATCCGACCAGCGAACGGTCGAGGGTGTCGATGTTGTGCTGGATCACGATCATCTTCTGCGCCTTGGGCGACAGCGAGACGACGTGACCCTTCTTGCAGCGGAAGCTGGCGATGTCGACGCGCTTGCCATCCACCTGGATCAGACCGTGGTTCACGAACTGACGGGCCTGCGGACGGCTCGACGCCCAGCCGGCGCGGTACACGACGTTGTCGAGACGCTGTTCGAGGAGACGCAGGAGGATCTCGCCCGTGGGCCCCTGCAGACGCTGGGCCTCGAGGTAGGTCTTGTGGAACTGCTTCTCGAGCACACCGTAGATGTACTTCGCCTTCTGCTTCTCCTGCATCTGGGCGAGGTACTCACTGCCGGCGTTGCGGCGACGGGTGCGTCCGTGCTGGCCGGGAGGAAAGGGTCGACGCTCGAGCGCCTGACGACCTTTTTCGTTCTCGAAGATGTTGACCGACAGGCGGCGCGAGATGCGCACCTTGGGTCCGGTGTAACGAGCCATGTCCTGTGTTCTCCTTACCCGCGCCGACGCTTCGGCTGGCGGCACCCGTTGTGGGGAACCGGTGTGACGTCCTTGATCGAGGTGACCTCGATGCCGGTCTGCTGGATCGAGCGCACCGCTGTGTCGCGGCCGGAGCCGGGGCCCTTGACCTGCACCTCGGCGCGACGCATGCCGTGCTCGATGGCGGCCTTGCCGGCCTTCTCGGCGGCCTGCTGCGCGGCGTACGGCGTGCTCTTGCGGCTGCCCTTGAACCCGACG
Organism: uncultured Ilumatobacteraceae bacterium; assembly: GCA_964549065.1. GTDB lineage: Bacteria > Actinomycetota > Acidimicrobiia > Acidimicrobiales > Ilumatobacteraceae > Sva-07. The sequence continues at coordinate 20,036 of CAZJUC010000035.1, forward strand.
CCCCCCGACGACGCCCAGGCGATGACGTTGCCCTCGGTGTCGGTGATCGAGACGATCGTGTTGTTGAACGAACTCTTGATGTGCACGATGCCCGTGCTGACGTTCTTGCGGTCGCGCTTGCGCGGACGACGGCTCGCGGTCTGCTTCGCCATTACTGCTGATCCTTCACTTGCGGACTGCCTTCTTCTTGTTGGCCACGGTGCGCTTCGGGCCCTTGCGGGTGCGAGCGT
>CAZJUC010000036.1:0-20111 GCA_964549065.1 uncultured Ilumatobacteraceae bacterium
GGCGGTCGGTGTTGTGATCGGCCAACCACGTCTCGAGCGGGCCCAGGTCGAGGTCACGCGAGAGGTGGTAGTGCGGGATCTCGCGGTTCGCCGTCGACATGCGTTCGGCGATCAGCGACCGCATCGAGTCGGCCGCCCGGGGTGGCGGCGTCGGAGCCGCAGTTGCCGTTGCAGCGGCCACGTCAGCCTCGACGATGGCGCCGCCGGGCCCACTGCCGCGCAGCGCACCGAGGTCGATGCCTCGTTCGGACGCCAGCCGTCGCGCCAGCGGTGACGAGGGCGGCCGCCCGGTCGACGGCGCCGGTGGAGGTGGCGGCGCCATGTGCACGCGCGGTGACGAGCGCGACTGCTCGGTCGACGGCGGTTGCTCGGTCGACGGTGCCGGCTCGGTCGACGGCGCCGTCTCGGCGGGTGGCGGCGGGCTCGCTCCCTCGACGGTGCGCAGTCGGGCGATCGGGGTGCCGACGTCGACGAGCTGACCCACGTCGACGAGGAACTCCTCGACGACACCGTCGTGCCAGATCTCGACGTCGATGTCGGACTTCTCGGTCTCGACGACGGCGATCAGGTCACCGCGGTGCACGGTGTCGCCGAGTGCCACTCGCCACTCGGTCACCCGGCCCTCGTCCATGTCGGCGCCGAGCGACGGGAGCGTGTAGTCGAAGAAGTCGTCGTGCGACTCGGTCACGTCGTGCCGCCCGTGAGGTCGTGTGCCGCCGCCACGATGTCGTCGACCTGGGGGATCGCGGCGGTCTCGAGGTGTTTGGCGTAGGGGACCGGGACTTCGATCGCCGCGAGCCGCGCAACCGGGGCATCGAGTGTCCAGAAACACGTCTCGGTGATCGCAGCGGCGATCTCTGCATTCAGGCCACCGGTCCGCCAGCCTTCGTCGACGACGAGCGCGCGATGGGTCCGCTGCACGGATGCGTTGATCGTGGCCAGGTCGATCGGTCGCAACGATCGGAGGTCGATCACGTCGGCGGAGACTCCGTCGGCGGCGAGCTGGTCGGCGGCCTCGATCGCCTTGGGCAGCATCCCCGCCCACGCGACGATCGTCAGGTGGTCGCCGGAGCGGCAGACCTCGGCGTGTTCGATGCCGACCGGTCCGCCTGCCTGGTCGACCGGTCCGCGCTCGTTGTAGAGCCCGGAGTGCTCGAAGATGATCACGGGGTTCGGGTCGGCGAGCGCGGTCGGCAGCATCCACCTGGCATCGGACGGCGTGGCCGGGGCGATCACCTTGAGGCCGGGGACGTGCGCGAACCAGCCTTCGAGGCTGTGCGAGTGCTGCGCCGCCAGTTGCCGGCCGGCGCCGGTGGTCGTACGGACCACCAGCGGCACGTTGAGCTGGCCGCCCGACATGTGGAGCAGCGTGGCGGCGGTGTTGACCAACTGATCGAGTGCGAGCAGGCTGAAGTTGACCGTCATGATCTCCACGATCGGTCGGAGGCCCCCGAGCGCGGCACCGATACCGGCACCGACGAAACCCGATTCGGACAAGGGTGTGTTGCGCACCCGGTCGCGACCGAACTCCTCGAAGAGGCCCTTGGTGACGGCGTAGGTGCCGCCGTAGTCGGCGACGTCCTCGCCCATGATGAACACCCGGTCGTCGGTGGCCAGCGCCTCACGGAGCGCGTCGCGCATCGCCTCGCGGTACGTGATGGTTGCCGGTTCGCTCATGGCCACACCTCGTCGAGTTCGGAGCGACTCCCTGTACCCGGGTCGTCGGGAGCCGCGAGTTCGGTGGGACGGAGGACGTGGTCGAGCAGGGTGTCGACGGATTCGTCCAGGGCTGCGTCGGCGGCGCTGACTGCGGCCTCGGTCTCGTCGCGAGCTGCTGTCCACATGGCGTCGAGGTCGTCGCTGTTCAGCACGCCGTCAGCGACCAGCCGGTCCGCGAACGTGGAGATCGGGTCCCGTTGCTTCCACCGCTCGACCTCGTCGGGATCTCGGTACAGGTCGGGATCGAACATCGAATGAGCCCGGAATCGGTACGTCTGGAATTCGACGAACATCGGGCCGCCGCCGGCACGGATCGCCGTCAGTGCCTTCGTCGCAGCGCGATGGACCTCCATCACGTCCATGCCGTCGACGCTCCATGCCGGGATCGCGTAACTGGAGGCCTTCAGCGCCAGGTCGACCTGTGACTCGCTCGACTCCAACGAGGTCCCCATCGCGTACCGGTTGTTCTCGCAGCAGAACAGCACCGGCAGCTTCCAGAGCGCGGCCAGGTTCATCGCCTCGTGGAATTCGCCCTCGGCCATGGCTCCCTCACCGAAGAAGCACACGGTGACCGCCCCGTCGTGTCCGAGCATCTGGTCGGCCAGTCCGAGCCCGACTGCGAGTGGGAGGTGGCCGCCGACGATCGCGTTGCCGCCGAAGAAGCGTGTCGCTGCGTCGAAGAGATGCATCGATCCGCCCCGCCCGCCGGAGCATCCGGTGGACTTGCCGAACATCTCGCTCATGATCGACTCGGCCGAGACGCCGCGCAGGAGCGCATGGCCGTGCTCTCGGTAGGTTGCGAGCACGGTGTCGTCGTCGTTGAGGCACCCCATCACGCCCGCCGCCACCGCCTCTTCGCCGATGTAGAGGTGCAGGAACCCGCGAATCTTCGACTCGCCGTACAGCTCGGCGCACCGCTCCTCGAACACGCGGATCCGGATCATGTCGCCCATGAGGCGACGTTGCAGTTCGAGGTCGTCCTTCACGTGCGCTCCTGCGGGGTCTCGAGGGTGGACGTGTCGCCTTCGTCCTCGCCGAGCTCGCGCGCCCTGAGGACACGTCGCATGATCTTGCCGCTCCTGGTGTGGGGCAGATCGTCGACGAAGTCGATCTCGCGGGGCGCCACCGCTGCACCCAGCCGCGCTCGGGCGTGGCCGAGCAACTCCCGATGAAGCTCGGTACTCGGCGTTCGCCCGGAGGCCAGCACCACGAACGCCTTCACGATCGCCCCCGCCGTGGGATCCGGTTTCCCGATGACACCCGTCTCGGCGACCGCCGGGTGCTCGTTCAGCGCCGACTCGACCTCGAACGGACCGATCAGGTGCCCCGAGGTCTTGATGACGTCGTCGCCGCGTCCGACGAACCAGTAGTAGCCGTCGTCGTCGCGGCGAGCGAGATCACCGGTGCAGTACCAGCCGTCGACGAACGCGCGCTCGTACCGCTCCGGTTGATCGAGGTAGGTCCGGAACATCGACGGCCAGCCGGTTCGCAGCGCCAGCTCTCCGGTCTGCTCCGGATCGTCGACCTGTCGTGGCGTGCCGTCGGGGTCGGTCACGATGTCACCGTCGGGGTCGCGTTCGAGCAGCGTGGCGGTGATGCCGGGCAGCGGCCGTCCCATCGAACCCGGACGCACCGGCTGTGAGCGTCGGTTCGAGATCATGATGCCGCCGGTCTCGGTCTGCCACCAGGTGTCGATCACCGGCACCCCGAAGGTGTCCTCGCACCAGCGGACGGCCTCTGCGTCGAGCGGTTCGCCCACGCTCGCGAGCAGTCGCAGGTGCGAGAGGTCGGTCGCCGCCGCGAGGTCGCTGCCGGCGCGCTGCAGCATGCGGATCGCCGTTGGCGCCGTGTAGAAGACGTCGACGGCGTGGCGCTCGAGGATCCGGTACCAGCGTTCGGCGTCGAACTCGGCTTCGTCGACGATGCTGGTGACGCCGTTGGTGAGCGGGGAGATGATGCCGTACGACGTACCGGTGACCCAGCCCGGATCGGCGGTGCACCAGAACGTGTCGTCGTCGTGCAGGTCGAGCGCCAGGCGCCCGGTGACATGGTGGGTGACGACGGCGGCGTGGACGTGGACCGCCCCCTTGGGCTGACCGGTGGTCCCGCTCGTGAAGTGCAGCAGTGCCGGGGTCTCCGGATCGGTCGGGCCGGCATCGAAGTCGTCACGTCCCTCGCTGAGGAACGCACCGAACGACATCACCTGCGGCCGAACCTGAGCGGACCGGCCACCGACGGCGTCCTCGGTGCTGCCGCACACCAGGACGAGGTCGAGGTGGGGCAAGCGGTCGAGGATCGGCGCCACCTTGCGGCGGTACAGCAGGGGCGTCGTCACCAGGATCTGGATGCGGCCGAGGTTCATTCGTTGCGCGATCGGGTCGGGTCCGAATGCCGAGAACAGCGGGGTGAACGTGCCCTGTGCCTTCAACGTGCCGAGCGCGGCGACGTACAGGTCGGGGACACGGCCGGCGAGGGTCGCCACGGCGGTCCCCGCCCCGAAGCCCCGGCCCCGCAGTGCGCCGGCGAATCGACTCGTCCGGCGGGCCAACCGTGCGTAGGTGATGTCGACCGGCTCGTCGATGTCGTCACGCTCGCGACCGATGAATCGCAATGCCACCCGATCGCCCCGGCCGTCCCTGACGTGGCGATCGACGGCCAGATCGCTGATGTTGACGCTGTCGGGCTGCCCCGATCCACCGTCGCTGCGCAGTTCGGCCCAGGCGGTGCTCCAGTCGAACGACGCCTCCGTGCCCTCGTCGTCGACCGACCGTCGTTCGCTGGGTCCGGGTGTGATGTTCGAGTCCATCCTGCACCCGCTATTCGCTGAACTGTTCGAAGGCGCGCATGGCGTGGGTCGCGTACGTCGACGCGGGTCCACCGCCCATCAGCAGTGCGACACCGAGTGTCTCGTGCACCATCTCGGCAGTCGCCCCCGCTCGGATGGCGTCGTGCATGTGCAGCGTGATGCAGTCGTCGCAGCGCGTGCAGATCGCGATCGCGACGGCCATCAACTCCTTGGTCGCCTGGGGCAGAGCGCCGTCCTTCACTGCGGCACGGTGGAGGTCGCCGAAGCCCTTCATCTGGTCCGGGATCGCCTGCATCAGGTCGCGATAGCCCTGGCGGAGTTCGGTGCGCAGTGCGGGGAAGTCGTCGGTCATGGGTTCTCCTCGGGGTGTCGGCCCAGATGGTCGGGTCGAATCGTCTCGGTCGATTCCATGGTCACATCGCCGAGCGGTGGCCGACAGGGGCCAAGGTCAGCACGTCGAGAGTGCGGGTCGCCGCGTGACCTTTGGCCCTGCCATCTCAACCCGTCGCGTGGCTTCATCTGTGCAATGGACGTGGATGCGTCACGACAGCACGAGCCGGGGGACGTGCCGGCGAAGGAGAGTGAGCCCGTGGCGATGACGCGCGAAACGGTCAAGGAGGCCACGTCGGAACCATCGGGGCGCGCCCGAGCGCTCGGCACCTGGGTGGTCGGTCTCGACGGGTCGGACTGCGCGGCCAACGCCCTCGAGTGGGTGGTGGCCAACGTCGACGGCCGCGGAGCCGCCGTCGAGCTGGTGACCGCCTGGCAGGCACCGGTGACCGGTGCGTACCCGATGTCGGCGCCGGTGGCGGTGCCGTTCGACGACTCCGCGCTGCACGATGCCGCCGCCCACGACGTCACCGAGGTGGCGAAGACCCTGAGCGATCGCGTCGACCTGCCCATCGACGCGACCGTCGGGCACGGTGGTCCGGCCGAGGTGCTGCTCGAAGCATCCGAGTCGGCGGCGTTGCTGGTGATCGGGAGCCGGGGTCGCGGCGGCTTCACCCGCCTGCTGCTCGGATCGACCAGCACCCAGTGCGCCACCCATGCTTCGACTCCGACGGTGGTCGTCCCCGGTGACGCCGAGCCGAAGCGGGCCGAACGGATCCTCGTCGGATGCGACGGCTCACCGAACTCGATGATGGCGTTGCGTTGGGCGATCCAGTTCGCGGCACCTGGCGGCACTGTGGTGGTCGCCTGGGTGTGGGACGCCACGCCGCTGGCCGTCGGCGCGGATGCGTTCTTCTTCCCCGACGCGAGCGACCTCGCCGCCGAACGATTCCATCATCTCGTCGACACCGTCGCCGACCTCGCAACTGCCGGGGACGTCACCCTGGAACGCGAGTTCATTCGCGGTACGCCGCGCTCGGTGCTGGCCGGGCAGGCCGAGGACGCCGACCTCGTCGTCGTCGGCGCTCGCGGTCACGGAGCGGTGGGAGCCGCACTGCTCGGCTCGGTGTCGACGTGGCTGCTGCACCACGTGCACCGACCGATCGCCGTGCTCCCCATCGGACACTGACCGGACCCGTGGGTGCCTGAATGGTCGGGTGATGACACCGACGACCGGCCGCATGAGCGACAATGTCGTCCATGATCCGTGTCTTCCTGCTCGACGACCACGAAGTGGTTCGCCGAGGCATCGCTGCTGCGCTCGAGGCCGAGTCCGACCTCACCGTCGTCGGGGAGGCCGGAACCGCCGACGAGGCGATCGCCGGCATCCGTGAGCACTCACCAGACGTGGCGGTGCTCGACGTGCGTCTCGGCGAGGGCGAGCACAACGGCATCGACGTGTGCCGACAGATCACCCGCGACTTCCCCGACGTCCATGTGCTGATCCTCACGTCGTTCGACAGCGACCGGGCACTCGTCGACGCCGGACTCGCCGGGGCGGCCGGTTTCGTGCTGAAGCAGATCCGCAGCAACGAACTGGTCGACGCCATCCGTGGCGTCGCCGACGGCCGTCGCTACCTCGATGACGCCGAGGTGCGTCTCGCGAGTCGACGTCTGCGCGACAGCGAAGAAGGGCGGCTCGAAGATCTCACGGCTCAGGAGCGACGCATCTTCGACCTCATCGGCGAGGGGTACACCAATCGCCAGATCGCCCAGGAGATGTACCTGGCGGAGAAGACGGTCAAGAACTACGTGTCGAATCTCTTGGCGAAGTTGGGGATGTCACGACGAACCGAAGCGGCAGCTCTCGCGGCGCGTCTCGTCGAACGGCACCGCAACGAGATGTGATCCGACGCGGTGCGCTGACTCAGACCGGCACGTTCCAGGCCAGGCTGGTGCCGCTCGGATCGTTCGGCCCGACGGTGCAGCTGCCGCCGAGTTCGGCGGCGCGCCACATCATGTTCGACAGGCCGCCCGACCGTTTCGGCTCGCTCGGCAGGCCGACACCGTCGTCGCTGATGCGCAACGTGACGCGGTCGGCGATGCAGTCGACGACGACGCTCGCACCCGTGGCGTTGGCGTGACGGGCCACGTTCGACAGACCCTCGGTGATGGTTGCCACGAGTTGGTCGGCGATGAAGTCGGGCAGCAGGTCGATGTCGCCGCTGAGATGCAGGTTCGGCTCGAAGCCGAGGTGTCGGCCACGCTCGTGCACGATCTCGGTGATCTGGGCCGACAGCGTCCGCTTCTCGTTGTGCTGGCCGAGGCGGAAGATCGCCGCTCGGAGTTCGCGGATGGTGTCGTCGAGCTCGTTGATCGTGGCTGCGATGCGCTCGGCGACCATCGGGGGTTCGGCCGCGGTCTGCACCGCCTGGAGGCTCATGCCGGCGGCGAAGAGCCGCTGGATCACCATGTCGTGCAGGTCGCGAGCGATGCGTTCACGATCCTGCAGCATTGCCATCCGTGAGGCGGACTCCTGACGGTCGCTGACATCACGAACGGTGGCCATCGTGTACCGCTCGCCGTCGATCGTGCACGGACTGAGGCTGATCTCGACAGGGAACATCTCACCGGAGCTGTGCTGGGCGAACAGTTCGAGGCCGGTCCCCATCGGTCGCGTCGTCGGCGCTGCGGTGTACGACGTGCGGCGCTGGGGGTGCGAGTGGCGGAACTCGGGTGGTACGAGGGCGTCGACCGACGATCCGACGAGCGCATCGTCGGCGATGCCGAACAGTGCTCCGGCCATCGGATTCGCGAGCTGGATGACGCCGTCGTGGTCGACGATCATGACCCCATCCGGACAGGAGTCGAACAAGGCTCCTGCGAGCTCGGTGCGGTTCATCAGCCCTCCATGATACGGCGCGTGGCGTCGAGCGCGAGTGTGCGCACGTGGGCGCGACCGGTGGGTGGCTCAGTGGTGCAGGTGTGGTGGTCGCACCAACAGCACCGGGCAGGGGGCGTGGCGCACGATGGCTGCTGCCGTGCTCCCGATGACGAACCGTGACATCCCGGTTCGCCCACGAGTGCTGGCCACGATCAACGATGCGTCGATCGACGAGGCGAAGTCGGCCACCTCATCGTGGACGTGTTCGCCGTGGAGGACTTCGAACTGCACCGGGTGGCCGGAGTCCCTGGCGAGACGGCGGGCGAGACGTGCCGGGTAGGCGGACTCGCTCACATCCGCCGAGACAGCGGTTCCCGGATCGGTCACCTCGACGATCCAGGGCTCGCTCTCGAGCTCGATCCCCCATGCGGCCGCCAACGGCAGGACCGACTCGGATGCGCCAGAGCCGTCGACGGTGGCGATGATCGGGCCGTCGAATCGGCTGTTGGTGACATGCGGTCCGACGACGAGTACCGGGCCGAAGATCCGTTCCAGCAGCTCCTCGGTCACGCTGCCGAGCAACGCCGCCGAGCGCCCGCGGCCGTGCGACGCGAGGACCACCGTCACCTCGGGGTGCTGTTCGACCTCGTTGCCGATGACCTGAGCCACGCTCTCGGTGGCCACACGCACGTGCGTCGACACCGGCACCCCGACGGTGTCGTGTTGCTCGAGGCGTTCGGCCAGACGGGTCTCGGCGTCCGGCGCGTCGTGCTGGTCGAACACGACCTCGATCACATCGACCGTCGCGTCGCCACGCCGGGCAAGTGTGACGGCGACGTCGGCCGCGCGCCACGACGCGTCGGATCCGTCGACCGGAACGATCAGGTGCTGGACCATGGTGTCTCCTTGCGGTGGTGGGCGGATGATGTCAGCGGTCCGGGTCGATTCGGAAGCGTCGGCCGGAGATCGAGGTCGGCATGACACGGACGAAGTACGGCTTGTCCGACACGTGCCAGGGGCGAACGGAGAGTTCGAAGGTGTCGAACAGGTCGGTCTGTCGTGTGATCAGCTCGGCCGTCCCGCGAATGACCACGCTCCAGGGGTCGTCGCGGCGCTCGACCTGGCGGTCGAAGGTGGGCGCGGCGTTGTCGGCCTCGAACGCCACCTCGGCGGCCTCGAGGGCGCTGGTGAGCTTGGTTCCCGTGGCGGTGCGGAACACGATCGAGCCCTGGTCGACCACATGGTTGACCGGGAACACGTCGATGCCGTCGCCGGCGGTCGGGGTGGCGAGACGACCGAGGTCGACGGTGCGCAGCAGTGCCCAGCACTCGGACTCCGACAGCTCCTCGAGCGGCTCGTGTTCCACGACAATCCCTCCGTTGCCGATCGTCGTCCATCGGCGGCGGCGGGGCCAGGGCCGAATGTCACCGCCGGCGTGTCGCCGGGAGCGGGCCTTCGGCCCTTGGCGACACGGCGGGGCGCGGGCGATACTCGACGCCATGACAGCTCGCTGGATCGTTGGTATCGATGGATCGGACGCCGCGGTCGACGCGCTGCGATGGACGGTCGGCCAGGCAGCCGGGCGTGACGTGGAGATCACCGCGCTCGGCGCGTTCCACGTGCCGACGATCATGGCGGTGTTCACCGCGAAGCGTGGGTTCGGTGTCGACGAACTCGGCCTCGCCGCCACGGCCGGCCACGACGTCGACGTGGCGATCGAATCGACGGCGATCGACGGTGTCGACGTGCATGCGTCCGTCGTCGAGGGGCAAGCCCAGCACGTCCTGGTCGACTCGTCGGTCGATGCCGACCTCCTCGTGATCGGCCGCACCGGCAGTGGTGAGCTGCGCCACCATCTCCTCGGGTCGGTGAGCCAGTACTGCGTGACGCACTCACATGCTCCGGTGGCCGTGGTACCGGACGATGCCACGGGTGCGGCGTCGTCGATCGTGGTCGGTTTCGACGGCAGCGATCACGCAGCCGAGGCGTTGCGCTGGGCGCTCGGATTCGCCGACGCCGCCGCCCGGGTGCGGGTGATCGCAGCGATCGAGGTCGCGTCCTGGCTCGACGACGAAGTGGGCCGCAGCCGGTTCGCCGACGAGATCGAGCAGGAGGAGCAACGCATCACCGAGGCGCTCGACGCGATCGATCCCGATCATCGTGCCCAACGTTCGATCGTGCTGCAGGAGGCACGCCAGGCCCTGGCCGATGCCCAGGCCGGTGCCGACCTGATCGTGGTGGGATCGCGTGGCCGGGGTCTCATCGCGGCCGGGTTGCTCGGGTCGGTGAGCACCTGGCTCCTCCACGATGCGTCCCTGCCCGTGGTCGTGGTGCCCAGCCGCTGAGCGCTCAGTCGGCGTGCAGTTTCGGTTCGCCGGGGTGGAAGTCGGCATCCGGCGCCGGGGCTGCAGCCAGCGAGTCGGCGTCCGCCTCGGTGGGCGACCAGCCCAACGACGCGTCCGGGTTCGCGTCGTCGACGATGTGATACCGCCGGCCGGTCACCACCGTCGGCTCGATCCGCACGAAGTTCGGCTTGTCCCATGCGAGCCACGGAAACAGGGGGAGATCCTCGGCGTCGAAGACCTCCTGCATCCGCTCGATCGGTCGGGCCTGACCCTTGACGACCACGCTCCATGCCGTCCGCTCGCCGGGTTCGTAGCCGTCGATCTCGAACGCCACGAACTGGTTGAGCACTGCACCGGCGAGCTTGGTGCCGGCAGCGCTGCGGAACACGATGCCGCTCTTGTCGACCACGAAGTTGATCGGGAAGATGTCCGGCTGACCGGCGATGTCGACGGCGAGTCGACCGACCTTGGCCGAGCCGAGCAGCGTCCAGCACTCGGACTCGCTCAGGATCTCGGTGGCTTGCTGTCGTTCGTCCATGGTGCCATTCAAGCCGACGAGGCCCCCTCGGTGCAGGGCCCTTCGTCAACTCGACGTGACGAGTCTCAGCCGAGTCGAACCATCTCGAACTGGGTGGGGACCACGGCGTTGATGTCGTCGTCGACCAGACGGGCGGCGAGCGCGGCGCTCGCGTCCGGCTCGCCGTGCACCACGAACACCGTGTCGGGCTCCTCGGTGAGACCTGCGATCCATGCGTGCAGCCCGTCCGCGTCGGCATGCACCGACAGCGAGCGCAACACCGCCACTTCGGATCGAACCGGCACGTACCGGCCGAGCATCTTGAGGGAGCGGGCGCCGTCGGCCAGTGCACGCCCCCGGGTCCCGGCCGCCTGGAACCCGCACAGCACCACGCTGTTGCGGTGATCGGGAAGGAGTCGGGCGAGGTGGTGCAACACCCGGCCGCCGGCGGCCATGCCCGAGGCCGAGATGATGATTGCCGGGGCGGTCAGCTCGTTCAACGACTTCGAGTCCTCGACCGTCGGGCACTCGTGCAGTCCGCCGCCCGGATCGAACACGTCGCGCCCGTCGCTGCGCGGTGGCGCCGGTTTGCTCTGGAGTGGGTCGGCGGCACGCATCGCCGATCGGTAGACGTCGAGCACGCGCAGTGCCATCGGGCTGTCGACGTAGACGGGCAGGGTCGGCACGCGTCCGTGTGCCATCAGGTCGTGCAACACGGTCAACAGCACTTCGGTCCGGTCGACGGCGAACGCCGGGATGAGCACGATCCCGCCCCGTTTCGCGGATCGGCTGATCACGTCGGCGAATCCGGCGATCTCGTCGGCTTCGTCGGGATGCAACGAGCCGCCGTACGTCGATTCGACCAGCACCGTGCTCGCAGCCGGAGCGACGCCGGGCCCAGGGACGAGCGGGTGGTCGCCTCGACCGAGGTCGCCGCTCACCAGCAGCGTCGTGGTGCCGGTCCCGTCGGTGATCGTCAGATGGATGCTGGCTGACCCGAGGATGTGGCCGGCGGGCACGAACCGGGCGACGATGCCGTCGGCCACCTCGACCGGGTCGTCGAAGCCGACGCCCTCGAGGAGCGCGATCGCCGCCTCGGCGTCCTGCGATGTGTAGAGCGGCAGTGCCGGATGGTGTTTGCTGAAGCCGCGTTCGTTCGCGAAGCGGGCCTGTTCCTCCTGCAGGTGCGCGGCGTCGGGCAGCAGGATCCTGCAGAGGTCACGGGTGGAGGTGGTGGCGAAGACCGGCCCGGTGAACCCGTCGCGGGCAAGGCCCGGCAGCCAGCCGCTGTGGTCGATGTGGGCGTGGGTCACCACCACTGCATCGATCGTGGCAGGGTCGACCGGGAACGGTTCCCAGTTGGCGAGCCTGTCGCGTTTGGCACCTTGGAACAGGCCGGCGTCGACCAGCACGGTCGCCCGATCGCTGCGCACCAGGAATCGACTCCCGGTGACGGTGCCGGTGGCGCCCAGGAATTGCAGGGTGGTCACGACATCGACTCTAGGATCGGTGGTGATGTCCGCCACGGTCGATCCCTCTCCCAGCGTCGTCAGCACCGGCCCGGTGATCGTGGGCGTCGACGGCTCACCGAATGCCCAGCGGGCGCTCTCGATGGCTGCCGAGGTCGCCCGCCGGTTCGATCTCGACCTGGCGGTGTTCCACGCGATCGGGCTGATGACGGTGATCGACGGCCGCCACGTGCCGTCCGAGGGCCATCGTGACGACCTGGAACGGTTGCTGCGGCTCGAGTGGTGTGCCGCGCTCGCCGGCGCCCGCGACCTCCGGTGGCGTGCCGAGCTGGTCTACGGAAGCCCTCCCGACGTGTTGCTGAAGATGGGGACTGCACTCGACGCCTCGTTCGTGGTGGTGGGGTCGCGTGGCATCGGTGACGAGCAGGCGCTCGGCAGTACGAGCCATCACGTGGTGCACCACTGCGACCGGCCCGTGGTGGTCGTCCCGCCCGCCGACCGCGTCAGCTGACGTCGACGACCCGCCTGAGATCGTCGCGATCCGAACGGGTACGGTCCGACCATGACCGAATTCAATGATCGTGTCGCGATCGTCACCGGATCGTCGAGTGGCATCGGTGAGGAGACCGCCCGACGACTGTCCGCGTTGGGCGCCACGGTGGTCGTCAACTCGTCGTCGTCGGTCGAGGCCGGCGAAGCCGTGTCGGCGTCGCTGCCCGGCGAGTCGTGCTACCTGCGCGCCGACATCAGCAACCAGGACGAGGCGCACGGCCTGATCGACGACACGATCGAACGCTACGGACAGCTCGACTTCCTGATCAACAACGCCGGCTGGACCACGTCGATCCCGCACGAGCATCTCGACGAGCTGACCGACGAGATCTTCCGAAAGACCTTCGACGTCAACGTGTTCGGTACGTGGTGGCTCACCAAGCGGGCGATCCCGCACCTGCGCACGTCCGCCGACCCCAACATCGTCAACATCACTTCGATGGCCGGGTTGCGGCCGGTCGGTTCGTCGATGGCCTACGCGATGACCAAGGCGGCGCTGAACCACATGACGCTGCTGCTGGCGAAGAGCTACGGCCCGATCCGCGTGAACGCCGTCGCGCCGGGCCTGGTGGCCACGCCGTGGACCGAGGACTGGGACGCGATCCACGCCGCGATCGCCAGAATCGCGCCCATCCCGCGATCGGCGACGCCGGACGACTGCGCCGAAGCGGTGCTGGCGCTGCTGCGCAACAAGTACACGACCGGCGAGATCTTCGTCGTCGACGGCGGCACCACCCTCAAGATGTAACGATTGGTGTCAGACACCAATCGTTACATCTCGACCTCAGGCGGCGGATTTCTCGAGGATGTGCACGCCGCAGGCCGAGCCGAGGCCGATCACGTGAGCGAGGCCGACCTTGGCACCTTCGATCTGGCGGTCGCCTGCTTCACCACGCAGGTGATGGCAGACCTCCCAGATGTTGGCGATGCCGGTCGCCGAGATCGGGTGCCCCTTCGACTGCAGGCCGCCCGAGACGTTCACCGGCAGCGAGCCGTCACGCCACGGGGCACCGGAGTTGAAGAAGTCGACGGCGCCGCCTTCTTCGCACAGTCCGAGGTTGTCGTAGTGGACCAGCTCGGCGGTGGCGAAGCAGTCGTGCAATTCGACGAGGTCGAGATCGTCGGGGCCGATGCCCGCTTGTTCGTAGGCGGTCCTCGCCGCGTTGCGGGTGAGCGTGTTCACGTCGGGAAGCACCTGGCAGGCTTCCTGCCACGGATCGGATGTCAGTACCGAGGCCGACACCTTCACGGCGCGCCGCTGCTGTTCGAGTGACAGCGTCTTGAGTTTCTCGCCGCTCACCACCACCGCCGCTGCTGCGCCGTCGCAGTTGGCCGAGCACATCGGGCGGGTGTTCGGGTAGGCGATCATCATGTCGCCCATGATCTCCTCGAGCGTGAAGCGTTTCGAGTAGGCCGCCAGGGGGTTGAGGGTGGAGTGGGCGTGGTTCTTCTCGGAGATCTTCGCGAACAGCTCGAAGTCGGCGCCGCCGTACTTGTGGCCGTACTCCATGCCGACCTGGGCGAACACGCCCGGCATGGTGTCGGTACCGATGCGGCCGTCGGTGGAGGTCACGGCTCCGAAGCGGCCCTGGGGCTCCCATTCGTTGCCGTCCTTCTTGGCGCGTCCACCTCCGCCGAGCAGACCGACACCGGCGAGCTTCTCGACGCCGACGGCGAGACCCATGTCGCTCTCGCCGGCCTTGATCGACATGATCGCCGTGCGCAGCGCCGTGGCGCCGGTGGCGCAGGCGTTCGACACGTTGTAGACGGGGATGCCGGTCTGGCCGACCTGTTTCTGGATCTGCTGGCCGATGCCGCCCGATCCCATCAGGTTGCCGGCGGCGAGGACGCCCATGTCGGCCATCGTGACGCCACCGTCGTCGAGCGCCGCCATCACGGCCTCCGAGGCGAGGTCGACCACGTCACGGTCGATGTGCTTGCCGAACTTGGTCATGTTGATCCCGAGGATCCAGATGTCGTTCACTGTCTCTCCTTCTCGGCCTCTCGGCGATTCGTTTGGTCGGTGGGGTGGGTCACCCGAACTGGAACTCGAACGGGGCGGTGTCAGGCGGGTTCGAAGGCGAAGCCGATTGCTTCGGTGCCGTGGTCGTCGGTGCCGAGCGAGTACGTGGTGAGTTGCAGCTCCATCCCGGTGTGGACGTGGTCGGCATCGGGTTCGACGTTGCGAAGGTTGCCGCGCACGCTGGTGCCGTCGCAGTCGATCACGCCCGACACGAACGGCACCTCGACGCCCGGGGCAGCGAACGCCACGATCGTGAAGGTGCGCAGTTGGCCACGGGTGGAGATCTTCACCTGGTGGAAGTCGGTGTGGAAGCACGACGCACACGCGTTGCGACGGTCGAAGAACCGGGCGCCGCAGTTGGTGCACTCGTTGGCGATCAGGTGAGGCTCGTCGTCGTCGAGCACGAGGTACTCGACCAGCGGGACTCGACTCGGTGTCGTGGTGTCGGCCATGGGCGCGAACGTACCCATCGGCCGTCGGCGGAGACGATCCCGGCGAGCGATGAGGTTCCGCGACGACAGCTGTCGCGGAACCTCATCGCCCGGTGTCGGGCTGAGTGGCGGGCTCGGTGTCGGGCTGGGTGTCGGGCTGGGTGGCGGGAGCGAGGGCGGTCAGCCAGGTCGGCAGGCGGGTCGGGCGACCGTCGGTGGTGACACAACCGTGCACGGTCACCCCGGTCGCGCGGGTCCGGGCGCTCCCGGATGCGTCGTCGACGGTGATGAGGTACGCCATCTGGAACGTGGCCCGCGTGACCGCCGCCAGCCGGAGGTGCACGGCGATGGCATCGTCGAACTCGAGTGGCTGGCGATAGCGCACGAACGATTCCAGCACCGGCGATTCGAGGCCGGCATCACGCCATTCGGTGAACGGGTGACCGATCGCGCGCAGGTACTCGACACGGGTCTCCTCGAAGTAGGCGAGGTAGTTGCTGTGGTGGACGATGCCCATTGCGTCGGTCTCGACGAACCGGACGCGTATCCGGTGCACGAACTCGTAGTCGTCGGGTGAGGTGGACGGATCGACGGACAAGCGCACGCTCGGACCTTACAAGTGCGCCCTACAGTCGGATCCGTGACGCCAGCAGTCATGGCCCTTCGAGCTGCCGGGATCGACCATTCGATCCACGAGTACGAACGCGGTGACGACCTGCACGACTTCGGTCGGGAGGCTGCCGACGCGCTCGGGCTCGAACACGACCGGGTGTTCAAGACGCTCGTCGTCGTCGTCGACGACGAACTCGCAGTTGCGGTCGTGCCCGTCAGCTGCCAGCTCTCGATGAAGCGGGTCGCAACCGCACTGGGCGCCAAGAAGGCAACGATGTGTGATGCGGCTCGCGCCGAGCGATCGTCGGGCTACATCGTCGGCGGCATCAGCCCGATCGGGCACCGCAAGCCGCTGCGCACCGTCATCGACGAAACCGCCGACCTGTTCGACACCGTCTACGTCAGCGGGGGCCGACGGGGGCTGGACATCGGTCTCGCCCCGTCCGACCTGGTCGCTGTGCTCGACGCTGCCGTTGCGCCGATCACCGCCTGAGGACCGAGCGCGACGGCTCAGCGGGCCGGGTGCCGCATGAGTGCTTCGATGCGCGCCACCCGTGTCCGCGCCGCAGGGTGCGATGCAGCGAGACGAGCACGCCAACCGATCGGTCGGCGGCCCGTCCCGCGTGACAGCAACTCGCGGAGCGCGCTGGCCAGTTCGTTTCCGAAGCCCATGCGAACCGCTCGTCGGTCGGCTTCGAACTCCGACGAATGACCGACCAGGTTCGACAAGGCGTCACTGCCGCGCAGTGCAGCGGTGAAGACCCACGACAGCGCATGCATCACCACCGCCGTCACCGAACCGAGGGCAGCGACGGCGGGCGATCGCTGGCCGAAGCTGCCGGCGGCCGCGTAGCCGACGTTCTCGAGGAAGAACCCGACGCGTGCGAGCAGCACGACGGGCGCTGACAACCAGTGCCCGATCGTGATCGCCACGGTGTGCAGCCCCAGGTGGTGACTGAGTTCGTGCGCGAGCACGCCGCGCAGCTGCGCCGTGGTGAGTTCGTGTACGGCGAAGCTCGTCACCAGCACGAGATGACCACCGCACGCGAACGCGTTGAGTTCGTCGGTCGGCAGGACTCGAACCACGTAGCGGCTCGCAGGGAGCCCGTTGGCCTGTGCGATCTGCGCCCACAACGGCGCGATGACGTCGGCTTCTTGACGCGTCGGGCGCCGTGCCCGCAGCAGCGGCGTGAGCACCAGGACCTGGACGGGGCGCACGAACAGCAACAGCCCGGTGGCCGCGAAGCCGACGACGACCCACCAGTACCGCACATCGGTCAGCCAGCGCAGCGGCAGCCACATGACGAACAGGGCGAGCAGCGAGAACGGCACCATCGCGAGCACCGGCATGAATGCCCAGACGGCTCCTCGGTCGACGCTCCTGGCGCCCTGACGTGCTCGCATCGCGGTGGTCACGATACGCACAGTGGCCGGTGCTTCGCGGCGGTCTGGACTTGTTCAAGATCTGTTCGGGCTCTCGCACTGCCACCGTGGAGGGGGGTACGGTCGACCCGTCGCCTGCAGGAGTTCGGCGGCCGGCGGCAGAGGAGAACGGGTGCAAGAGTCAGCAACAACATCGCAGTCGCCCGAGCATCAGCGCGTGCGGTCGTTGCTCGACGATGCCGCCCGCTGCCGAGCGGCGGATCCGGAGCGTGCGCGGCAGCTGGCGCTCGACGCACGGGTGCTCGCTCGAACAGGGTCGCGTCCTGCGCTCGAAGCCGAGGCGCTCTACCACCTGGCGTCGATCGCGCATCAGCAGGGACGCTCCGAATATGCCTTCGCACTGGCCACCGAAGCGGTGGAGTTGACCCAGGCCAACGAAGTCAGCCTGACGCTCGCCTGGTCGTTGCACCTGATCGGGGTCGTCCACTATCAGGCGAGCAACTACCCGGATGCTCTCGAACACTGCCTGCGTGCGGTGCAGGTGTACCGGGCCACCGACCACGGGGTCGACGAGGGTCGCATCCTCCACACGGTGGCGGCGATCTACCAGTCGATGGCCGACTACGACCGGGCGATCGCGACCTACGAAACCGCCTTGGCGGTGAACGAAGCACTCGGGCGTCCCGACGTGGACGCGATGGTGCTCGGCAATCTCGCTCGCATCCGCGGCAGACGAGGCGAGTTCGCAGAAGCGATCGAACTGGGTCGCCGCGCGTTGCTGCTCGCTCACACCGACGCCGAGCACCTGCTGGGCAGCCTGCTCGCCGACCTCGCCGAAGCCCACGCCGGCCTCGGCGATCGCGTGGCCGCCGACACCTGCTTCGACGAGGCCCGCGCCAACTGGCGCACACGGGTCGGTTCCGGCGATGAACTTCCGGTCGCCGAGCAGCTGGCAGTGATGCTGTCGGAGGGGCGAGTCGCGTTGCGGAGCGGTCGTTTCGACGAATCCATCGCAGCGTTGCTGTCGGCGCTCGACCTCGCCGATCGCACCGACCAGCGAGACATCGAACTGGAACTCCACGATCTGCTCGCGGTGGCGTGCAAACAGGCCGGACGACTCTCCGAAGCGCTCGAGCACCGCGAACGGCACTTCGCGCTGCACCGTGAGATCTTCACCGACGCCGCGGACCTCCGGATGCGGACCGTGCAGGTCGCTCACGACAACGAGAACGCCCGGCATCTCGGTCAGATCACCCGGTTGACGACGTCGGGCCTGGTCGTCGACTACGCCAACGGGCACGTCGATGTCGACGCGTACCATCTCGAGGCCTACGAACGTCTTGCTGCGCTCGCCGAGTTCCGCGGCGGCAGCACCACCAAGCACACCAACGGCGTCGGTGATCTCGCCGCCGAGATCGGCCACGCGATCGGTCAGCGACCCGAGTGGTGCGAACGGCTTCGGCTCGCTGCGCGGCTGCACGACATCGGCAAGGTCGCCATCAACGATCGGCTCCTGCTGAAACCCGGTCCGCTCACCGTCGAGGAGTTCGACGAGATCAAGCAGCACACCGTTTTCGGCCGCCGGCTGCTGTCGGGCGTGTCGACGGACCTGTTCGAGTTGGCCGCCGAGGCGGCGTGGTCGCACCACGAGTGGTGGGACGGCTCCGGATATCCGAACGGTGTCAGCGGCCGGTCGATCCCGCTGTCGGGGCGGATCGTCGCCATCGCCGACGTGTTCGACTCGCTGGCGACCCGTCGGGTGTACAAGCGCGAGTGGACCCGCGACGAGGCGGCCAGGTTCGTCGTGTCGGGTTCCGGATCCCAGTTCGACCCGGACCTGGTCGACGCCTTCGCCAAGGTGCTCGTCGGCCGGTACCCCGAGCTCGACGTCCACCTCACCTGAACCGTCCACTCCGCCTCCGAGCTGGTCACTGCGACCGGCACCCCGAGCCGGCGCCGCGAGTGTCCGATCGTCACCGCAGTGCGTTGAGCACCCACTGCCGCACGAACACCGCCAGGTCGTCGACCGTGACGATGCCGTCGAGACGGCCGTTGCGGTACGAGTTCGAGAACGACGACACGGTCCCGAGCACACCGACGGCGACGAGCTCGGCCGGGGCGTCGGCGATCGTGCCCGCCCGCTGGCCCTCCTCGACGAGTCGACGGACGTCGTCGAGATAGACACCGGCGCCCTCGGCCAGGACGTCGGCTACCTCGGGGTCGCTGCGCTCGACGTCGAGGAGCGCGAAGTAGGCGGCGTGGTCGGCCATGAAGCGGACGCTGGCGTGGGCGCCGTCGGCGATCCGGGTGACGGCGTCGGCGGTCGGGTCCATCGCCGCACCCTGGGCTCGACGGAGTCGCAGCCGCATGGTGCGCACCAGCTCGGCGAACAAGGCGCCCTTGGTGGGGAAGTACCAGTAGAAGAGCCCCTTGGCCACCCCGGCCGCTCGGCAGATGTCGGCGATGCGGGTCGCCGAGTAGCCGCGGGCGGCGAACAGCTCACCCGCGGCGTCGAGGAGTTGTTGTTTGCGTTCGAGCCCGTGCTCGGTGTGCTGGCGTTCGTCGGCCGGGGGCAGTCCTTCGGCTCGGGCGCTGGTCACGTCGACAGTCCAACCGATACTTGACCCGCCGGTCAAGACCGTCCGGTCGATCGGTGGCGACGGTGGACAACTACCGTTGCCCGTGAATGGCCGCCACCCGCGACGAGCGCATCGCCACCCGCACCCGCAACGAGAAGTGGCAGAACGTGCCGCTTCGTATCGAGATGGACGAGTGCATCAACTGCGACGCGTGCCTGCGCCACTGCCCACCGCACTTCGGTGCGATCTTCAACCACGGCGCCGATGTGATCATCCTTGCGGAGTTGTGCAGCGGCTGCGACAAGTGCCTGCCGGTGTGCCCGGTCGACTGCATCTACCCCGATCCCGACTGGCGGACCGCTACGGTCCCCGACGACTGGTGGGACGAGCCGAACGGACCCGACGACCCGTACCGCTAGCTTTGCCGCCATGACCTCGCCTGCCGTCCTGCCCGAAGCCGA
>CAZJUC010000037.1:0-20097 GCA_964549065.1 uncultured Ilumatobacteraceae bacterium
TGGAGCGGCGCAAGGCGCTCGACGGTTCGATCCCCAAGCGCACCACGGTCGCCCGCCGGCCGCTCGAGCTTCCCGCCGACGGGCCGTTCGCGGAGATGCGCGCCGGCTCGAACGGCCAGGAGGTCTCGACCACGATGGCGTTCACCCGCCTGCTGCGCGGGCTCGCACGCGACGAGCACATCGGGCCGCGCGTGGTGCCGATCATCCCCGACGAGGCCCGCACGTTCGGCATGGACGCACTCTTCCGCGAGCTGAACATCTACGCGGCGCAGGGCCAGAAGTACCAGCCCGTCGACCACGACCTCTTGCTGTCGTACTCCGAGTCGACCAAGGGTCAGATCCTCGAAGAGGGCATCACCGAGGCCGGGTCGATGGCCAGTTTCATCGCCGCCGGCACCTCGTACTCCACCCGCGGCGTACCGATGGTGCCGTTCTACACGTTCTACTCGATGTTCGGATTCCAACGGGTCGGCGACATGATCTGGCAGGCAGCCGACATGCGCACCCGCGGCTTCCTGATGGCCGCCACGGCAGGACGTACGACGCTGATGGGCGAAGGACTGCAGCACCAGGACGGCCACAGCCTCGTGCTGGCGTCGACCGTGCCGTTCGTGCAGGCGTACGACCCGGCGTTCGCCTACGAGGTCGGTGCCATCGTGCAGGCGGGCATGAACCGCATGTTCGGTGGTGGTCCACCCGAGGTGACCGACGTCTTCTACTACATCACCCTGTACAACGAGAACTACGAGATGCCACCGCTGCCCGACACGCCCGGGCTCGCCGAGGCCATCGTCGAGGGCCTGTACAAATGGGCCGATGCCCCCGACGGGCCGTCGATTCCGGCGACGATCCTGTTCTCGGGCACTGCGTACCCTGCTGCGCGCGAGGCCGTTGCCGAGTTGGCCGAGCACTACGACGTCGCCGCCGAACTCTGGTCGGCCACGTCGTACAAGTCGCTGCGCGAGGAGGGCCTCGCCGCCGAGCGGTGGAACCGCTTGCACCCGTCACAGGATCCCCGCACGCCCCGGGTCGCCGAAATCCTCGCCGACTCGCAGGGCCCGATCATCGCAGTGTCCGACTTCATGAAGATCGTGCCCGAACAGGTCCAACGATTCGTCAGCGACCGCACGTTCGTACCGCTGGGCACCGACGGCATGGGCCGATCCGACACACGTGAGGCATTGCGTCGCCACTTCGAGGTCGACACCGGCCACGTCGTGCTCGCCGTGCTCGATGGCCTGCTCGCCGACGGCAAGGTCGACGAGTCGGTCGTCGCCGACGCCATCAGCCGCTACGACATCGACCCCGACGCCGTCGACCCGTACCTGATCTGATGGCAACCGGGGTCGGATCACGCCTGGGGTCTGACCCCAGGCGTGATCCTCGGTAGGTTGGCCACATGGCTGGGACGCTCTACATCACCGGGGACGCGGCATCCGACGGGCTGCTGAACTCCGACGCGAACGCCTTGCTGATCGGCATGTTGCTCGACCAGCAGGTCCCGATGGAATGGGCCTTCGCCGGACCAGCGACGCTGCAGCAACGACTCGGACACCTCGACCCGAGCACGATCGCAGCGATGGACGTCGACGAGTTCGTGTCGCTCTGTTGCGAGAAGCCGGCGATCCACCGGTTCCCCGGCTCGATGGGCAAACGGATCCACGCCGTGTGCGACGCGCTGGTCGCCGACTACGAGGGCGATGCCGCCAACATCTGGAAGGGCGTCGACGACGCCGACGAGGTGTACCGACGGCTGCGGGCACTGCCCGGCTACGGCGACGAGAAGTCGAAGATCTTCATCGCCATCCTCGCCAAGACCCAGGGCGTCGAGCCCACCGGGTGGCGCGAGGCCGCCGGCAAGTTCGGTGACGACACGCCCCGCTCGGTCGCCGACGTCCACGACGAGGTGTCACTCGGCAAGGTACGCGACTGGAAGAAGGCCCAGAAGGCCGCCAAGAAGGACAAGCAGGACCGCCCGGCCTGAGTCAGTTGCGATGGCGGCGGGCCCGGTACCGCTCGAACAGGCGCACCGGTGCGCCCGACGACCCCGCCGCCAAGCCGCGAAGGTGAGCAAGACGGGGACGGTGTCGGAGCCGCCGGATCGAGAGCCAGAAGGTTCGGCCGATCGTGCCGGGCGGTTCGTGTCGAAGCGCCGACCACAACCGGTTCCGTTCCTGGAGATACGCGAGTTCGTCACCGAGCTGCGATGTCGACGCGCCTTTGCGGTGCACGACGATCGATGCCGGCGCGCACCGGTACGACCAGCCGAGTTCGGCCCCCCGCCGGGCGAGATCGACGTCCTCGTAGTAGAGGAAGAACCGCTCGTCGAACCCGTGGGTGGCGACGAGGAACTCCGTGCGGAACGCCACCGCTCCGGCGCTGAAGACGTCGATGTCACGCGGCGTCGGGGCGATGTCGGCGACCGGGAGACCGAACCCGATGTCGTGACCGGCGCCGTCGGCCCCGATCTCGACGCCGACACTGTTCACCTGCAACCCTGCGGCGAGCACCAGCAGCGGCTGCACGGCACCGACGGTCGGCGCCGCCAACTCGGCAACGAGAGGGTCCAGCCAGCCCGCGCTCACGAGGAGGTCGTCGTTGAGCAACACGATCGTGGTCGCACCACGCCGACGGGCTTCGGCGAATCCTGCGTTCGCGCCGGCGCCGAACCCATCGTTGACCCCCGGTCTGATCAGCGTGCGTCCGGGTGCGGGGCCGACCACCGCGGTGGCGGCGTTGTCGACGACGACGAGGTGCTCGAAACCACCGGCCGCGTCCAACGAGTCGAGGCAGGCCGAGAGATCGCTCGGGTCACGACGGTAGGTGACAACGACGAGGACCACGCCGGTCGAACCAGCACTCACGGTGCGCTGCTGCCCGGTTCGAGGTGCGCCATGGGTGGGGCACCCGACATCCCCGGGCGCTCGAGCCAGTCGGTACGCCCGGGAGCCAGGTTCGGGTTGTAGTACGGGTCGTGGCGGATCTCGTGGTGCCAATCGCGTTCGATCCGCGCGATCTCCACGTCGACGATCGGGTGGTCGAAACTTCTGCCCTCGAAGTGCCACCAGACCGCGTGAGGCGTCCAGAGGATCCGCCGACCCGTGGAACGGACGCGCAACGAGAAGTCGACGTCGTTGTAGTTCACGGGCAGTTCGGGCGACATGCCGCCGACTTCGTCGAACACGGCCCGTCGCAGGAGCGCTGCGGCGGCGGTCACCCCGCTGCACTCCCGTTCGACGGCGAGCAGGCGGTGGGGGCCGGGGTGGTCGCCGGGCCACCCACGACACGCATGATCGATGGTGTGGTGGTACACGTGTCCACCGTGTTGCAGCGTGCCGTCCTCGTACAGCAGTTTGGCCCCGACCATCCCGACGTCGTCCTGCTGCGCGAGTCCGACCAACTCGTCGACACTGCCTGGAGCAACCAGTTCGGTGTCGTCGTTGAGCAGGAGCACGAACGAACCCGATGACACTGCCACGCCGAAGTTGATCGTGGCCGCGAAGTTGAACGCGCCGGGCCGGGTCACGACCTTCACGTCCGGGGCCAACGACCGCAGCCCTCGCTCGACGATCGGGTCGACGCCGTCGTCGAGCACGACGACGAACTCGAGTTCGGAGTCGGCGGGTGGTGTGCGAACCAGCGACGCAACGGCGTCGTGGACGAACAACCGTGTCCGGCCCCACACCCGGCCTCGTGCACCGTGCGTGGGGATGACCACCGAAACGAGCGGTCTGCCCCCGACCTCCCGATGGATTCGGTAGACGCCGTCGTACTCACCTCGATCCACCCGGGCCCTCTGCCCGAGCCGATCGAGGTGCTCGGCGACGGCTCGTACACCCGCGTCGAAGGCAGCCGGCTTGTTCGCGGTGTCGTACGCCACGCTGTCCGGCGACTGACGCCAGTGCAGCAGCACCTCGGGAACATGCACGATCGAGCGGGCCTGCTCGGACACCCGCAACACGACATCGTGGTCCTGTGCGCCGTCGAGTCCACGGCGGAATCCTCCGACGCCGAGCAGCACGCTTCGCCGGATGGCGACGAGATGGGTGATGTAGTTGTGATTCCGGAGCCGCTCGGGCGAGAAGTCGGGCTTGAACACCGGCGAGGTGGTCCGACCGTCCGGCCGCAGGATGTCGTGGTCGCTGTACACGAGGTCGACCGGGCCTTCGGCTGCAGTGATCGCAGCGGCCAGACGTTCGAGCGCGTGCGGCTCCAGCACGTCGTCGTGGTCGAGCAGCACCACGAACTCGCCGGTCGCGCGGTCGAGAGCGTCGTTGCTCGCGACCGAGATTCCGCCGTTGTGCGTCCGATGCACGACGGTTCGCCGATGATCGTGGTCGGCGTGGAGCACGGCGAGAACGTCGGGATCGACCGATGCATCGTCGACGACGACGTGCTCCCAGTCGCCGTCGGTCTGCTGGTCGACCGAGTCGAGGCAGGCTCGTAGATGCGCGGGGACCGGGTCGAAGACGGCGCTCAGCACGGAGAACGTCGGCACGTCAACTCCCCCGAGACAGCCCGAGGCCACGCGCGGCGCGGCCGAGGGCGGGTCGGAGCGCCTCCACCCAGTACTCGCGTGCCACGTCACCCAGGTACGCGGCCGGACCCATCTCCCGTCGACGTTGCAGGGTGTCCTGGTCCTGGCGGGCCCGTGCGAGTTGCACCGACATCTCGGCGAGCTCCCCACGCAGTTGTCCCTCGGCGAGCTCCGCCGCCCTGGTCGCCGACGACGACGCAGCGAGGTCGTCGACGAGTTGGCGGTAGTCGACCTCCGACGGCCCGACGAGCGCGCGGAGGCGTTGCAGTTCGTCGTCGTCGCTCGCCATCGCCGACACGCTACTGGTGGGTGGAGATCTGCCCGGTCAACGCAGTCCGCGTTCGACCCAGTCGTTGCGACCTGCAGCGAGATTCGGATTCGAGTACGGATCGAAACGCAACTGGTCGCCCCACCGCTGCTCGAGGAACTCACGATCGGCCGACGAGGGCGGCCCGTGGCGGTGGGCCGATTCGAAGTGATGGATCTCGACGTGCGGCGTCCAGATTCGTTCGAGGCCGCGTCGACGGATCTTGAGGTTCAGGTCGACGTCGGCCAGCGGGCCGGTGAGCTGCGGGCTGAAGCCGCCCACGTCGAGGAACACGTCGCGGGCCAGGAGCAGGCACGACCCGTTGAGGCCGCTCACCTCGCGCTGCACGGCGAGCAACCCCCCCGGGCCGACTTCGTATGCCGCACGGCCGTGCATGATGTCGTGTGGTCCGCCGTTGTAGACGTGGCCCCCGCTCTGGACGCGACCATCGGAGAAGTACATCTTCGGGCCGACGGCGCCCACCCCGGGCGAGCCCGCGAGCGCGACGAGCGGATCGAGGAACTCGGGCGTGATCACCTCGACGTCGTCGTCGAGCAACACGACGTAGTCGCCGGTCGCGTGCAGGACACCGAGGTTCGCCATCGCAGAGACGTCGTCGTCCCGGCCGTGCTCCACCAACGTCAGGGGCACCGACCCGGCGGCCCGTCCGATCGCCTCGACGACCGTCGCCGGGGTCGATGGTCCGTGCACCACGACGAACTCCAGCGGCCGGCTCGTGGATGCCACCACCGATCGGACGGCGTCGACGGCGAACGCACGCTCGACCCCCCAGACGCGCCCCGACGCTCCCGACGTGGCCATCACGACGCTGGTCGTCTCCGTTGCCCCCACCCTCCGCCGGAGTCGGTAGTTGCCGAGGTGTTCGGCGATCTCGACCGCTGCGTCGATGCCGACCCGCGCGCAGTGCTCCTGGATGGCTCGCCGGCCTGCTTCGTAGGCGTACAGCTTGACGGTCGGATCCCCGGAAGCGACCGACGTGGCGATCTGGCGCCAGTGGTAGAGGACGAACGGGATGTGGACGATCTGGCGGGCCGCCTCGGTGGCTCGCAGGAACAGGTCGTAGTCCTGCGATCCGTCGAAGCCGGGACGGAAGCCTCCGATCCGTTCGAGCAGGCCCGAACTGAACACCGACAGGTGACCGCAGTAGTTCTGCGAGCGCAGCCGCTCGGGAGACCACTCCGGTTTGTAGAACGGCGCGACGTGGTCGCCGTGCCGGTCGAGGAGGTCCTCGTCGCTGTAGCAGTAGTCCATCTCCGGGTACCGGTCGGCGTACAGGTCGACCAGCGCCAGCGCATCGCGCACGAGGGTGTCGTCGTGGTCGAGCAGTGCAACGAAGTCGCCCGTGGCTGCAGCGAGGCCGTCGTTGGACGCGGCGACGATTCCACCGTTGGTCGAGCGTTCGATGACCACGATCCGGTCGTCGAGTTCCGCGTAGCGTCGCAGCAGCTCCACGACGTGCGGTGAGGGTGACGCGTCGTCGACGAGGATCAGCTGCCAGTCGCCGTACGTCTGCGCCCGGACCGAGTCGATCGCCTCGCCCAGCACGTCGGCGGGCGGGTCGTAGACGGGGGTGACGACGGAGTAGGTGCGGGGCATCGCGCGGGTGGCAGCCGGTGGAATGCTCAGCCGCCGAGGCGGGTGAACGGATTGTTGGTGACGGGATTGTGGGACCGCAGGCGCCGGATGCGCTGGACGACGTTGTCGCGCAGCCAGCGGAAGTCGCGCTGCAACCGTTCGACCTCTGCCTCCAAGGCCGCGTTGTACCCCCGTGCCACACCCAGGGCCGCCTCGGCGCCGATGGCCGCGTCACGCGCGCCCAGCAGGTCGACCTGGAGCTCGATGTACGACTTCTCGACGGGGCCGATCAGTTCGCGGAGCCGTTCGACTTCGGCTCGGAGCCGGGCGAGCTCCGCGGTGTCCTCCCCGACGTCATCGCTGGTGGTGCCGGTCATCTCGGGCACGCTATCGCTCGTTCCAGGGCAGGTTCGGATGCAGTTCGCGAAGGTGCGACTGCATGGCGGGCGCCGCGAGATTGCTGACGCTGATCATCGAGGTCGCCTGGGTCCGATAGCGACCGAGAATCTGTGGGACGTGGATGCCGTGCCCACCGCCGGCGGCGATTCGCAGCCACAACTCCCAGTCCTCCCATCCGTGCACGAGGTCGTCGCCGGTGCGGTAACCGCCGTGACGTTCCCAGGTGCGCGTTCGCACCATTGCCTGCGCGTCGATGTAGTTGCGATCGCACAGCCAGGGAACATGCCATCCCATCGCGCTCACGAGCCCGGCATGGTCGCCGAAGGCCTCGAGGGTCGCGTAGGCGAACGCTGCGTCGGGGTCGGCGTCGAGCGCATCGCTGAGTTTTCGCAGGCAGCTGGGGTACAGCAGGTTGTCGGCGTCCATCACCATCACGCGGTCGGCACGGGCGTGGCTGATCGCAAGGTTGCGCGCCGCCGGCAGACCCCGATTGGCATCGCATGCCAACAGCAGCACGGCCGCCGACGGGTGGCGGTCGATGAACGACCGCACGACGCGACGGCCGTCGTCGCGTGAGTGGTCGTCGACGATCACGATCTCGGCGTCGACGTCCGTCGAGGCGATGACCGAGGCGAGCGTGTCCTCGACGACGTCCGCGTAGTCGAACAGTGTGACGACCACCGTGACCTCCGGCGCGGCCGCGGCGTAGCCGTCGGAGACGAACTGCTCGACATGGTCCGGCGAGCCGTGACGGAGTCGACAGCGCACTGCGTCCAGGTCGCGCTGCAGCGCGGTCTCCTTCATCAGGGCCTCGTAGATGCGCAGACGGACGTCCGAGTAGGGGGTGTACGCGGGAAGCAGTGGCGGCGGATGGTCGCGCACGATCCGCCGTCGCGCACCACCGCGACGTGTCGGTGCAGGTGCGGCGCCGAGGTCGTGTTCGGCCCGCTCGAGCAGTGGCGCCAGGGAGGCGACCAGTGGGTGCTCGACCATCACTGCGAGGTGAGCCGCCTCGGCGACACTCCGTCTGCGTTCGGGGTCGTCGAGCAGTTCCGCGACCGCGGCGGCGACGTCACGGGTCTCCACGAAGTGCCGATCACGTCGGAGCGGTTCGAACCCCGTCGACGGCTCGGAGACCACGACGCAGCCATTGGCCATCGCCTCGACCATCCGCGCCCACTCGAAGTAGCCGTGGTCGGTCTCGTCGCGATGCAGGTTGACGAGGATGCTCGACCGAGCCAGGAGTTCGTACTTGTCCGGCCCGAACACCACGCCCGGCTCGGTTCCGACGATCGGGCGCGTCGAGGGGAACAGTCGGATCTCGGCGTGGCGGTCCCACAGCAGAGGTGCCAGTCCGGCCAGCTTGCGAGCGCGCGACGGGGTCTCGCCACCGAGGAACAGCACGTCGATGTCACGCTGATCGGGGTCACGGCGGTGGTCCATCGACGGCACCCCGCCGAGCGCGAGGCGACCGACCTCGAAACCGGCTCGTTCGATCGCCGTCGTCGCCGTGGCGTTGATGTCGATCACGAAGGGGCTCCCGACGCAGAATCCGAGCGAGAGCAGGAACCAGGGCGTCCCCGGCTGCTCGGTGCACACCGGGACGCTGCATCGTGCAGCCCGGCGGATCTCGTCGTCGGTGTCGTCGCGCAACAGGTAGAACTCGTGCGGAGCAACGACCAGGTTGGTCGACAGGTCGTCGGCGGGCAGCCGGTCGGTGACCAGCGCAGCCGACCGACCGGTCTGCACCGATGCCTCGACGATCCACGAGGCGATGTCGCGCATGAATCCGTTGCCTGCCGGCGCAACGAACACGTTGACGGGCGACCCGGCGCGTTCGGTGCTCATCGCCGTGTCTTCACGGATCAGCGCCCTCCGAGGCGACGCACGATCGCTCTGGGAGCCCGGAGCAGCTTGCGACCGGCGCGGGCCGCGATGTCCTTCACGTTCGCCGTTGCCCGGACGTCACGCAGCATGGCGACGACGACCACGCGCCGACTCTGGACCGCCGGCAGTTCCGCTGCGAGCGCCTGCAGCGCACGACGTCGCTGCTCGGATTCGCGCTGGATGCCGTCGAGCAGTGCATCGATGTCGGCGGACCGCTCCGGCGCGGTCGCCGGTTGGCCGTCGACCTCGGTCGTCGCGTCGTCCATCGCAACGGAGGGTACCGGCCGACGCCGACTAAGGTCAGCAACTGCTCGCATGCTGGCACGTCTCAAGCACCGTCTCTCCAGCCGGCTGGGGATGGCAGAACTCCGCGACCACGCGAAGGGAACGACCGCAAACGTCGACGCGCTGCGATTGCAACTCGACGAGGCGCAGCGGTCGACGGAGGCGCGGCTCGTCGACGTGGCCGGTGCCCTCGAATCCTTTCGGCCCCTCGTCACCGGATCGGTCGGCCTCGACCGGTGGCAACGTGTCGCAGCGACATCTCGATGGTGTGCCCGGGCGCCGTTGCGACATCACCCGGTGATCTCGGTCGTCATGCCGACGCGTGATCGGTCGCATCTGGTGACGTCGGCCGTCAGGTCCGTGCTCGAGCAGACCTACGACCGATGGCAACTCGTCGTCGTCGACGATGCCAGTGGCGACGACACCACGAAGGTGCTCGACGAGGTTCTCAACGGGGTCGACACCGATCACCATGTCCGCGTCGAGACGAGCGGGGTCGGGGCGGCGGCCGCCCGCAACGCCGGTGTCACCGCAGCGACCGGCGACTGGGTGGCGTTCCTCGACGACGACAATGTCATGGATCCGGGTTGGTTGCGTGCGATCGCCGAATTCACCGGGCGCGAACGCGACGTCACGTCGTTCTTCGGCGCTCAACTCCGCGACGACGTCCCCACCGACTCCGAGGTACCGAGGTTGCTCTTCGAGCCCGATCGGACGTTTGCCGAGCTCTGCCTGCACAACTCCATCGACCTCGGGATGGTGGCGGTCCGTCGCGACCACCCCGAGCTGCACTTCGACGAGACGCTGCGCCTCTACGAGGACTGGGATCTGGTCGTGAGACTGTGGGGGCACGATCCCATGCGGAGCCTCGCAGCGCTCAGCGGGTACTACACGACCGCAGCTGCGACCCGGGTCACCGACGGTGACACACCAGAGGACCTCGCCGCCATGCAGCAACGTCTGGTCGACCGATTCGGGCTGCACTGAGAGCGTCAGACGCTCAGTCACCGTCGAGGATCTGACGGCACCGGGCGGCCACATCGTCGACGAGTCGATGGTTCGGGTCGAGCGGCGTGCCGACGACCTCGGCGAGGGGTCGCGGAACATGGACGCCCCTGATGCCGTGAACGATCGCGAAGAGCTGGAGGGCGACGTGCTCGTGCTCGGCCACCCACGGCTCGCTGATCCATCGGTGAGTGGCCTCGATCAGTTCGTCGTCGACGACCATGGCGCGCCCGAGGTGCTGCCCGTGGCGCAGGCGCCACGGCTCCCAGGGCCACACGCCCTCCAAGGTCGGGTGGCCCTGTTCGTCGACACCGTCGACGACGAAGGTGGTGATGAACTCGCCTCGCGCCAGGGTCGGGGCCTCGTGACGGAACCGTGTCCCCACCGGCGCGATCACGCTGGACGGGCGGCCGGCGGATCGTGTCAGGCGGCGCCCCAGCCCCGAGCGGCGGGAGGGACGCCAGGTCGAACGCGGACGTGGATCTCGCCGATGGCGCCCCGGCGGTCGGCCTGCGCCGGCCGGGAGCCGCTCGACTGCCGGCCGCGTCGACAGCTCGTCGGCGAGATCCACCAGCACGTGGACGTTCTCGACGAGCGGGTGTCGTCGTAGCTCTTCGTACGCTGCCGATGCCACCCGATCGAGTTCTCTGGCATCTCCGAGCAACCGGTCGATTCGTCGGCCGAGGTCGGCGGGCTCGAACGTGAAGAAGTGCTCACCGGCGACGAACGGTTCGGAGTGGCGGGCGGGCTCGGTCAGCACCGGCACACCGCAGTGAGCAGCGTCGGCGAATCGCAACCATTCGAAGTACGGGTCGTCACCCTGGTGCACGTTCACGAGCAGACCGGTGCCGGCGAGCAGGTCACGCTTGCGGTCGCCGGACACGAACGACGGACTGTCGGTCGGATTGGCTTCGTTCGAGTCGGAGATCAGCAGGACCGCATGATGGCGTTCCAGTGCGTCCGCCGCTCCGGCGAGGACCCCGAGCCGCCGGGGCCGCCCGTTGCCGAGGTACAGCACCGGAGTCGTCGGCCGCCCGCGGTCGGCTCCGGCGCCGAACCGGTCCCATGACGGCACGTATCCGAACTCGAGGTGGCGGGCGACGACGCCCTCGGCGAGGTACGCATCGACCGTGAGCCGACTGAAGTCGACGACGGCACCGAGCCGTCGGGTGAGCGGCAGGTTCAGCGCGAAGAACTCGTCGCCGGGCTGCTCGGCCGAGATTCCGATCGTGCGCGCTGCGATCGCCGGGTCGTCGACCAGCGCGCTGCCCTCGAGTTGCACGTACTCGTGCGGCGGCAGGAGGACGAAGACGTCGTGCTCGGAGACCTCGAAGACGGCGGGGTCGGTCGTCACGGCGACACCGACGCCGTGCGCCGAGAGCGCTTCGACCAACGCGAGCGTCACCTCGGTGAAGAAGGCGTTCGCGTGCGGCGAGGCGACGAACACGATTCGAGGTGGGGCCGCCATCGCCCCATGGTGTCATGGCCGGACCCGGAGACGACGCCTTCGCTCACGCCGACATCGTGCGCCGTTTGAGCGGCGAGTCGAGAGTAGGCTCGCTCCCCGTCATGTCGCTCCGAAACGCGGTTGCCCACCGCAACCTGCTGTACCTGCTGACGCTCAAGGAGCTCAGGACCCGGTACCGCAAATCACTGCTGGGCTGGACGTGGAGTCTGCTCAACCCGCTGAGCCAGATGCTGATCTTCAGCTTCGTGTTCCTCGTGGCGTTCAAGCAGTCGCCGCCGGTGGGCGACCCGAGCGGTCTGGAGGCGTTTCCGCTGTACTTCCTGGCGGGCCTGCTGCCCTTCCAGTTCTTCTCGATCTCGGTGACCACGTCGATGGGTGTCGTCGAAGGCAATGCCAGCCTCATCAAGAAGGTGTCCTTCCCCCACGAGCACCTGGTGTTCTCGGTGGTGCTCGCACAGGTGATCACCCTCGTGATCGAGTTGGGCGTGCTCTCCGTGGCGCTCACCATCGCCGGTGCGACCGTGGCGCCCTGGTTGATCGTCGCGGTGCCGTTGATCGCGCTGCTCATGGTGTTCACCACCGGCGTCGCCCTGGCCCTGTCGGCAGCGAACGTGTTCTTCCGCGACATCAACTACCTGTGGGGCATCGCAGCCCAGGCACTGTTCTACGCGTCCCCGATCATCTACACACCCGACCTCATCGACATCGATGCGCTGCGGGCGCTCAGCAACTGGGGCCCGACGGGCAGTTTCGTGCGTGCTTTCCACGAGGTCTTCTACGACAATCGCATGCCCAGCCCCGAACGGTGGGCACATCTGTTCGTCATCTCGTTCGCGACGTTCGCATTCGGGTCGTGGGTCTTCGGTCGGTTGTCGTACCGCTTCGCGGAGGAGATGTGATGACCGGCCAGGCGACTGCGCTCACCGTCGACGGCGTGTCCAAGACGTTCAAGGTCCATCAGGAGCGGGCGAATTCGCTCAAGCAGTACCTGGCGGCCAGGGGACGCAATCGCTACGAGGAGTTCTACGCCCTTCGGAACGTCTCGTTCGACGTACGAGAAGGTGAGGCGTTCGGCGTCATCGGGCACAACGGCTCCGGCAAGTCCACACTGCTCAAGTGCATGGCGGGCATCCTCCGTCCGAACAACGGCTCGATCACGGTGCATCGCCGAATGTCCGCGCTGCTCGAGTTGGGCGCCGGATTCCACCCCGAACTCAGCGGTCGAGACAACGTGTTCCTGAATGCGTCCATTCTCGGGATGTCGCGCTCCGACATCACGAAGCGCTTCGACGACATCGTCGAGTTCTCGGGCCTCGAACAGTTCATCGACACACCCGTCAAGAACTACTCCTCCGGCATGTACGTCCGCCTGGCGTTCGCGGTGGCGATCAACGTCGACCCGGAGATGCTGCTGATCGACGAGATCCTGGCGGTCGGCGACGTGACCTTCCAGCAACGATGCATGGAGAAGTTCGTGCAGTTCCGTGAGGAGGGCCGCACCCTGGTGCTCGTCACCCACGACCTGAGCAGCGTCCGCAACTTCTGTGACCGTGCGATCTGGCTCGACCATGGCGAGGTCTCCGACGAGGGATCGCCGACCGAACTCGTCGACAAGTACACCGAGGCGATGCTGTCGAACAACGTCGACGAGCCACTGTCCGAAGGCGCGCGGCGCGGCTCCGGCGAGATCCGGGTCGACCGTGTCGAGATGTTCGTCGACGGACTCCGGGTGTTCCGCGTGCGCACGGGCGATTCCGTCACGTTCCGACTCCACTACACCGCTCGCGAGGAGGTTCCGCCTCCGGTGTTCGCCGTGGAGTTGGCTCGCCTCGGCGGCGCCATCGTCACGGCCCCGTCGAGTCGGGATGTCGACCTCCGGACCGGGCCAGTGAGCGGATCAGGCGTCGTGGAGATCAGGATGGACGACATCGCGTTGGTCCCCGGGCCCTACGCGATCCACACCGCGGTGACGGGCTACGGCCGCCAGCACGTCTACGATCACATCCAGACAGCGCTGCGATTCGACGTCGTCGGCGGAGACACCCAGGAGGTCGACGGTTTGGTCACGATGCGACCCGTCTGGACCATTCGGGGCGACTCGGCGTGACCGACGACGGCCCTGTCTTGGAGGGCGACCCCACGGACCGGTTCGACGACGTGGTCGCGATGGCCCACCGACACGCGCTCGACGCAGCGACGTGTCGTTCGTCGAACGACGCCGGCCGGCGCCAGGAGCTGCAGCGCCGCCTCGACGCCGTGACCGCCGAACTCGAACGTCTCCGGGCGCTGCCCGAACTGAAGGTCGGCCAGCGGCTCCGACACACCGCTCGGACCGTGAGGGGCTCGTCCGGCACCGTCCAACCAGCCGATGCCGTCGTGGCCACCGACACGATCCAGGAGGCGCCGACGGTCGGTGCGGTGATCGTCGTACGCAATCGACGTGTTGCACTCACCACGCTGATCGACCGCCACCTCGACCCGTCATCCGTGTCGATCGAGGTCATCGACGACGCTGGGAGCGATCCTGCAACCGCTCGGATGCTGGACACACTCGGCGTTCCCGTTCGGCGCCTGGAGAGCCCGCTCGGTTCCGCCGGACCCTGGGCGACGGGCGCCATGGCGGCACAACTGGCCGCGCGACCGACGCTGCTGGTCACCGGCGACGCGGTTCCCGGGCCATCGTGTCCCGACGACGTGATCGATCGGATGCGCTGGGAGCTCGGGCGGGCACCGGGCGTGGGTGCGGTCGGGCTCCGCGTCGCACCGGACGGCCACGGGATCCCGCCGGTCTTCCGTCTGTACCGGCCCGGGACCGGGCCCGGCGATCCCGTCCAGATGCTGCCCGAACCCTACGTTGGCGTCGTGTTGCGAGAGACACCCGACGATCCCGGCGAACGTTTCGCGCGGCTGCACGATTCGCTGTGAGGCCCGAGGCGATGGGTGGCGACGGGCGCTCTCTGGCCGTGCAGGTCGTGCTCTACGACGATCATCTCGACTCGATGATCCGCCTCGCCGACGCAGTGGCCGCAGCGGCTCGCTTCGTACGGGACCACTCGGACGTCACCCGCATCGTCTGGCGCATCGGCGACAGCTCACGTTGGCCGTGCCTCGCAGACGACGCGGCTGCGGTACTGAGCGCCAGGACCCGGGGATCGATCGACGAGGTCTCCGTCACGTTCTTCGGCGCCAATCTCGGCTCGGGTGGCGGCTCCAACGCGCTCGCCCGACTCGGCGACGAGGACCTGCTGTGGGTGCTGAACCCGGACACCTACCCTGCCCCCGACTCGTTGTGGAGACTGCTCGACACCATCGATCGCGACGAGCAGGTGGCGCTCGCCGAGTCGCGCCAGATCCCGATCGAGCACCAGAAGACCTACGACCCGGTGTCGGGAGCGACGAGCTGGGCGTGCGGCTTCAGCGTGCTCGCACGACGGTCGGCATTCGACTCGGTCGGTGGCTTCGACGATCGGTTCTTCCCCCTGTACTGCGACGACGTCGACCTGTCGTGGCGGCTGCGGCTCGCCGGGTGGAAGGTCCTCCACGTACCGAGATCGGTGGTGTTCCACGACAAGCAGATCGACGCCGACGGCGGGGTGCGTTGGACGCCGACCGCAGCACGTTCGAGCACGATCGCGGCGCTGTGGCTGTACCGCCGGTACGGACGCCCCGACCTCGAGGCCTCGGCGCTGGCCGACCTCGGACGTTCCGCCGATCCGGTGGCCCTGTCGGTGCTGGACGAGTACCACCGCCGTGTTGCCGACGACGACGTGCCGCGACCGCTCGAGGGCGCCGATCACGTGGCGACCTTCGTGGACGGCCAGTTCGCACCGCGGAGGTTCTCCTATGTCGGATGACGCCCCGCTGCGCTACGACTTCGCCGTCCATCCCGGCTCGACCTACGAACGCGCTGCCGCGCTGATCGCTTCGGCGCGCCTCGCGGGGTTGGTCGTCGACCTCGGAGCGGGGGTCGGGGCGCTCGCCGAGGCGATGGCGCCCTACGGGTTCGAGACCGTCGGCTTCGACGGCGACCCCGCGAACGTCGCCGCGATGATCGCCCGTGGCCGCCGCGCCGAGCGCCTCGATCTGACGGCCGACGACGCCGCCGAGCGGATCGCGACCACCATCGACGACGCTCCCGTCGCGGCCGTCGTGATGCTCGACGTCATCGAGCACCTGCCGGACCCGGAGCGGTCGATGGCGCTGCTCGGCGACCTCGTCGAACGGTTCGCCGCCCCCGACACGTCGCCGCTGTTGGTGTTGAGCGTACCGAACATCGCTCATCGCGATCTCGCCGCCAAGTTGCTGCTCGGACGATGGGACGTCACACCGACCGGGTTGCTCGACTCGACACACATCACCCTGTTCACCGAGCGTCGTCTCACCGACTTGACGACGGCTCGGGGCTTCACCGAGCTCGCACGCAACGACGTGCTCCTCGAACGCACCGAGCAGCACGTCGCCGACCTGGCGGTGTTCGACACCACGACACTCGCACAGCACCTCCGAGCGCTGCGCCGACGCTTCGATCGCCATGCCGACGTGTACCAGTTCGTGCGCTCCTACGAGCGCACCGACGCGGGTGTGGCAACCGTTCGGCGTCCGGAGCCGACCGACGGGCCGTTCTGTTCGGTGATCGTACGGACCCAGGGCGAGCGGCCCATGCTCGTCGACGCGCTCGTGTCGCTCGCCGCCCAGCGCGACCGCGACTTCGAAGTTCTCCTGATGGTCCACGCCGACGAGCGACATGCCGACAGGATCCGCGAACTCGCGGCCACCTTCGAACCCGGTTTCGCCGAACGGATCCAGGTGCATCAGGTCTCCGGCGGTGGTCGCAGCGCGCCGTTGAATGCTGCGCTCGACGTCGCTGCGGGCCGGTACGTCGCGGTGCTCGACGACGACGACGTGGTGACCTCCGACTGGATCGCCTCGTTCCGTCGGGCCGCCGAACGACTGCCCGGACGTGCGGTGCGGTCGTTGGTCGCGGTGCAGTGGGTCGAGCAGCGTACGGGCCTGGCCGACTTCGAACCGGTCTCGGGTTTCGAGACGCCGTATCCGCAGCGGTTCGACTTCCTCGACTCGGTGCGCACGAACCGGACACCGTCGTGTGCGCTGGCGTTCCCGAACGAAACCGTGCGGGCGCTCGGTGTGCGTTTCGACGAGTCACTGCGCGTGTGCGAGGACTGGAAGTTCCAGCGCGAGGTGGTCGGGCTGACCGGCGTGTCCGACGATGGGGTCGTCACGAGTGTCTATCGTCGCTGGCGCACGGGTGGCGGATCCCAGTCCGAGGAGTCTGCCGACACCTGGATCGTCGACCACGAACGAGTCGTCGACGACCTCGACGACGAACCGACGCTGGTGCCCGCCGGCTCGATGCGCCGGATCCACGAGCTCTACCGCCGCATCGAACAACTCGAAGTCGAACTCGGCCGCCGCGTCGACGACGACCCGCCGTTCCGGTTCGGTGACTGACATGGTCTCGGACGATCGAGCGCTCGGCGGCCGGACCGACCCGCGACTCGTCGCCGACCTGATCCGACTGACCGTCGCCGTCGGGATCATCCTGTGCTGCTTCGTCGTCGCCACGCCGCGCAACGGCGGGCCCGACGAGACCAGCCACACGGTGTATTCGGCAGCTCTCGTCCGCGGCGACGCACTCCGGGCGTCGAACGGATTCGGGGTGTTCCTCGTTCCCGAGATGGTCGGCCGCCCGTCGACGGAGTGCTGGGCGTTGCAATCCTTCGTTCCCGCCGACTGCGCCAGCCTCGGTTCGTCGTCGACCGATCTGGCACCCGCGAGCACCCTGGCGGCCGACTACGCCCCGTACGCCTACCTGCTGCCGGGTCTTGCTTCGTTCGTCCCATCTCCTGCGGCGTACATGTATCTCGCCCGCTTGCTGATGGCCTCGATCCCGTTCCTGCTGGTCGTCTCCGGTCTGGCCCGTCTTCGCCGGCACGCCGGCCCCGGCGCATTCGCGGCGGCCTTGCTCGGGCTGACCCCGATCGCCTGGTTCTCGATGAGCATCGTCAACCCGTCCGCGGTCGCCATCGCAGGAGGCTTCGCGCTGTGGGTCGCACTGCTGACGCCCGCCGACCGGCGCGCCGACATGCTGCTGGTGGCCGCATGGGCCTGTGTACTGCTCCCACGACGCGACGGGCCGCTGTGGGCGACGCTCATCGTGCTGGCGGTGTGCATGGCCGGCCGACGTCGTCCGCGCGAGATCTGGGACGGGCTCCGGCACTGGGCGCGCTGGGCTGTCGGCATCCTGGCCGCCGTGCCGGTCGTCACGACGGTCGCGATGGGGGCGGACGAACTCGAGGTCGTGCTCGCACTCGCACCCTTGTCGCTGTTGGCCGTCCCTGCGCTCGTCACCGCCTACGAGCGCTCGACGTCCCGCGGGCTCTTCGTCGGATCGCTGATCGCCGCCGGCATCGCCGTGTCGACGCTCGTCATCGCCGTGTTCCGACCCGACGGCATCGAGGCCTGGGTGGTTCGGTTGGTGGTGAGCAAGACCGGCGAACACCTGCGCCAGCTGGTGGGGGTCCTCAGCTCGCTCGACGCCCCGGTGCCCACCTCCGCGGTGGTGCTGTTCTGGGTCGCCGTCGGTGGGCTCGTCGCCGTTGCACGACTGGAGAGTCCGCGAGTGGCGCTCACCGGAGTGGTCTCGATCGCCGCGACGATCTATCTCGCATGGGTCCTCGAACTCGGCCAGGGTTCCGACACCGGGAGCTACTGGCAGGGCCGGTACTCGGTGCCGTTCACCGTCGGGCTGCCCCTGCTCCTCGCCGTTCGCTTCCGCCACGACGCCGTCGGATCATCGAGAGCGGTCGACACGTTCGCCCGGCCGCTCGCCGTCGCTGCCTGGTTCATCTGGAACGCAGGGTTCCTCGCGGCCCTGCAACGCTGGGGTGTGGGTCTGGCCGGGTCGTGGTGGCCGTGGGAATGGGACACGTGGGGGGCGCCAGTACCCCCGTGGCTGCTCGCCCTCGTGCACGCTGCTGCCACCGCACTGCTCGCAGGAGTGGCTCTCCGATCGAGGTCGTCGGATTCGCCGGCCCGTTCGCTCGACGGCGAGCCCGCCGCGTCCCACGGGCAGTAGCGAACCGGCCGGTACCATCGCGGCATGCCGGCCATGCCACGCGCGTCCACGACAGCGTCGGCGCGCCCGTTTCCACCGGCGATCGAGCGCAGCGTGGGCGCCGTCGGTCGACCGCTCACGTGGCTCTGGGATCACGGCTTCCGATTCCTCGTCGTGCTCGACGGCGTTGCGTTGTTCGCGACGATGGTGGTGATCAGCTTCGTCCGCTTCGGGTTCAGCTTCGACTGGGACACCTATCCGCTGTCTCGGTACTTCGTCGGTTTCGCGATCGCCACGGCGATTCATCTGGTCATCAACTACTTCAGCGGGCTCTACGAGCGCGAGCCCCGGCTGGGGGTGCGGCCGTGGCTGCCGCGTGCTCTGTTGGCCACCGGCATCGGTGTGGCGGTGCAGGGTCTGGCCTTCGTGCTGCTCGACCGCTACCTCATGCCGCGCCTCAACCTGGCGGCCTTCTTGGTGGTGGCCTCGTTCGTGCTCGTCGCGAACCGCGGTCTGAGCCGGAGGCTCGCCGTTCGCCGCCAGGGTCCGCCGCGGGTGGTGCTGGTCGGCGAACCGGCGTCGGTTGCCCTGGCAACACGTCACCTCGGCGACAGTGACCGCGACGCCGTGGTGGTCGACCGGGTCGGCTCGCCGGAGCTGTTGACCTCGGCGGTCGCCGACAACGCCGCCACGGACGTACTGCTGTTGGACGTCGCAGCGTTCGGGTCGGTCTACCCGGAGCCTCTCAACACGCTCGACTCCGCGGGGGTCGGCTTCCTGCAACGGGTGAGTGCTCGCGAGACACTGCTCGGGTTGAAGACGGTGCGCCAGGTGGGTGGGATGCCGTTCGTGCCGTTGCGCCTGCACACGGTCGCCGCGCACAAGGTGCGCCTCAAGCGGTTGTTCGACCTGCTCGTGGTGATCGCGTTCGCACCGCTGTGGGTCCCGGCGGTGGGCATGGTGGCGCTGTGGGTGCTGGTGCGCGCCGGGCGGCCGATCCTGTACCGCCAGACCCGCGTGGGCCGCGACGGCGCCGTCTTCGAGGTGATCAAGTTCCGCACGATGGTGCGCGACGCCGAATCCGACGGTCACGCCCGTCTGGCCACCCAGGACGACGACCGGGTGGTGCCGGCACTGCGTTGGATGCGTTCGACGCGCGCCGACGAACTGCCGCAGCTGTGGAACGTGGTGCGCGGCGAGATGTCGCTCGTGGGCCCTCGACCGGAACGGCCGGAGCTCGTGGCCGAGATCGTCGAACGGGTGCCCGGCTACGTGCGCCGCAACGAGTTGCCGCCCGGGGTCACCGGGCTGGCCCAGGTGCACGGTCGGTACGGCACCGACGCCGAGTACAAGCTCGGCTACGACCTGCAGTACCTGGTGAACTGGTCGATCGTGGTCGACGTGCAGATCCTGGTGCGCACGTTCTGGGTGGTCGTGAGCCGCCGTGTCTGATCGCGCCGCGTCCGAGCAGGCCGCGCAGGCCGCGCAGGCCGCGCCGACACCACGGTGGCCGGACGTCGGCCGGCCCGATGTCGATG
>CAZJUC010000038.1:0-20048 GCA_964549065.1 uncultured Ilumatobacteraceae bacterium
GTTCGTGTGACAGAACGGGTGGGCCATCCCACCGAGAATGCAGCGCAAACGATCGCGCTCAGGTGCCAACCACGTTTGTGTGACAGAACGGGTGGGCCGTCCCACCGAGAATGCAGCGCAAACGTCGGTTCAGATGCTGGTGACGGGTTCGACGTCGAATTGCTCGACGCGGCCGTCGGCGTGCTTCGCGAAGCGTCGGGCCGTCGGGCCGTGGTTCGGGTCGTCGGAGCCCCAGGGCCAGCCACCGAACTGCGTGCGGCGATAGTCCTCGAACGCCTGCTGGATCTCGGCGTGGGTGTTCATCACGAACGGCCCGTACTGGGCGACCTGCTCGCCGATCGGGCGGCCTTGCAACACCATGCACTCGACGCCCTCATCGCCGGCGACGAGTTCGAGCGGGCGACCGGGGTCGATCGCCGCGCCGTTGCCGGCGTCGAGTCGCTCTCCGTCGATGGTGAGCCACGAACCGGAGAACGCATACAACAAGCGGTGCGACTCGCGCCCGGCAGCGGGCATGGTCCAGCGGGCACCCGGATCGAACCGCAGGTGCCAGATGGCGACGTCCGCCTCTGCCTTCGAGGCCCACGAGTTCGGGGGAGGACTGGGAGCCTCGGCGTTGTCGATCGACCCGGCGATCACCGTGATGTCGACGAGCGCGTCGCCGGCGCCCGACGGCACGACCACGGTCGGTG
The DNA here is from genome assembly GCA_964549065.1 of uncultured Ilumatobacteraceae bacterium. Lineage (GTDB taxonomy): Bacteria > Actinomycetota > Acidimicrobiia > Acidimicrobiales > Ilumatobacteraceae > Sva-07. The sequence continues at coordinate 693 of CAZJUC010000038.1, forward strand.
TCTCGTGGCTCCACAGCATCGTGAAGTACGGCTCGACCATCTTGTCGGCGGCGGGCAGGTTGAGCCAGATCTGGAACAGCTCGAGTGGGTTCGGCTCGTCGAACGAGAGCAGTGGGAACATCTCGCAGTGCACGATGCCCTTGCCGGCGGTCATCCACTGTGTGTCGCCGCGCCCGAAGCGCGCAGTTGCACCGAGCGAGTCGCTGTGGTCGCAGAACCCGGTGCGAACGTAGGTGACCGTCTCGAATCCGCGGTGTGGGTGCTGCGGGAAACCGGGGACGGTCGCGCCGTGGTACATGTTCCAACCGTCGACGCCGGCGAAGTCCTGGCCGATCTCGCGTCCGACGAGGGGTGCGTCCGGGCCGAGCTGCTCGGTGCCCTGTGGATAGTCGTCGCGATGGTGCGCACAGAACAAAAAGGGGTCGATCGTCGGCCACTGGGTGCCGAGCGGGAACGTCTGCAAGAGGGCTCCGGTCATGGCTGCAATCTATCGAAAGATAGTTGCGTTCACAAGCAAGTAGCACCTGCTCCCTCATCTCTCCGAAATGGCGCGCCGACGTCACGGTGAGCGCAACGCTCGCGAGATGTTTCGGAAGGCGAAGGGGATGGGGCAGAGTGGGGCGGGCAGCAGATCGGGGAGAACGTCGTGAGTAGCGTGCCGCAGTGGCCAACGCTCGTGATGTCCTGCAGTACCCGGCGGTACGCCGGTACCTGCTGTCGACGGCGCTCGCAGCGACGGCTCGGAACCTGCTGGTCACCGTGTTGTTCAAGCAGACGTTCGACACGTCCGGCAACGAACTCGACATCGGCTTCATCGGCCTCGCCCAGTTCGTGCCGGCCGTACTGCTCGTCCTGGTCAGTGGCTGGGTGGCCGACCGGTTCGATCGCCGCAGGGTCAGCGGCGTGTTCCTGCTCGGCCGGGTCGCCTGCGCCGTGGCGTTGGTGGTGTACAGCCAGATCGACCCCGGCACGGTGTGGCCGTTGTTCCTGATCGCATTCGTGTTCGGCGCCGCGGATGCGATGCTCGCGCCGTCGCGGCGTTCGATCGCCCCGCTGCTCGCCCCGTCGGAGATGTTCCCGCAGATCATCGCCCTCTGGACCGCCACGTTCACTGCCGCATCGATCGTCGGACCCGTGATCGGCGGATTCCTCTACTCGGTCGGTCCGGCCGAGGCCTACGCGCTCGCCGCAGTGCTCGAGTTTGCCGCGATCATCCCGATCCTGACGATCGTCTACGCCCGAGAACCCGAGAGGATCTCCGATCGGCCCACGCTGCGAGCGGCGATGGAGGGGCTGCGGTTCGTGCGTCGCACACCGGTGGTGCTCGGAACGATCTCGCTCGACTTGTTCGCCGTGCTCTTCGGTGGAGCGATCGCGCTCATCCCGGCGGTCGCCAGCGAACGGCTCGGAGTCGGTGACATCGCATACGGCTGGCTGCGCGCCGCGCCCGGCATCGGCGCCGCAGCGATGGCGATCTGGTTGGCGACCCGACCGATCACCCGCCGTGTCGGGCCGACGCTGTTGTGGGTGGTGTTCATCTTCGGCCTCGGCACGGTGGTGTTCGGCCTGACCCGCAACTACGCAGTTGCGTTCATCGCGCTCGTCGTGATCTCCGCAGCCGACATGGTGTCGATGTTCATTCGCGGCTCGATCGTGCCGCTGGTGACCCCCGACGAGCAGCTCGGCCGGGTCAGCGCGGTCGAAGGCGTCTTCATCGGTGCGTCGAACGAACTGGGAGCGTTCGAGAGCGGCGTGGCCGCCCGCATGTTCGGTGTGCCGTGGGCGATCGCCGGTGGTGGGCTGATCACGATGGCGATCGCAGCGAGCTTCGCCGTGGTGTTCCCGTCGTTGCGCAGGATCGACACGTTCGAGGAACTCCGCCCGAAATCGCCAACACCCGTGCCCTGATCGGCGCGTACGGTCGCGTCGATGGAACTGCGGTGGCCGAGCGAGGTCGAACTCCCGAGCTACATCGACGCGCTCGAGCGCGGCTGGTCGCCGAACACCCTCGATGCCGCAGCCGGACGGGTCGAACTCGAATGGCTGCAGCGCGACCGGACGGCGTTTCTGGCGTCGCTCGTCGACCATGAGGCAACCGGCGCCCGGATCTCGCTGCCGGACGGCTCCACCGCAGAACGGTTGCCCGGCTTCCGCAAGTGGATGTGGGACGGCGACTTCTGCGGCTCGATCGGGCTGCGCTGGCAGCCCGGCACCGAGGAACTCCCGTTCTACGTGCTCGGTCACGTCGGCTACAGCGTCGTGCCGTGGAAGCGCCGGAGAGGCTACGCCACCGCCGCCGTGCGCGCGATCCTCGCCGACGCGGCCGCGCAGGGGCTGCGCTGGATCGAGGTCACCACCGACCTCGACAACATCGGCTCACGTGGAGTCATCGAAGGCGCCGGCGGCGTCTTCGTCGAACGCTTCACCCACCCCGTCGAGTATGGAAAGGGCGACGGCCTCCGCTACCGCATCGATGTAACGTTTGGTGTCTGACACCAAACGTCACACGCGGGTGTAGAGGAGGTCGGTGGGGGAGCGGCCGGCGTCGAGGCCGCGCTGTTCGAAGCGGGTGAGCGGGCGCCAGTCGGGTCGCTCGATGACTCCGCCGGTCAGGCGTGACTCGGCGTCACACACTGCGCGCATCGACTCGGCGTAGTCGGCGATGTCGGTCGCCAGGTGCAGTTGGCCACCGATTCGGAGCCGGTCGCAGAGCGCCGCCACCACGTCGCCGCCCACGAGGCGACGGTGGAAGTTGCGACGCTTGGTCCACGGGTCGGGGAAGTAGATCCTGATCAGGGCGAGCGACCCGGGGGCGACGCGATCGAGGAACGGGAGCAGGTCGCCGTGGACGACCCGGATGTGGTGGAGTTCGCGGTGTTCGATCGCGTCGAGCACGGTGACCACACCGGGGGTGTGGACCTCCACACCGATCACATCGAGGTCCGGCTGGGCGGTCGCCATCTCGATCGTCGACTCGCCGTGACCGAATCCGACGTCGAGCACGACCGCGCCGTCACGCCCGAAGACCTCGGCCCAGTCGAGCACCCGTCCCTCGAGGTCGAGTCCCCACCGCTGGATCCACTCGTCGAACTCGGACTGCCGCTTCGGCGACAGTGAACGGCGCCGCACCTTGAACGAAGCCGCCGGTCGGCGAACCGACCGAGCACTGTCACCACCCGTCACGGACACGTCGTCCGACGCTACCGGCGCAAGAATGCCGCTGATGAGCGAGGTCGACGATGCAGCGCGCCGCCGGGCGATCCACCGTCAGGCCGCTTCGATCGTCGCAGCGGTCGCGCCCTTCGGCATCGTCTTCGGTGCAGCTGCGGCGACCGCAGGTCTCTCGTTGCTGCAGGCGGTCGGGTTCTCGTCGCTGGTGTTCGGCGGGAGTTCGCAGTTCGCCGCCGTGGAGATCCTCGGCGACGGTGGTTCGATTGCCTCAGCCGCGATCGCCGGGCTGCTGCTCAACGTCCGGTCGCTCGCGTTCGGCGTGATCATGGCTCCGGCGCTGTTCGGCGCATGGTGGCATCGAGGCGCGATGTCGCAGCTGATGATCGACGAGTCGACTGCAGTCGGCGCGGCCCAGCTCGAGCGACGATGGCGCCGCTACGGCTATCTCGTCGCCGGGCTCGGAGTCTTCGTGGTGTGGAACCTCACGACGATCGTGGGACACGTCGCCTTCGCCGGGGCCGGTGACCTGATCACCGATCTCGGCCTCGATGCCGCCGGCCCCGCTGCGTTCCTGGCGCTGCTGTGGCCTCGGCTGTCGGCGACCTCGCAGCGTCGCACGGCGATCGCCGGGGCGTCGGTCGCCCTGGCGCTCATCCCGTTCGCGCCGCCCGGTGTGCCGATCCTCGCGGCGATGTGCGGGGTGGCAGCCGCCCGCCTCGGCCCGTCGGGCGAGGACCCAGACACCCGACGGACCGGTGAGCGTGCATCGTGAGTGACGCCACCATCGTGTTGATCGTGATGACCGTCGGGACGTTCGCGCTCAAGTCGGCCGGCCCGCTCGTGCTGGGTGATCGTGCGTTGCCGCTTCGCATGCAGCAGCTGGTCGATCTGCTGCCGGCAGCGCTGCTCGCTGCGCTCACGATCGTGTCGACGATGGGTGACGGTCGCGAGGTCGTGATCGATGCACGACTGGTCGGATTGCTGGTCGCCGGATTCGCGCTCTGGCGACGGCTTCCGTTCGTCGTCGTGATCGTCGTGGCAGCGGCCGCGACTGCCTTGACGCGCTTGATCTCCTGACTGATCGCGGGGACTACAGTTCGCGCCATGTTTGGTCCCGACATCGATCTGATGCCCGACGAGGAGATGGTGCTCGCGTCGAACCCACACTGGTTCTACTTCTGGAAGCAGGTGGCTGCTGCTGCGGGCATCTTCGGTCTGCTGCTGTTGCTCTGGTGGATCGAGACCGACTGGCTCAACAGCATCATCGGCTGGGTGGCGCTGATCGCGTTCATCGTGCTCCTGGTCGACATCATCTTCGAGTTCATCCAGTGGCAGACCACCCGGTTCGCGATCACCAACGAACGGGTGGCCTACCAGAGCGGCATCGTCCGGCGCCGGGGTGTGTCGATTCCGCTCAACCGGATCAACAACGTCAACTTCAACCAGTCGATGATTGCCCGCCTGTTGAACAACGGGGTGGTCACGATCGAGTCGGCCGGCCAGACCGGTGACTCGGTGTTCGAGAACATCCCGAATCCCGAACACGTCCGCACGTTGATCTTCGCCCAGGTCGAAGCCGACGAGCAGCGCGACTCCGATCGCGACGCCGCCTCGCTCGCAAAGGCAATGCGCGACCACAACGAGTCGCGGGCCGAGACGCCGCCGGCGCCGTCACACCAGGAGCGTCTGGCAGCCCTCGACGACCTCAAGGAGCAGGGCCTGGTCAACGACGAGGAGTACGCCGCCAAGCGCCAGCAGATCCTCGACGAACTCTGATCACGCCAGGGGTCAGACCCCAGGCGTGATCGCCGCAGCCCATCGGTCGACGAATTCGACGAACGCGTCGATGTCACCGTCGGTGACCTCGATCGACAGGGCGATGAAGCCACGTCGGGCAACGTAGAACCCGGCGTCGAGGGCGTCGAAGAAGAGCAGTTCCTTCCACCGGTCGTCAGCGATTCGCAGGTCGTCGACCGATGTCACCGGGCCGGCGGTGCCGTGGCTGTTCATCAGCGACCCGGAACCCGTCACGCACATCGGCACGCCGTGGCGGAGGAACGTGTCGTTCAGGTCGGATCGAAGCCGTTCGCCGCGGGCGTTCGTTCTGGCGAGCACCTCGGGTGTGAGCACGTCGGTGAGCGTGGCGACACCGGCGGCCATCGACACGACGTTGTTGTTGAACGTCCCGGCGTGACCGAGGCGGCCGCCGGTGCTGGCGTCGAACACGGCCATCAGCTCCCGGCGTCCACCGAAGGCGCCGAACGTGAACCCGCCGGCGACGTACTTGCCGAGAGTGGTGATGTCGGGTGTGATGTCGAGCACCTGTTGCGCGCCGCCCGGTGCGAGCCGGGACGTCATCACCTCGTCGAAGATCAACACGGTTCCCGCATGGTCGCAGTGTTCGCGGAGCGCGGCGAGGAACGCGAGGTCGCCGGGGATGCACCCTGCCGACCCCTGCAGCGGCTCGACGAGGACCGCAGCGATCGAGTCGCCGTGCTCGGCGAACACCGCAGCGACCGCGTCGATGTCGTTGTATGTCGACACGATCCAATCGTGGGGAACGTTCACCTCGCGCCCTCCGCCGAACGTGATGACCCCACCGTGGTAACCGCCGTCGAACACCAGCACCTTGCTGCGAGCGGTGCGATCGGTCGCGAGCGCCAGCGCCATCAGGTTGGCCTCCGTGCCCGAGTTGGTGAAACGGACCTGTTCGATCGAGGGGAAGCGCTCGACGATCAGTTCCGCGAGACGCACCTCGTTCGGATGCACCGCCCCGAGCGCCCAGCCACCATCGATGGCCGCGTGCGCTGCGGCGCGCACGGGTGCCGGTGAATGGCCGAGCAGCCCCGCCGTGTAGTTGCCGAGCAGGTCGACGTAGCGATGACCGTCGACGTCGACGAGGTGACACCCGTGCGCCGACTCGACACGAAAAGGGAACGGATCGAAGTGCAGCACCGATCGGGTGTTGCCGCCGGGGAGGACATCGACGGCACGAGCAGCCCACGACGCGCTCGACGGATTGGCGTCGACGTACCGCTGACGGGCTTCGACCAGTGCAGCGTCGAGCATCTCGGACGTGGACGAATCGAGCATGGTCATCTCGACATCATCGCCGATGCAGCCTGCCGGTGTGCGAGGTCGGGCCGATGGGTGAACATCGGCCGTGCCCGACTGCACGCCATTCGATCACGCCTGGGGTCTGACCCCTGGCGTCAGGCTTTGGTGCGGTTGGTTCCCCAGTGGCCCATGGCGCCGACGCGTTGGAATCGGGCGGGTCGATCCTCGGGGCCGAGGATGTCGGTGGCCAACCAGAGCCGCTTCAGCCATCGCACGCGGCCGGCCGCGGCGTCATCGACGTAGCGGCGACGTCCGTGCAGCACGTGGTAGTTGTTCACGAACTGGATGTCCCCCGGCCGCAACGCCATCTCGACCTGGTTGTCGGCGTCGTTGATCAGCTGGTCGTAGGCGTCCATCGCTTCGACCTGGGTCGCAGTCAGGCGCGGCGCGCCGTCGTGGCGTTGCGACGCCTGGATGAACGGGCGGATGTACCGAACGAACAGCCGGTCGCCGGTCGGACCGCTGTGGCGGCTGAAGGCCGGCACCGAATAGAACGGTTGGCCACCCTCGCGCTGCTCGCCCCGGAAGTCGTACGGCAACGGCTCGAACAGCACTGCAGCGAGGTCGGGTCGCGTGCGTACCAGTGCGTTGTAGGCGCCGACAGCGTTCGCCACCAGGCTCTCGCCGCCGCTGACGCCGTTGTCGACGCACATCAGCCCGACGAGGTCGGAGCCGTCGCTGTGGAAGCCCAGCGGGTGGCCACCGATCTCGTTGCCCCGCGCTGTCGGATCGTCGGGTGCCTTGCCCTGGTCCTTCACGTCGCCGAGCAGGTGACCCTTCGCGTTCTGTGGCCACGGCTCGCCGAGGTGCATCCCGATCCCCCAGTACATCCACGAGGCGTCCTCGGCTCCGAGGCGTTCGACGTCGAGCGCGGCGATGCGGGCGAACCCTCGACCGTTGACCAACTCTGCGGCCACATCGGCCAGGAGTGGTGCCAGGGTGGGCAACGGGAAGTCGGCCGCGGTCACGTCGAGGACGTCGTCGGCCACCGATCGGGCGTGGGTGAGCGCGGTGTCGAGTTCGGTGTGATGGACGTCGGTGAGGTGCAACGTCCAGTCGTCGGCGTTGCCGACGTCGCTGGCGCGCCAGTTGGCGTGGGTTTCCAGCTCGACGACGTCACCCGGTGTCGCGGTGGTGCTCATGTCACGCTCTCGTCGGTGCGGGCTGGGCGCCACGGATCAGGCGGCCGGGCAGGGCGTCGGTGGCGACGCCGTCGTGGTAGGTCTCGTGGCCGGCAACGATCGTGTGGCGCCAGCCATCGGCGCGCTGCAGCAGGCGTCGGCCCTGTGCGGGCAGGTCGTGGACGATCTGGGGCTTGTACAGTCGCAGCCGGTCGAAGTCGACCACGTTGAGATCGGCGCGGTAGCCGGGAGCGATGACACCGCGGTCGAACAGCCCGACCGTGCGGGCGGTGTCGCGGCAGTGCCGCTGCACCAGGAACGACAGCGGGATCCGATCGTGGTCGCGATCACGGCCCCAGTAGGAGAGCAGCGTGGTCGGGAAACTGCCGTCGCAGATCGTGCCCACGTGAGCGCCGCCGTCGGCGAGGCCCGGCACGGTGTGCGGGTGCACCAGCATCTCGTGGCAGCCGTCGAGGTTGCCGTCGACGTAGTTGAGAAACGGCAGGTACAGCAGGCCGTGGCCGTCGTCGGCGAGCATCGCGTCGAGGGCCACCTCCTCCGGCCGGCGCCCGGAGCGTCCAGCGACAGCCGCGATCGACGTGTCGAGGGACGGCTCGTAATCGGGCTCATCGGCCATTTCGAACAACAGGTCGAATCGGCTGATCAGGTTGCCGCCGAGCGTGTCGCGCGAGCGTTCCGACGCCTCGGCGAGCAGGCGTTCCCGGAACGCCGGGTCGCGCAGCGCTGCCACTCGCTCGGCGAGTGATCGATCGGCGATCTCGCGGTAGACCGGGCTGGTGAGGAACGGGTTGAGTGTGCACTCGAGCCCGAGGATCAGGCCCACCGCTCGGGGCGCCACCTGCCCGGTCATCACGAGACCGTCGGCGTTGGCGGCGGTGAGGTGGTCGAGGAGCCCACGGAACGCCTCCGGCACCATCGGGTTGCGGGCGATCGAGATCGACATCGGGCGGCCCGATGTGGCGACCATCTCGCGCAACATCGCGAACTCACCATCGGGATCGAGGAAGTCGGACACCACCTGCAGCACGCCGGTGCCTGTGGCGCCGACACCTTGGGCGATGCCGATCAGCTCGTCGGGTGCAGCGGTGAGTGTCGGTGTGTAGGCGCCGGTGGAGGTCTTGTGGTTGCGGGTGCGGCTGGTGGTGAACCCGAGCGCTCCGGCCTCGATGCCATGGCGGGCGAGTTCGGCCATCGCTGCGATGTCGTCGGCGGTGGCGTCTTCGTGGTTGGCGCCGCGTTCACCCATCACGTTGAGGCGCAGCGCACCGTGGGGTACCTGCACCGCGACGTCGATGTCGTGAGGGATCGAGTCGACGGCGTCGAGGAACTCGCCGAACGAGTTCCAGTTCCACTTCAAACCTTCGTGCAACGCGGCGCCGGGGATGTCCTCGACTCCTTCCATCAGCTCGATGAGCTTGTCGTGGTCGGCATCGTGCACCGGCGCGAACCCGACACCGCAATTGCCGGTGACCACCGTGGTCACGCCGTGCCACGACGACGGCTGCAACCGCTCGTCCCAGGTGGCCTGCCCGTCGTAGTGCGAGTGGATGTCGACGATGCCGGGAATCACGAGTGCGCCGTCGGCATCGATCTCACGATCGGCGTTGCCGTCGACCGTTCCCACCTCGGCAATGACGCCGCCGCGTACGGCAACATCGGCGGTTCGAACGTCGGAACCGGTGCCGTCGATGACGGAACCGCTGCGGATGATCAGGTCGAAGTCGGCCATGCGTCAGTCTCGCGTCGTCGCCGCGTCGTTCACGACACGGGCGTACACCGGGTGTCTCGACCGATCCTCTAAGGTCCCGTCGGTGGTGGAGGAGGCGGGACAGGACGACCCGAGTCTCGGGGTCCTCCGTGAGCGTCGCCGTCGCTGGTGGCACCGTCACCTTGCCTCCGAGGAGCGCCAGCGGGTGATGACCGAGTTGGCGATCCGACGACCGGACCACGGTTCGTTCCGTTTCGCGGTGATGATCACGCTGTCGGTGATCGTGGCCGTGATGGGCATGTCGGCGAATTCGGCGGCGGTGGTGATCGGCGCGATGCTGCTGGCGCCACTGATGCAACCGGTGTTGGCGACCGCCGCGTGCATCGCGATGGCACTGTTCGGCAAGGCGTTCCAGGCATTCGGGATCGTGCTGTTCGCCACCGTCGGTTCGATCGTGCTCGCCTATGTGCTGTCGGCGCTGTTCGTGAACGGTGAGCTGCCCAACGAAGTCACCAGTCGGACAGCACCCGACATCCGTGACCTCGTGGTGGCACTCGCAGCCGGAACCGCCGGGGCCTACGCGACGGTCCGCAAGGACGTGTCGGCGTCGCTTCCGGGCGTCGCGGTGGCGGTTGCGCTCGTGCCGCCACTCGCAGCGATCGGGATCTCCATGGAGGCGGGAAACGCCACCTTTGCCTGGGGGGCGATCCTGCTGTACACGACGAACCTGATCGCCATCGTGTTCGCCGGCGTACTCGTGTTCGTGCTCACCGGCTTCGTGCCGCCCCGACGACTGGCCAACACCTTTCGTCGCTCGTCGCTCGTGGCGGCCACCGTCGGCGTGTTCGTGGTGGCGATCGCGCTGCCGCTCTACGGTGCGTCGACGGCCGCGGTCGAGCGGTCCGAACGCGAAGTCGAGGCACTCGACATCGTGTCCACCTGGCTCGGCCCGACCGACCGCCGTCAGGCACCCGCGGTGTTCTTCGACGGCGATCGCATCACCGTCGCCGTCCGGAGCTTCGACACGCCCCCGGACCCCGATCCGCTGATCGCTGACCTGCAGACGACTTTCGGTGCGGATCGGATCGTGTCGATCGAGTGGGATCGGGTCGACCGGGCCACCACGACGACGACGCAACCACCCGTCACCACGGTTGTCTCCGATGAAGAACGGCTCGTTGCCGAGGTCGAGGCGATCGTCGATCGGTGGCTCGCCGACCTCGACGACGGTGGTCGGCTCGACGCGCTGTCGGTGGTGGACGACGTCATCCGGCTCGATGCCAGCGGCACTGTCGATGCTCCGTCGTTGGAGTCGTTGACGACCCTCCTCGACGACGAGTTCGGTCGCGCCTTCGAAGTCCAGCTCACCTGGCTGAAGCGGGAGAGCATTTCCGGGTCTGCGCCGACGCCGACATCCGACCAGGTGTTGGCCGACCGTATCGACCTGCTCGCCCGTGATTGGGCTTCGACGCGGGCCGTGGCGGTGTTGTCGACGAGTTTCGACGGCACCGAGGCGGTCGTCGAGGTGGCCGGCGCTGAGGCCCCCGATGCGACCGGCCTCGTCTCCGATCTCACCGAACTGCTCGACGCCGACGACCGTGTGATCGTGCTGTTCATCGAGCGGCGCAACATCACGACCACCACCACGCCGACGACCGCCACCACGACGACGACGACCGCCACCGGCGAGAGCTGAGGACCGTCTCTGCCAGAATGGTCGCGTCGGGAGGAACGTCCAATGGGATTCAAGCACGAGCAGCTCGGCCGATGGCTGGCGACCCAGGCACCAGGCGAGTCCCTGGTGAGTTACGTGGTGACGAGCTTCGGCGTGGTCGGCAGCACCAACGTCGGCTCAGGGATGACGGCGCCTGCGTCGAGCGGCATCGACCGTCGCGAGGCGTTCGCCGAGTCACTCGGGCCCGAGACGAGCCTCATCCGCGAAACCACGTTCTCCGCGCTCACCGATCGACGTCTGATCCTGGGGACTCGCTCGGGCATGCGGAACCGGCCGAAGGATCTGCTCCACAGTGCCGCGGTGGACGCGGTCACCGTGCACTGGTTCGACGACGACGAGGGTGCCGGCAACCGCTTCCGCCACTTCGTGACCGACTTCGGCGACGGGACGGTCCGCACCGATCGAGCCGGCCTCACGGTGATGGGACGTCCGACCACGTCGAACGCCGACGCCTTCGTCGACGCCCTCGGCGACCGAGCCAGACAGATCGAGCCGGACTGATCGGTTCAGCTCCCGGCCCTCGTCGCCGCGCGGATGTGACGTTCGGTGTCAGACACCAATCGTTGCATCACGTCTCGACATCAGCGAAGCCTTCGATGTCGCCGCGATGGCCGGCGACCACGATGAGGTCGTGCTCGCCGAGGAGGGTGGCGCTCTCCGCGTAGGTGAACGCCTGGCCCTCCGGCTTGATGCACACGACGGTGACCTTGTGGTTGGCGCGCAGGTCGGTGTCACCGAGCCGCATCCCGGCCAGATTGCGAGGCACCCGCATCTCGACCAGCACGAAGTCGTCGTCGAGCGCGAAGTACTCGATCAACGCTCCGGTGACGAGCCGAGCGACACGGCTGCCCATCTCCGCCTCGGGGAACACCACGTGGTGGGCGCCGACGCGCTGCAGGATCCGGCCGTGCGGCTGGGTGAGGGCCTTCGCCCAGATGTTCGGCACCCCGATGTCGACGAGCGCGCCGGTGGTCAGCACGCTCGCCTCGACGTCGGCGCCGATCGCGACCACTGCCGTGACGGCATCACCGACACCCAGCTGGCGCAGGGTGTCCTCGTCGGTCGTGTCGGCCTGCATCACATGGGTCAGGTGCCCGGCGTGTTGCTGGACGCGGTGTTCGTCGGCGTCGATGCCGAGCACCTCGTGCCCCATGTCGATCAGGGTGCCGGCGAGCGCGGAACCGAACCGGCCGAGACCGATCACGACGATCTCACCCTGATGTTGCACGGTCGGTCTGAAGCCGCCGAACATGTTGTGAAGGATTCTCTCAGCCAATGATCGGTCGCTCCTCGGGATAACGATACGGCGCAGCACGCTCACGCAGTGCCAGGGCGGTCACGAACGTGACCGGACCGACACGGCCGGCGAGCATCACGATGACCAGCACCATGTGCCCTGTGGCGCCGATGCTGCCGGTGACCCCGGTCGAGAGGCCGACGGTGCCGAACGCAGAACTCGCCTCGAACAGCGCCGGTGTCAGCGGGAGATCTTCGATGCTCATCAACAGCAGCGACGTCGCGACCACGAGCCCGATCGACAGCAACGCAATGGCGAGGGCCTGACGAACGATCGTGGCGGGGAGCCGACGGTTGAACACGGCCACATCGGCGTTGCCGCGAACCTCCGACCACAGGACGTAGCCGAGGACCGCGAACGTGGTCACCTTGATGCCGCCGCTCGTCGACGCCGGCCCTGCACCGATGAACATCAGCGTGGTGATCACCAGCAGCGTCGGTTCGTTCATCCCGCCGATGTCGACGGTGTTGAACCCGGCCGTTCTCGGGGTGACACCCTGGAACCAGCCGGCCAGGAGCTTGTCGAACGTGTCGAGCGGTCCCAACGTGTTCGGGTTGGTCCACTCGAACGTCATCACCACGAGCGGCCCGACGACGAGGAGTCCGGCGGTGGCCACCAACGTGATCTTGGTGTGCAGGCTCCACGGCAGTGGTCTCGACGCTGCGCCCGACCGGCGATGGCGCTCGCGGCGCCAGAACTCCACCAGGATCGGGAACCCGAGACCGCCGACGATGAACGCTCCCGACACGCTGAGCACGACGACGGGGTCACCGACGAATCGTGCGAAGTTGTCGGAGTACAGCGAGATGCCGGCGTTGTTGAACGAGGCGATCGAATGGAACACCGCCGAGTAGGCAGCGTGGCCGAGGTTGGTCTCGTAGCCGCCCTGCCAGAAACGGATGAACAACACCACGGCGAGCGAACCTTCGATGCCGACGGTGATCTTCGCGATCGAGGCGATCAATCGGCGGAGGTCGCCCATGTCGACGGCACCGATCTCGGCCTGGGCGAGCATCCGCTGGCGAAGCCCGACGCGGTGTGACGCGATCAGCGCGAGCACCGACCCGATCGTCATGATCCCGAAGCCGCCGATCTGGATCAACACCAGGATGACGAGTTCACCGAACACCGAGAAGCGGGCGATGTCGGTGGAGCCCAGGCCGGTGACGGTCGCCGCGGAGGTCGAGGTGAACACGGCGTCTTCGAGGCCGACATGGCCGGCCCCGTCGGCGGACATCGGCAACCACAGCAGCAACGTGCCGATGGCGATGAGCGCAACGAATGCGGCGACGACGAGCTGTGCCGGATTCTTGATCGCGTCGAGCGCGCCCCCTCGTGGCACCGAACGAGCTTAGAAGGCGGCATCCTGATGGGATGTTCCTCGGAGAAGATCTCCTTGCGTGGCTCACCCTGGCATTCGGTGGCGCGTTGTTCGTCGGAAACCTGTTGGCCGTCGTGAAACCACCGACCAAGCAGCTCGACGATGCGAATCTCCAGCGGGCGCCGGTGCTGCGCAGCTTGATCTACGCCGGTATCGGCCTGGTCGCCGCGATCTGGGCGCTGGCGTCGCTGATCAGCGGGTGACCGCCCGACTCACGACGAGAAGACCGACAGACTGACCGTCTGTTCGGATCCCTCGAAGGCCAGGACGTTCAGCGCCACGGTGTACGGCCCCTCGAAGATCGCAATCCAGTTCTGCTCGCCCTGCCACACCTCGTAGGTCTCACTGGTGAACCCTGCTGCCTGCATCTTGCCGGCGTATTCGTCGATCCACGGTGCGATGTCGCCGACGGTGCCGCTCACCTGGATGGAGCTGCCGTCGGTGGTGTCCATCGACGTGGCCGACACGATCTCCAGACCGTCGGGCTCGGGGACCTCACTCGGCCAGCTCTCCGGCAACTCACTCGTGGCACCTGAGCTGAAGCTGCCGTCCTCGGACTCGACGTTGATGCCGCCGCCATCGGTGTCGACCCCGCCGGTGACGACCGAGCCGTCGGCGTCGGTGATCACGAAGTTGCCGTCCTCGTCGATCGTCATGCCACCGTCTTCGGTCTGCACCGAGAATCCGCCTTCACCTTCGAGGTCGAGGTCGACGTTGCCGCCGCCCTGCGACTCGATGATCTGTTCGAGCCCGGACTCGGTGGCGTCGCCACACGCGGTCAACGCCAGCAGCAACCCGGCTACTCCGAAGATGGTCAGCGGTGGTCCGATGATGTTGCGTCGCATCCCGGCACCATACGACTGCACCGGGCGCCGATGCGAGCGATTCATCGTTCTCCGGCCACTTCCAGGTGCTTCGAGTGCGAGGATGGCGCCATGAGTGGACCGCTTCGCCTCACGTTCGTGCAGTCCGCCAGTCGGGTCGATCAACTGCCCGAGTCACCCGCCGAGGTGGCATTCGTTGGCCGCTCCAACGTGGGCAAGTCGTCCTTGGTGAACGCGCTGGCCAACCGCAAACAGCTCGCCAGGGTGTCGAACACGCCGGGTCGTACGCAGTTGATCAACATGTTCGAGGTCGACAGCGCGCGCCCGGAGCCGGGCACCATGGTCGACCTGCCCGGGTACGGGTTCGCGAAAGCGGCCAAGTCGGTGACGCGCGACTGGCCCGAGATGATCGAGGGCTACCTCCTCGAACGCGAGAACCTGTCGATGGTGTTCGTGCTCGTCGATGGTCTGATCGGCCCGACCAAGCTCGACACGCAGATGCTCGACTGGCTCCGCTACCACGGTGTGCCGCACACCGTGGTCGCCACCAAGTTCGACAAGGTGAAGTCGTCGAAGCGGGCCACACGCAAGAAGGAACTGGCCGCTGGATGCCAGCTCGACCAGGGCGACATCGTCTGGGCCAGCGCATCCAAAGGCGACGGTGTCGACGTGGTGAGGTCGCTCGTGCGGACGTGGGTGGGCTGACTTCGTTAGCGTCGGCCGAATGCCCTTCGTCGAACTGCCTGCCGTCTCGATCACCGGAACCGGGCTGTTCACGCCACCCGAATCCGTGAGCAACGCCGAGCTGGTCGCCTCGTTGACCGAGGCGGTGCTCAAGTGGAACGCCGAGCACGCCGAGGAGATCGCTCGCGGGGAGACGCTCGAGCGAGCGGTGCCCGATGAGGAGTTCATCCTCAAGGCGTCGGGAATCGAGCGTCGCTACGTGATGGAGAAGTCGGGCGTTCTCGATCCGGCGCGGATGCGCCCGCGCCTGGAGACCCGCGGCGAGGACGAACTCGGTATCCAGGCCGAGATGTCGATGCCTGCGATCCACGAGGCGCTCGCTCAGGCCGGTCGCGCCCCGACCGACGTCGACGCCGTCATCGTCGGCTGCTCGAACCTGCAGCGGGCGTACCCGGCGGTGGCGATCGAGATCCAGGCTGCGCTCGGCGCGGATGGATGGGGGTACGACATGAACGTCGCCTGCTCGTCGGCCACGTTCTCGGTGCAGGCGGGCGTCGACGCGCTGCGCAACGGGTCGGCGAACTGTGTCGTCGTCGTGAACCCGGAGATCACGTCCGGCCACAACAACTTCGAGCTGCGCGACTTCCACTTCATCTTCGGTGATGCCTGCACGGCACTGGTGCTCGAGCGCACCGACGACGCCGTCGCCGACGCACAGTGGGAGGTGCTCGGCACGAAGCTCGCCACGAAGTTCTCCAACAACATCCGCAACGACTTCGGATTCCTCAACTCCTCCGAGGTGGCAGCGCGCGACCCGCAGGAGTTGGTGTTCCGTCAGAACGGGCAGATGGTGTTCCGCGAAGTGTGCCCGATGGTCGCGGAGCACATCACCGCCCATCTGACGCAACTCGACCTCGACGCCCACGATGTTCGCCGCTTCTGGCTGCACCAGGCCAACCTCAAGATGAACCAGCTGATCGCGAAGGGCGTGCTCGGTCGGATCCCGACCGACGACGAGGCCCCGGTGATCCTCGACGAGTTCGCGAACACCTCCTCGGCAGGCTCGGTGATCGCATTCCACCGCCATCGCAACGACCTGCAGACCGGAGACCTCGGCGTGCTCTGCTCGTTCGGAGCCGGCTACTCGATCGGCAGTGTCATCGTCCGCCGGCGCTGAACTGCTCCGATTCCACGTTTGCGTGAGGGTGTCTGCGGGTCGTCCCACCCGAAATGCACCGCAAACGGGGTGTCGGCTGCGGGTCGCGTGCTTCACTGGGCGCCATGAGCTTCAACGTCGGTGTCCAACTCCATCCCCAGCAGACGTCCTATGTGGAGATTCGCGACGCATGGCGCCGCGCCGAGGCGGTCGGTGTCGACTCGATCTGGACCTGGGATCACTTCTTCCCGCTGTACGGCGATCCCGACGAGACGCACTTCGAGGGCTGGACGTTGCTGACGGCGATGGCTGCAGACACCGAGCGTGCCAAGCTCGGCATGCTCGTCACGTGCAACAGCTACCGCAACCCCGAGCTGCTGGCCGACATGGCCCGCACCGCCGATCACGTCTCCGGCGGGCGCATGTACCTCGGCATCGGGTCCGGCTGGTTCGAACGTGACTACGACGAGTACGGCTACGAGTTCGGCACGGCGATCGGCCGCCTCCACAGGCTGCGCCACGATCTCCCCCGACTGAAGGCTCGGCTCGCTGCGCTGAACCCGGCCCCGATCGGCGATCTCCCGCTGCTGGTCGGCGGCTCCGGCGAGAAGGTCACCTTGAAACTCACCGCGCAGTACGCCGACGCCTGGAACTCGTTCGGGCCGCCTGAGACGTTCGCCCACAAGAACGCCGTGCTCGACAACTGGTGTGCCGAGATCGGTCGTGACCCGTCCGAGATCGAGCGCACCGTCGCCATCGGTCCCGACGACGTCGATCATCTCGATGCGTTCCTCGAGGCCGGCGCCACCCATCTCATCGTGATGCTCGGTCACCCGTACGACCTCGGCGCCGTCGAAGCGTTGATCGCCCGCCGCGACGTCTGACGGCACCGCCCGAGACGGGCCGGAGCCCGCAGGGGCGGCGGGGACGAGGCTGGTCAGCGGGGGGCGTTGACGCGCACGAAGTCGTCGAGCACGGCGTCGGCGAAGGCCCCGTCGAATCCGTCGGGTGACATGAACCGGGCGAAGAGGAAGCTCCCGAACAGGCTCGCGATCGAGCGCTCGACATCGAGGTCGCCACGCAGTTCGTCGCGTTCGATGGCGGCGGCGATCACGTGACGAAAAGTGCCGGCGAACGCATGGAAGAACTCGTTGCGCACCGCGGCCACCGTCGGATCGTGCATCGATCGTTCCATCATGTTGACGATCATCGGGGCTCGCTGGTCGTCGGTCAGGTCGCTCACGACCTGCGCGCACAGCAACGCGAGGTCGTCGCGGAGCACACCGCTCAACTGGTCGACGCGGATCGGCACCTTGCCGAGCGACTCGATCGTGTCACGGAGCAGGTCGGCCTGGGTGGGCCAGTGGTTGTAGACGGTGGTGCGACTCACGTTCGCTGCGGTGGCGACGTTGGCGTGGGTGACAGCGCTCGGGCCGTCGGTGGTGAGCAGCTCCGCGGCGGCCTCGATCACTGCGGTGCGCGTGCGTTCGACTCTCGGGTCGTCGAGGCGAGGTGGCGTGTTGGTGGAGGCAGGCATCAGGTCGTCGGTGCTGGCGTGTGTCGTACGGCACGTTCCGCCATCATTCGTTGCAAAGACCCATTGTAGTGGTCAGACTGTCCAGTAATGAACATGACGTCCACTTCTTCCCCGGACGCGTCGGGTCAGCCCGACGATGCCGATCGTCCGTACGAACCAGGCCACGGTGCACCGCATGCACCGATCGAGGTGCCCGACTCCGCCTGGGGCAGGCTCGGCCGCTTCGGATTCCGTCGGCGTTGGTTCGTGCTCGGCTCGTGGGTGGCCGTGCTCGTCACCGTCTTCGCGCTGGTCGGCACGATCGGCGCGTCGAGCGACAGCTCGTTCTCGACGCCCGACTCGGAATCGAAGCGTGGATTCGAAACCCTCGACGAGTACTTCGGCGGTGCCGGCAGCGGCTTCTCCGGCACGATCGTGTTCCGCGCCGATCAGGGCGTCGACGATCCGGCCGTGCAGGCGGCGATGACCGAACTCTTCGACGAGATCGACGCCATCGACGCGGTCACCGTCACGAGCCCCTACTCCGAACAGGGACGACTGCGGGGCCAGATCGCAACCGATGGGCCCCTTGCGGGGCAGGTTGCCTACGCCCAGGTCGATCTCGGCGAAGGGATCAGCGAGACGGAGTCGTCGTCGATCGGTGAAGAGATCCGGGAACTGACCCCGGACATCGACGGGCTCCAGGTGGAGGTCGGCGGGCAGGCGCTCGCCGAATTCGAACCGCCCGAATCGGAGCTGATCGGCCTCGCCTTCGCGATCGTCATCTTGATCCTCTCCTTCGGTTCCGTGCTCGCCATGGGACTGCCGATCGGTGTGGCGCTCTTCGGTGTCGGTATCGGCGCTGGCATCATCACCCTGCTCTCGAACGTGATGACGGTGCCCGACTTCGCGGTGACGCTCGGAGCGATGATCGGCATCGGGGTGGGCATCGACTACGCGCTGTTCATCGTCACCCGTTACCGCGAGGGGTTGAAGGCCGGGCTCGACCCGGAACAGGCCACCGTCGTCGCCATCGACACCGCCGGTCGTGCGGTGGTGTTCGCCGGCTTCACCGTGGTGATCTCGCTGCTCGGCATGTTCATCATGGGCCTGTCGTTCATCAACGGCCTCGCCACCGGTGCCGCGGTGACCGTGCTCGTCACGATGACCGCATCGGTCACCCTGCTTCCCGCACTGCTCGGTTTCGCTCAACGCAAGATCGAGGTGAGCCGTTGGCGCGGCGTGATCGCTGCCGGGTTCGTGTCGTTGGCGCTGCTCGGACTCGGTCTCGGCATCCAGCCGTTCCTCGTCGGTGTGCCGCTCGCAGCCGTCGTGCTCGTGGCCTCGTTCGCCGTCGCGCCGTTGCGCAAGGAGCTGCCGCCGCGCAAGGAGCGGCCGCTCCGTCAGACCATCGCCTATCGGTGGAGCCGCTTCGTGCAGCACCGGCCGTGGCCGATCGCGATCGCCACCACGTTGTTCCTGATCCTGTTGTCGGTGCCGCTGTTCGGCCTGCGACTCGGATTCTCCGACGAGAGCAACTTCGCAGAGGGCACCAGCACCCGAGAGGCCTACGAGCTGACCAGCGCCGCGTTCGGCGCCGGCGCCAACGGACCGCTGGTGCTCGC
>CAZJUC010000039.1:0-19369 GCA_964549065.1 uncultured Ilumatobacteraceae bacterium
GTGATCGTGCCGACTTCGTTGTTGACCGCCATGACGCTGACGATCGTGACGTCGGCCGTGGAGTCGAGCACGCCAGCCAACTCGTCGAGGTCGACCCGACCGGACGCATCGACGCCGACGACCCGACCCTGCGTGCCGAGTTGCTCGACGACGTGCAGCACGGCATGGTGCTCGACCGCAGGACACACGGCGACACCGCCACGCCGGGCGATTGCCCCGGTGATCGCCATGTTGTCGCTCTCGGTGCCGCAGCCGGTGAAGACGACCTCGTTCGGATGACAGCCGGCCACCCGCGCCACGGTGTCTCGGGACTCGTCGACGGCCTGGCGGGCTCGGCGGGCGAACCGGTGTGAGCCGGACGGGTTGGCGTAGAGCTCGGACAGGTACGGCATCATCGCCTCGAGCGCCTCGGCGCGCATCGGCGTCGAGGCAGCATGGTCGAGGTAGGTGATGGCCGGCTCCGTCACCCCCACCACGCTACCGATCACGCCAGGGGTCAGACCCCAGGCGTGATCGCCGTAGCCTCGGGTCGATGCGGGGATACGACCAACGTTCCTACGGTGACGGGTTCGCGGACGTGTACGACGAGTGGTACGCCGACGTCACCGACGTCGACGCGACGGTGCAACGGATGCTCGACCACGCCGGTCCGGGCGGACGTGTCCTCGAACTCGGCGTCGGTACCGGACGCCTCGCCGTCCCGATGGCGGACGCCGGGCTCCGGGTCGTCGGAATCGACAGCAGCGACGCGATGCTGGCGAAGCTTGCCGAGCGCGATGCCGATCACGGCGTCGAGACGATCCTCGGCGACATGGTCGACGATCTCCCCGACGGCCCGTTCGACGTCGCGCTCGTCGCCTACAACACGATCTTCAACCTCCTCGGCGACGGTGACCAGCAGCGCCTGTTCCACGAGATCGCCCGTCGACTCGAGCCCCATGGCGTGTTCGTCGTCGAGGCGTTCGTGCCCAGCCTGCATCCGGACGGGAACTCCTCGATGATCGATGTTCGCTCGATGGCCGTCGACCACGTCGTGCTCTCCGTGTCGAGCCATCATCACGGCGACCAGCGAGCCGAGGGGCAGTTCATCCACCTGTCGGAGTCCGGCGGCGTCCGGCTCCGACCCTGGTCGATCCGCTGGGCGAGCCCGTCCCAGCTCGATGCGATGGCGACCACCGCAGGTCTGCGCCTCGCCGATCGATGGGCCGACATGGGTGGCGCCCTGTTCACCGACGACAGCACCCAGCACGTGTCGGTCTACCGACAGGCGGCACCACGATGACGCAGCCGAAGTTCGGTCTCGGCGTACCCAATGGAGGCGACTTCGCCGACCCGGCTCGTCTCGCCGACCTCGCCGTTGCTGCGGAACTGGCCGGGTGGGACGGCATGTTCCTGTGGGATCACGTGATCCGCCGCCGTCCGTGGCAGCCGATGGTCGACCCGTGGGTGTCGCTCGCCGCCGTCGCGATGGCGACCGATCAGATCATCATCGGCCCGATGGTCACACCGCTGGCGCGACGCCGCGTCTCGGTGGTGGCCCGCCAATCGGTGACGCTCGACCAACTCTCCGGCGGACGCCTGCGGTTGGGTGTCGGCCTCGGCGCCCCCGACGACGAATTCACGCGGTTCGGCGAGAGCGCCGAACCGAGACGCCGAGCCCGAGTCCTCGACGAGTCGCTCGACGCCCTGCAACTGCTCTGGTCGGGAGAGACCGTGTCGTACCGCGGCGAGCACGTGGTCCTCGACGACGTCGAGTTCACGCCGACACCGGTGCACGGCCGCATCCCCATCTGGGTCGCCGGCGGCTGGCCGGGTGGTGCCCCCTTCCGTCGGGCAGCCCGATTCGACGGCGTGTGGCCCGTGGCCCGGGCAGGCGGCTACCTGTCGGTCGACGAGTTCGTCGACTGCGTCGACATGGTCCGGGGCATCCGTGCCGACAACGGCCACCACGGACCATTCGACGCCTGCTTCGTCGACCGCTCCCCCGCAGGCGGCGACGCCGAGACCTCCGACAAGCTCGGTCGTCTCGTGGACGGCGCCATGACCTGGTGGATCGACTCCCTCGACGACCCCGGAGTCCCCTACGAGCAGCATCTCGCCCGCGTCCAGGCCGGCCCCCCGACCTGACACACGACCCCGACCTGACACTGGACCCCGAAAAGTTGCGCCAGCGTTGCGCTCAGCGCAACAACACCGCGCCATTTCGCTGGCGATCCCGAAATGGCGCGCCACCGTTGCGCTGAGCGCAACGTCTCGGTGATTTTTCGGGGTACGGGATGCGGGACCCTGGGTCAGAACGAGTGGTAGCCGCCGTCGATGGTGATCACGTCGCCGGTGTGGTAGCTGGAAGCTCGGCTGGCGAGGTAGACCGCCAGGCCGCCGAAATCGTCCGCGGTGCCCCAGCGGCGCATCGGCACGCGCGGCAGCACGTTCTCGACGAACTTGTCCCAGCCGAACGCACCGGCGGTCATGTCGGTCTCGATCCATCCGGGCAGCACCGAATTGCAACGGATGCCGTGGCGGGCGTGCTGGACGGCGATCGCCTTCATCATCGAGTTCACACCGGCCTTCGACGCGCCGTAGTGCTGACCCGACTGCTGTCCGAAGAACGCCGACCCCGACGTGGTGAACACGATCGAGCCACCCGCCTCGTCGCCCTCGCCGTGACGCGACACCATGTGCTCGGCCGCTCCTCGCGCCGTGAAGAACGCTCCGTCGAGATTGATCCGCATCACGCGACGCCATTCTTCGGAGGTCATCCCGATGAAGCTCGGTGCCTGCCCTCCGACGCCGGCGTTCACGAAGCACGAGTCGACCCGACCGAGCTCGCCGATCGTGTCGGCCATGGCCTGCTCGACGGCGCGTTCGTCGCCCACGTCACACACGATCGACAGCAATTCGACATCGTGGCGCCCGAGCTGCTCGATCGCCACGTCGTTCTTGTCCGGGTTGGTTCCCCAGATCGCCACGTCGGCGCCGTGTGCAGCGAGCGCGTCGGCCATCCCGAGGCCGATCCCGCCATTGCCACCGGTGACCAGTGCCACGTGGCCGGTGAGGTCGAACGGGGATCCGTCGGGAAGCGTCATGACGTCGACGGTAGGGCCCGTCACGCACTGACGCAGCAGTGGAGATAGCGTCAAAGCTGCATGTATCTGGAGCGCGTCCGCCAACCCGCCGACCTGCGGGACCTGTCGTACGACGAACTGAACGATCTCGCCGGCGAGATTCGTGATTTCGTCGTGTCGGCGGTGTCGGACACCGGCGGCCATCTCGGCTCCAATCTCGGCGCCGTCGAACTCACACTCGCCATGCACCGCGTGTTCGAATCGCCGACCGACGCCATCTTGTGGGACACCGGCCATCAGGCCTACATCCACAAGATCGTCACCGGCCGCCAGCAGCAGTTCGAGCAGCTCCGCCAGCAGGGCGGTCTGTCCGGCTACCCCAGCCGTGAGGAGTCGGAGCACGACTACATCGAGAACAGCCACGCCTCGACCGTGCTGTCGTACGCCTACGGCATGGCCGTCGCCCGCGACCTCGGCACCGACCCTCATCGTCACATCGTTGCGGTCATCGGCGACGGCTCGCTCACCGGCGGCATGGCCTACGAGGCGATCAACAACATCGGTCACGGCGACAAGCAGGTGATCATCGTCCTCAACGACAACGGCCGGTCGTACGCCCCGACCGTGTCGAGGCTGTCGGCCAGCGCTCAAGGTCGTGACGAACAGGCCAATCATCCGAGCGTCACGGACCGGGTCACCGACAAGCTGTCGCATGCCCTCACCGACATTCGCACCAATCCGGTGTACGTGCGTCGCCAACGCCGCCTCGAGGAGTTCCTCGGGCACCTGCCCGTCGTCGGTCACCAGGCCGAGTCTGCGATGGATGCGTTCAAGGCAGGGGTGCGCGAGTTCCTCCAGCCGCCGTCGTTCTTCGAGGCGCTCGGCGTGCGCTACGTCGGCCCGTTCGACGGCCACAACGTCGAGGAGATGGAGCACGCGCTCCGCAACGCGATCGAACTGTCCGAAGAGGGCCCGATCCTCGTACACGTGCTCACCCAGAAGGGTCGGGGGTACTCCCCCGCCGAGGACGACGACGAGAAGAACCTCCACGACGCCCCCGTCTTCGACCGGTTGGTCGGTCCGCCCAAAGCGGTGTCGACCGGGTACACCCAGGCGTTCGCCGATGCCCTCCTGAAAGAAGCCGAAGCCGACGACCGCATCGTGGCACTCACTGCGGCGATGCCGGGCCCGACCGGGCTCCTGCCTTTCCAGGAGCGGTTCCCCGACCGCTTCTTCGACGTCGGTATCGCGGAGCAACACGCCGTCACCGGTGCCGCCGGCATGGCCATGGGCGGTCTGCGGCCCGTGGTCGCGATCTACTCGACGTTCCTCAACCGGGCGTGGGATCAGGTGGTCTACGACGTCGCGCTGCACCGCCTGCCGGTGGTCTTCTGCCTCGACCGTGCCGGTGTCACCGGCCCCGACGGAGCCAGTCACCACGGCGTGTACGACATGGCGCTGCTGTCGAAGGTGCCCGGCATGCGGGTGCTCGCACCGTCGAGCGCGGAGGAACTCGCCCAGATGCTCCACGACGCGACCACGCTCGTCGACGCCGGCCCCATCGCGATTCGATATCCGCGCGGCGCAGCTCGTCAGGTGACCGAGCAGGAAGTCGGCACCGGACTGTCCGCTCGCAGGTGCCGGGTGGGCAGCGGCACGTGCATCATCGCCGTCGGCAAGATGCTCGAAACCGCCGAGAAGGCTGCCGCGGTACTCGCCGCCGACGGCGTCGAGGTCACCGTGTGGGATGCGCGGTGCTGCGCCCCGCTCGACCCCGACATGATC
Source organism: uncultured Ilumatobacteraceae bacterium (assembly GCA_964549065.1). Taxonomy (GTDB): domain Bacteria; phylum Actinomycetota; class Acidimicrobiia; order Acidimicrobiales; family Ilumatobacteraceae; genus Sva-07. The sequence goes on from CAZJUC010000039.1 coordinate 4,851, forward strand.
GCCGACGCCGCCGCGCACGACCGGGTGATCACGATCGAGGACGGCGTGCGCGCCGGCGGCATCGGCATGTCGATCGCGGACGCTGTGAGCGCCATCGAACAGTCGACGCGGGTCGACGTGCTCGGTCTGCCGACCAAGTTCATCCCGCACGACCCGAAGTCCGACGCGATCCTCGCCCGCTTCGGCCTCGACGTCGACGGTGTCGTGGCCCTGGCCCGCGCCATCTGACCACTCGCCGTTCCCCGCGCCCGGGTCTCCGGGAACCACGCTGGTTCCCCGCGCCCGGGCCTCCGGGAACCACGCCGGTTCCCGGCGCCCGGGTCTCCGGGAACCACGACCGACACCGGGCTCGTAGGGTTGGAGGCGTGAGCGACTCCGCCGACGACCCGTACGCCGCCTACACGCACCTTCGTTTCGAGCGGCCGAACGATGGGGTGCTGTTGATCACCCTCGACGATCCCGAGCGACTCAACGCAACCGGCGCCGACATGCACCTGCAGCTGTCGAGGGTGTTCCGCACGATCGATGACGATCCGAGTGTGCGCGCCGTCGTGATCACCGGCGCAGGGTCGGCGTTCTCGGCCGGTGGCGATCTCGACTGGATCGCCGAACAGGTCGGCGACTACACCCGGACGATTCGGGTGATGCGCGAGGCGGGCGACATCGTGCGCACGATGATCGACTGCGACACCCCGATCGTGTCGGCCATCAACGGCGTGGCAGTTGGTGCCGGTCTGGCCGTGGCGCTGATGGCCGACGTGAGCATCATCGACGAGGACGCCCGTCTCACCGACGGCCACATCCGCCTGGGTGTCGCGGGCGGTGACCACGCCGTGGCGATCTGGCCGCTGCTGTGCGGCATGGCGAAGGCGAAGTACTACCTGCTCACCGCCGACTTTCTCGACGGACGCGAGGCCGAGCGCATCGGGTTGGTGTCGAAAGCGGTGCCGGGCGACGAGGTGTTGTCGACGGCGATGGGTGTTGCCGGCAAGCTCGCCGCCGGACCGGTCGACGCCACCCGGATGACGAAACGGGCACTCAACCACTGGCTTCGTCAGGCGCTTCCGAACTTCGAGGCGTCACTGGCGTACGAGATGCTCAACTTCCTCGGCCCCGACGCTGCCGAGGGCCTCGCTGCGCTGCAGGAGAAGCGGCGGCCCGACTTCCGGGGCGCCACCGAACGCGACGGGGCGGCTTCGTGAAGGATCTCGAAGCGCTCGACCTGTCCCACGACCTGGCCTTGGCGCTGGATGTCGCCGATGCCGTCGACGCGTTCACCCTGCCGCACTTCCGCGAGGCCGACTTCTCGATCGACTGGAAACGCAACCGGACCGAGGTGACAGAGATCGATCGTCGCGCCGAGACGATGATCGTCGAACGACTGGTCCGCGAACGCCCACGGCACGGTGCGTTCGGCGAGGAGCACGGTCTCGCCGGCGACGAACACTCGCCGTGGCGGTGGGTGATCGACCCGATCGACGGAACCTCCGGGTTCGTGCGCGGCATCCCGATCTGGGCAACGCTGATCGCGCTGACCCACGCCGAGCGCGGCGCGGTGATGGGCGTGGTGTCGGCCCCCGCACTCGGCCGACGGTGGTGGGGTGGGCTCGGCCTCGGGGCGTCGATGAGTGTGTTCGACGACGTCCGCCCGATCGTGGTGTCGACCGTCGACGATCTCGGCGAAGCACAGGTGAGCATCACCCACGACGACGGCTGGGATGCGCTGGGGCTGACCGATGCGCTGATGCGTGTCCAGCGGCGGGCGCGCCGTTCACGCGGGGTCGGCGACTTCTGGCAGCACATGCTGGTGGCTGAGGGGGCGATGGACGTCGCCGTCGACGCGGTCGGCGTGGCGCCCTACGACATCGCTGCGGTCAAGCCGATCGTCGAGGCCGCCGGCGGGAGCCTGACCGACCGCTTCGGCGAGCCGACCCACGAGCACGACACGGCGATCAGCACGAACCGTCTGCTCCACGACGTCGTCCTCGCCGAACTCGCCGGCTGACGCCGGTACGGTGACGCGCCATGCCGAGCGAGACTGCATCGACCTCCCAGCCTTCGGCGGCACCTGATGTCGCACCGGAGACGTTGGCGATCACCGCAGGCCGAGCGGCGAGCGGTGCCTCGCTCGCGCCCGCACTGTGGGCGTCGAGCACCTGGGAGTCCGAGAGCCTCGACGACGCCCACCGCCGCGCCACGGCGATGCGACACGACGGCTTCTACTCGCGCTACTCGAACCCCACCGTCCGCTCGTTCGAGCAGGCGATCGCGGAGCTCGAGGGCGCCGAGGACTCGCTGGCGTTCGCATCCGGCATGGGGGCGATCGCCTCCACGGTGTTCGCCGTGTGCTCAGCCGGGGCTCACATCGTCGCCCAGCGCCAGCTGTACGCCGGGACCCTTGCGTTCCTGCAAGGACCCTGTCGGCGGATGGGCATCGATGTCACCTTCGTCGACGTGGCCACGCCAGGCGCGTTCACCGCCGCGGTCGAGCCCGGCCGCACGATGCTGGTGTTCGCCGAAACACCCTCCAATCCGCTGCTCGAATTGGCCGATCTCGACGAGTTGGGTTCGATCAAGGGCCCGTTCACGGTGGTCGACTCGACGTTCGCCACGCCGCTCGGCCAGCGACCGTTGGCGCACGGAGTCGACATCTCGTTGCACTCGGCCACGAAGGGGATCGCCGGCCACAACGACGCCACGCTCGGGGTGATCTCCGGCGAGGCCGAACTGCTCGGCGAGATCTGGACCTACTCGGTGTTGCACGGCGCCACGCCGTCGCCGTTCGACGCACTGAACGCGCTGCGAGGGCTTCGGACGCTCGGTGTGCGGACACGTCTGCAGAACGAGACCGCCCGCTCGCTGGCGATCACCCTGGCGGACCATCCCGAGGTACGCGCGGTGCACTATCCCGGCCTCAGCGAGCACCCTCAGCATGCGCTCGCCACGAGACAGCTCCGTCAGTACGGCACCGTGCTGTCGTTCGAGATCGCCGACCGCGACACGGCAGCAGGATTCCTCGGCCGCCTGCAGACCGCCCGGGTCGCGACGTCACTTGGCGGCCCCGAGACGATCGTGTGCCACCCGTCGACCTCGACCCATGCCGGCCTCACCCCGGACGAGAAGCGAGCCGCAGGGGTGAGCGACGGGCTGTTGCGCGTCTCGATCGGCCTCGAGGACGCTGCGGACATCGTCGCCGACTTCGAGCGAGCGCTCGAGACTCCGGCCTGAGGTTCACTCGACGATCGGCTCGACCGAGCATCTGACGTCACCGGAAGGTTTCGACATCGCCGTACGCTCGCACACGATTGGATCACTCCGGCATGCGCGACACTCTCGCGATGAATGCCGATGTCAGCAACACCCCCTCGGTCACCCGTCACGACGGTCGCAACCGCTACGAACTCGTCATCGGCGACGAGGTCGTGGCGTTCGCCGACTTCTCGCCGGGCGCCGACATGATCACGATCCCGTACATCGAGACCGCCGTGCGTCATCGCGGCAACGGCTACTCGTCGGTGTTGATGGACGGCGTGATCGAAGATCTGCGCTCCCGAGGGGTCCGGGTCCGCGCGACGTGTCCGGTCGCCCGGGCCCACGTCGCAGCCCGCGCCCCCGATCTCCTGGTGCGCTGAGGTGTCACAGTGGGCCCGGCACCCTGTGGCACCTCCGGCGAAGCAGACCCGACCGACGATCCGGACGCGGCCGACATCACGTGACCGGCAGCGACGTGCGGGGCAACCGGGCCGGCGTTACGAGTAGAAGGGGTTCTCGCCGGTGGAGTGGTCGGTGAGATCACGGACCGCTTCGACGCCGTCGATCGCTTCGACGAGCATGGTCTGCACGCCGTCGAGCATCGTCTGCTTGCTCATCGAGCAGCCGTGGCAGCCGCCGCCCATCGTGAGGTAGGCGGTGCCCTCGCCGTCGTGGCCGACGTAGGTGACGAAGCCACCGTGCGCCGCGAGCGCCGGGTTGACCTCGGTGCCGACCAGCGCCTCGATCTCGGCCGACAGCTGGTCGTCGGCGGTCAGGCCCTCGATCGAGGGGGCCTGCGGCCGGTTCGGGTTGCGGATCACCAGACCCTGGGTCGTGGTGAAGTCGAGGGTTGCCCCGGTGAGCAGCGCGACGTCCTCGCCGGGGATGATCACCTTCATGCCGTCGTGCGTGCGGACCTCGTCGGTGAACGCTGCGGTCAGGTACTCCTCGAACGACAGGTCGTAGCGGAACTCCTCGCCGGCGTCCGAGGCGATCGCCAGGCGCAGGCCGAGCTTGTCGCCGTCGACCTCGTCGTCGCGCAGCTCACGCAGGTGGTCCAACGCTTCGTCGGTGACCGAGATGATCGGTTCGCTGGCGTTCGTGGCACCGGTCTCGGCGGTCGCGGCTTCGAGGGGGCTCATGGCTCCGAGGCTATCGGCGCGCTCCCCCCAGGGAAACGAGAGCGGGCGTGGCAGCTCGGGCGGCACGTCGCGAACACGAGGCGATGCCCTACTCTCGCCGGGTGACCGACGGCAGCCGCACGGCGATCTTCGCAACGTTCTTCGCCGACCTCCGCCCTGCGGTCTCCTCGGCCGCGACAAACCATCTCGAAGCCGACGTCCGCCGTGACGACCATCCCGACCTCGTTTCTGCGATCGGCGTCACTGCGAGCGACGCTCCGGACGCCCGGACAGAAACCCGCCAGACGTCGAGCCCCAACCCATGACCCAGCGGTTCAGCGGGCGAGCGCTGGCCCTGCTCGCGATGACGGTCGCCGTGGTGAGTTTCTCCACCAGCTCGGCGTTGATCAAGTGGTCGGAGTCGACGGGTTCGGTGATCGCGTTCTGGCGCATGATCGGCGCGGTGATCGGCTGGTGGACGGTGATCGCGATCACCCGGGTGCGATCGAATCGACCTGCGCCGTCTGCGGTCACATGGCGGTTGGCGCTGGCCCCGGGGCTCGCGTTCGGCGCCAACATCGCCCTGTTCTTCACGGCGATCACCAGGACCAGCATCGCCCACGCCGAGTTCATCACCGCGCTGACTCCGCTGGTGTTGTTGCCGGCCGGCGCCTTCTTCTTCGGCGAGCGACCGAACTGGACGGCCCTGCGCTGGGGTCTGATCTCGATCGTCGGTGTGTCGCTGGTGTTGTTCTTCGGACCGGATCAGGGCGTGTCGTCGATCGAGGGCGACCTGATGATGATCGGGGTCATCACGCTGTGGACGACGTATCTGCTGACGTCGAAACGGGCCCGGGCGGCCGGGGTCGGCACGCTCGACTTCATGGCGTGCATGATGCCGATCGGGGTGCTCACGGCCGGGCCGATCGCGGCGATCGTCGCGGGCCCCGACGTGTTCGGCCTGAGCGCAAGGGGTTGGCTCGTGGTGGCCATCTTGACCTTCCTCACCGGCATGCTGAGCCACGGCTGCATCGTGTTCGCGCAGCAGCACCTGCCGGTGGCGACGATCGGGATCATGCAGACTGCACAGCCTGCGTTGGCGGTGTTCTTCGCATTCGTGATCCTCGGCGAGGAGGTGCGCCCGCCGCAGGTACTCGGCATGGCCCTGGTGATCACGGGCCTCGCGTTGTTCACGCTGGCCAGCTCTCGATCGGCGACGGTCTCCACGCCGGCAACCCCCGTCGAAGCCGTCTGATCACGCCTGGGGTCTGACCCCTGGCGTGATCAACGCAGCGAGCTGGCGACGCCACTCGACCGAGAGACGGTCGGAACGCACACTGACCGTTGCCGACCGGTCCAGTGGCAGCACCCCCTCGATGCGTTCGAGCATCACCTTGTCCTCGGCGCCGATCGCCCGGTCGAAGGCGAGGAAATCGTGCTCGGAGAGGTCGTGGTCGTGGTTGCGCCACGACACGAACGTGAACAACGAGGTGACGTCGTCGACCGGCGTGGTGCACAGCAGCAGCACCCGGTCGTGCCCCGCGCGTGGTCCCGATTCGTAGAACGTGTTCGAGCGGACGACGAACGGCAGGTGGAACGCAGTCGACATGCGTTGGCGTACGTCGTGGCCCTGTTCGTCGTGGACGTCGACGTGATACTCGTAGCCGGTGAAGTCGTCGTCGAGTCGCTCGACCGTGATCGGGGCGATCACCGGGTCGGTGTCGGGGCCGATCGTGCCGGCGTGCACGTAGGGGAAGTGGGCGACGTCGCAGAAGTTGTCGGCCATGCGGGTGGCAGACACGTGCCACGTCTCGATGCCGGCGGTCACCCGCCGGAACGTCGGATCGCGGTCCTGCGCGATGTCGGGCGGCTCCGCGGTCGGCGTGCCGGGGCAGAGCCAGATCAGCCCATGACGTTCGCGAACGGCCAGGAGTGCGAGGTCGGCAGCTGACGGAATCGCTGCGCCGGCGCCCGACGACGGCACGTCGACGCAGACACCGTCGCCGTCGAACGCCCAGGCATGGTACGGACACACGAGGCATCCGGCGGCGACACGACCGTGTGACAACGGCGCTTCGCGATGGGGGCACCGATCGGCAGCCGCGCGCACTTCACCGGTCGGCAAGCGCCACAGCACCAGCCGTTCGCCGAGCACCGTGACGCCGAGCGGCGCAGCCACGAGGTCGCCCGCGTCGGCAACGACGTACCACTGGTCCCGCAACGCGGGGTTCGAGCAGAACGCGGCGACCAGCGGATCCATCGCCGTCGAGCGTACCGACGCCCGAACACCCCGAAATGTCGCGCTCTCGTTGCGCTGAGCGTGACGCTCGCGAGATTTTTCGGGTTGGGGGTGACGGTGGGGCGGGGATGAGGGTGGTGGGGGGTGGGTTCGCCGTGGGGCGGTGATCGTTCACCGTCCGTTCAGCCGAACGTCGCGATCGCCTGCGAGGATGGTCGCATGCGCATCCTGGTGACGAATGACGACGGCATCGACTCGATCGGCCTGCACGTACTGGCCCGTGCGATCTGCGAACTCGACGGTGACCACGAGGTCCACGTCATCGCCCCCGACCAGGAGTACTCCGGAGCCGGAGCGGCGATCGGCGCGCTGCACCTGATCCAGCCCGAGGTACGGCGCGCCGAGATCGACGACTGCCCGGCGGACGGAATCTGGAAGGTCAGTGGCCCACCGGCGCTGTGCGTGTTCTTCGCCCGTCTCGGGGCATTCGGTGGCCCGTTCGATCTGGTCGTGTCCGGTATCAACCCCGGCGCCAACGTCGGGCGTTCGGTGTACCACTCGGGCACGGTCGGCGCGGCGCTCACCGGGCGCAACGGCCACATCTCGGGCATCGCGATCAGCCAGGCGGTCACCGGGTTCGGCGTCGAGGGTCAGGGGTGGGACGACGCGATCGCCACCCAGCACTGGGACAGCGCCGCCACTGTCGCCGCCACCGTCGCCCAGTCGCTGGTCGACGACATGCCGATCGAGCCGGTGGTGGTCAACATCAACGTGCCGGACCTCCCCATCGAGCACTTCGGCACCTGGCGGTACGCACGCGTCGGCGATCAGCCGCCGCGGTCGATGTCGGCAGCGACGTTGAAGCCGATCCCGGGCCACCAGGACGCGTTCACCGTCGAGATGGGTTGGGGCGACGCCGAGATGCTCGCGCCCGACACCGACGGCGGGATCATCGAACGCAACGACGTCGCGATCACCTACCTCACCCGTCTCGCCCATCACGACCGGCCCGATCTCGGCTCGATCGGCAAGTCGCTCGACGGACTCCTCACGTCCTGACGTTTCCGGTTGCGTGCGCTGCGTCAACCGGTGGTCGTGAACGGTTCGGTCGCGACGGCTCGGATCCGACCGAGATCCTCGATCGGTGTTCGGGAGCCGGTGGCTCGATCGACGAATTCGACGAAGCGGTCGGTGATGAACATGCCGGACGAGTCCGTCGCCCAGGCATCGGGGTAGACGAGCTGGTTGATCCGACCGGCATCCACCGCAGAGCCGGTCTCCACGTCGAGTATCCGGCGCTGGCCGGGCCCGCCGGTGTTGGACCGATAGGCGATCGATCGGCCGTCGGGCGAGATCCTGGTCGCCGGATCGACGAACCCGAACGACTCGATCGCGTCGAGGACGCCGCGCCGGACCTCTCCGGTGTCCCAGGCGACGACGGTGTCGGCGCAGCGCAGCACCTCGTCGCACTCCTGGATCGCCCAATGCGCGTCACCGACGGCCAGCAGATCGCCGGTACTGATCCGGCGGGCTGTTCCGTCCGGAGCGACCGCGTAGACACCACCGGGCCGGGACAGGACCAGATCGCCGGTGGGTGAGAACGAACGCGACCAGAACCTGACCTCCGCGCCGAGCCGGTCGTCGAGGGGGGTGACGGTACCGTCGCTGTCGAGTACGAGTTCCCGCTCGGTCGCGTCCGGCCCGGTCGCCGGGACCGTCAGGATGAACCGGTCGGTGCCGGTCCACCCTTCCACGAAGATCACTCCGTCGGGCACCGTGGAGACGACGGGGACCTCGCTGTCGCGGAGCTGCAGGATCGTCGTCGAGTTGAACACGGCGATGGCGCCGTCACCGACCACGAGCTGCAGGCCGCCACCGATCGACGACACGTCGATGCTGCGGGTGCGGCCGCTCGGGAACTCGGTCACGTTCACGATCCCGTCCTGCGACAGGGTGATCACCTCGGTCGACGCGATCGAGGACAGTCGCTCGGGCACGGCGATGGTCCGCTCGGCCCAGCGCAGTGGCTCGTCGAGCCCGAGTGGCAGAGGGGGTGGGACGCTCTCGACCCCGGTGGTGGCCGTCGGGGTCTCGGCGATCACCGAGACGTTGCCGGGCAACGTGCTCGGCGACGACGATGCCGGTGCTGCTGCTGGTGATGATGATGACGATGGTGGTGTCGAATCGGCCGGATCGTCGAGGATCGCTGCCTCGAGGTCGACGGGCACGGTGACCGGTTCGGGTTCGACGGGTGGCTGCTCGGGAGGGTCCTCGCCGCCGCTGCGCAGCAACGCGCCCGCCGAGCCGATCAACAACGCCAGGACGATGACACCCGCCACGATCTTACGTCCGAGCGTCGATCTCGACGTGCCATGCGAACTGGCGTCGTCGTCGAAGTCCTCCGGTGGAGGCTCGGCGAAGATGCCGGGGGGCGGCGGCTGACGTGCGGTTCCTCCGGGTCGTCGGGCGTCACCACCGAACACCGAACTGTCCGGAACTGCGCTGTCGGGGACCCAATCGTCGCGTGTCCAGGGGGAGACGTCCTCGGGGTCCTCGTCGGCCACCGGGTCATTGGACCACATCACAGCGCCGATACGGTCGCGCAGGTGGATACTCGTGGTGAGATCGTGACCGAGTACCTGGCGTCGTTCGCCACAGGCGACCCCGATGCGGTGGTTGCGTGCGTCACCGACGACTTCGTCAACGAGCACCTGAGCGAACTCGGGTCGGGCTGCCGCGGAGCACACGAGTATCGGCAACGGCTGTCGGGCTTCCTCTCGACGTTCGTCGGAGCCAGGTACACGGTCGTGACGCTGGCCGAGATCCTGACGCCCGGCGCCGGCGACGTGGTGGTGCGCTACCGCTTCCGAGCCACCTGCGAGGGCAGCCCGATCGACATCCCCGGCGTGATGTGGTTCGCCGTACGCGATGGACTGATCGCCCGCCGCACCGACCTGTGGGACTCGCTGACCTTCCTTCGCCAGACCGGCGGAGACGAATGAGCATCGGTAGGGAAAACCCTCCTTCGTGAGCAGGGGTGCCCCGCCAGGAACAGCGGGACACCACAGTTCACACGAAGCCGAACGGCGTGGACACTGGTGACATGGGCCAACGACCTCTGTTCGAATCCGATCGCCGCCATGTCGGGGCCTGGAGTGCCATTGCTGCGGTGGTGGTCGCATCGGTCGCCGCCGTGGCGGTCCCGGCCACGGTCTCGGCCGCCATCGCACCCGCCGGTCAGCTCTGCTTCAGCGTCAACGGCACACCCGGCGACGCCGCCATCATCAACCTCACCCCCGTCCAAGCATCCGGAAGCGGCAACGGCCAACTCATCTCCTCCAACGTCAAGACCAACCCACCCACCGCCTCCAACACCAACTTCAACCTCGGCACCGTCGACCCCAACGTCGCCATCACCCCCATCGGCAACGACGGACAAGTCTGCTACCAGAACTCCATCCACTCCAGCGTCGACCTCGTCGCCGACCACCTCGGCACCATCGCCGCCGACGCCTACACACCCGCCACCCCCACCGGCGCCCCCAACCGACGAGTCGACACCCGCAACGGCAACAACGGCCAGCGGCTCACACCCGCCGGTCAGCTCTGCTTCAGCGTCAACGGCACACCCGGCGACGCCGCCATCATCAACCTCACCCCCGTCCAAGCATCCGGAAGCGGCAACGGCCAACTCATCTCCTCCAACGTCAAGACCAACCCACCCACCGCCTCCAACACCAACTTCAACCTCGGCACCGTCGACCCCAACGTCGCCATCACCCCCATCGGCAACGACGGACAAGTCTGCTACCAGAACTCCATCCACTCCAGCGTCGACCTCGTCGCCGACCACCTCGGCACCATCGCCGCCGACGCCTACACACCCGCCACCCCCACCGGCGCCCCCAACCGACGAGTCGACACCCGCAACGGCAACAACGGCGGACCCCCGATCGAAGCACCCGAGCCGGAGTGTGTCGGGTCGACGAACACCAGCTACGACACCGAGACGGCGCGAACCATGTTCGGACTCGCCTCAGCCTCGTACGAGATCGACCCCGGAGCCCCCAGGAGGACGCTCGACACGCTCGGCGCCGGCGACTTCGAGGACCGCATGGGCTGTTGGAAGCTGATCGACGCGCTCCGCGGTCAACAGGGAATCCTCGGGCTGTTGACCGACACCGAACTCATCGTCGCCCGCAACAGCCAGACTCAGGATGTCGCCGTGGCCTTTCGCGGCACCGAGATCGACGTCCTCGACATCTACAACGATCTCAACGCGGTGCGAGCGTCGTGGACGCTGCCGAACGGGCAGGTCGTTGCCGGCGCCGTCCACGCTGGTTTCGCAGGTGCCTACCTCGCAGTTCGAGACCAGCTCGCCGAACTCCTCGGCGCCCTTCCCGAGCCGACCGTCCCGGATGCACGCGTGTACTTCACCGGGCACAGCCTCGGTGGCGCCCTGGCGTCGCTCGCGTCGATCGACCTGGTCGACGACCTGATGCGCGACGGGTACGCGCGCAACGAGGTGGTCACCTACACCTTCGGCGCTCCTCGTTCGATGTCGCAGACGATGTCGAACCACCACGCCGATCTCGTGCCCGTGTCGTTCGCCGTGGTCAACCCCCGCGATCCGGTACCGCATGTGCCCTTCGCGATCGGTAGCTCGAACCCGTTCTCGCACCTCCGCAACGTGACCGTGATGCACGGCACCGACACGACGTCGACGGTGCGGGTCGAGCGCGGCGACGGGCGGCGGTACCGAGGCTGCCTCGCGATGCCGATCGGACGGGTCGGCGACCATGTGCGCACGGAGTACAACCGCCGACTGGAGTCGTCGTCGTTCCTCGGCGATCCCCGAGTGTGGATCACCATCTCGAACGGCGAGAACCAGCTGCGTTGGGACTCACCGATCGAGGGACCCTGCGACGAGGTCGGACTGTTCCGGACCAGCGGCACGCTGACCAGCGCCACCAACCCGATCACCACCCGCAACGTCGACAGCGACGGCAACGACATCCACACCACGATCACCGGCAAGGGCGACAACTTCTGGGTCGGCTACATCAACATGTTCGGCGACCTGGTCGCCGCGCGCGAATACTTCCCGACCGTGCCGACGGTCGGGCTCGTGCGCAACGAGAACTTCATCGGCGGCGACACGATCGACTTCGACTGGGAGGTGACCGACCCCGGCGATCACGACCTGATCGTGCTGTACGACCGCGACCCTCGAACGGCGGGGGTCGACGGCTACTACCGCAGCATCGTCGGCCGTGTGGAGGCCAAGGCCGACTCGAATCCGGGTGAGCGTACGCAGATCAGGGTCGGCAGCGACCCCAACCGGTGGTGGGCCGCCTACGTGATGATCGACGACAACGGCAACCAGCGGATCCTGTCCGTGTCGAGAGGTGTGAGCGGTTGAGCGGGCACCCCGCCCGGAACTCCGCTGCCGTCGGGCCACCGCGAACTGTCCGCCGGGCACCATCTAGCCTCCGGCGATGGCCGACACCACCACCCGCCCTCCGTTGGCGAACGATGTGACGGACACCGACGTCCTGATCGACGACGACATCGACGTGCAGGCGATCGCGGACTCGGAGATCCCCGAGATCCAGCACGAGGCACGGGCGTGGTTGGTTGCGAACAACGCCTCCGATCAGCGCGCCGTGACCGCCTTCGCGCTCGGCGTCGCAGTGCTCGCGGTGATCCTGCAGTCGTGGTGGGCAGCGGTGCTCGCCGGCAGCATCTTGCTGGTGCTGCCGTTCCGCTGGATGGCGGGTCCGCAATTCCGCTCCGGCAACATCCAGCGCGGGATCATGTGGGCCAATCTCGGGTCGTGGTACCTGCTGTTCCCGCTGGTGATCATCGTCCCCGACTCGTTGCCGATCGCAATCCAGAACGTGATCGGGCCGATGATCCTCGCCGCGGCCTACCTCGAACGTCGTGTGGTCAAGCGCCTGGTGCCCGTCACCATCGCGATCGCGATCACGATCACGTTCATCGCCTACGTCAACGACGGGGTGGGGCTCGACGAGGTGACGCCCGAGTGGCTGTACGTCAGCGTGCTCCTCGCCTATGTGGGGGCGAACCTGTTCCTCGTCACCAACGATCTCCGGCAGTCGAACGTGGTGCGATTGCGCATCATGCAGCGGGCGATCGACAACAACCGTGAGCTGGCCGCTGCCGACCAGGCCTTGCGCGACTCGCGTCGCCGCCTGGTGATGGCCGCCGACCAGGAGCGCGTGAGCCTCGAACGGAATCTGCACGACGGCGCCCAGCAACGCTTGCTGTCGCTGGCGATCCAGTTGCGACTCGCCGCAGAACTCGCCGACGAGGGGACTTCACCGACGAGCGAGTCGCTGTTCGTCATGCACCACGCCGTCACGGATGCCGTCGAGGAGCTGCGCGATCTGGCCCAGGGTGTCTACCCGGCGCGCCTGACCGAGCTCGGGTTGGCCCGGGCGCTGCACGCCGTTGCGCGCCGATCCCCACTCCGGATCGAGATCGACGACGCCACCGTGGCCCCCACCGATGAGGGCACCGAGGTGGCGATGTACTTCGTGTGTCTCGAAGCGATCCAGAACGCGTCGAAACACGGTGGCCCCGACACGGTGATCCGCATCTCGCTCGTCACCGAGGACGATGATCTGGTGGTGCGGATCATCGACGACGGACCCGGATTCGATCCCCACCAGCACGCCACCTCGCGCGGGCTGCTCAACATGGCCGACCGGGTCGGCGCCCTCGGCGGCGACTTCTCCATCGACACGGCCCCGGCATCCGGCACCGCCGTCACCGCCCGCGTGCCGCACAGCCCTGCGGGGATCGGAGCGTCGGGCCGATGAGACGGGTCGTGATCGCCGACGATTCGCTCCTGCTCCGCCAAGGGGTCTCAGCGGTGTTGGCGACCCTGGAGGGCGTCGAGGTCGTCGCCGAGGCCGAGGACCTTCCCGGCCTGATGGCCGAGGTCGACCGGCACCGCCCCGACCTCGTCGTCACCGACGTGCGCATGCCACCCACGTTCACCAACGAGGGCATCGCGGCGGCGCGCGCGATCCGGTCGCTCCACCCCGACACCGGGGTGATCGTGCTGAGTCAGTACCTCGACGCCGACTACATCATCGAGCTCCTCGAAGACGGCACCGAGGGGTTCGGCTATCTGCTCAAGGAGAACGTCGCCGACCGACGACAGCTCGCACACGCGATCGAGGCCGTGTGTTCGTCGAGTTCGTCGATCGACGCCGCCGCGATCGAGGTGTTCGTGAAGGCGCGAGCGCGCCGACCGTCGCCGTTCGACGACCTGACCGAGCGCGAACGCGAAGTGCTCTCGCTGATTGCCGAGGGTTTGCGCAACAGCGCGATCGCAGGCCGTCTGCACCTCAGCGAGAAGTCGGTCGAGAAACACATCAACTCGATCTTCACCAAACTCCACCTCACCGACGAGCCCGAGAGCAACCGCCGTGTCCGATCGGTGTTGCTCTGGCTCGCCGAGCACTGAACCCGCCGCTGTGACGTTCGGTGTCGGACACCGAACGTCACACCTGCCAGAGTTCGGTGGTCGGATGGAACTGGCTCCAGGCGAACCAGAACGCCTCGTGTGACGGGATCGGTTCGCCGGTGACGGCGTCGACCGCACGCAGGCCGCCGCCGTCGGCGACGAGTTCCACACCGGCAGCGGACACCACGTCGCCGACCGAGAGGATCGCTCGGGCTTCGTCGGCCGGGAACGCCACCGGTGTGCCGTCGGTGGTGATCACGCCGACCACCAGTTCCTGCACCGGGAGGCGATCATCGGCGGGACCGATCGGGAAGATCGGGCCGTCGTCGTCGCGACCCCGCAGCGGGTCGAGGTCGTAGCTGCGGCCGATGCCGCCGTCCTCGGCGATGATCGTGGTGTCCGGGTGGGC
>CAZJUC010000040.1:0-9841 GCA_964549065.1 uncultured Ilumatobacteraceae bacterium
CTCAACATGGTCGGCGACTTCGGCGGCGGCGGCATGTTCCTCGCGTACGGCGTGGTGTGTGCCCTCCTGGAAGCGCAGCGCAGCGGTGAGGGCCAGGTCGTCGACACCGCCATGGTCGACGGTGCAGCGGTGCTGATGTCGATGTTCTGGGCCTTCAAGGCGATCGGCATGCACGACGAGAACGCTCCCGGAACGAACCTGCTCGACACCGGCGCCCACTTCTACGACGTCTACCGGTGCAGCGACGGCCACTACATCTCGCTCGGTTCGATCGAGCCACAGTTCTACGCTGAGCTGTTGCGGCTCACCGGGCTGGAAGGTGACGAGCAGTTCGCCAATCAGATGGACAGGGCCGAGTGGCCGGCGCTGAAGAGTCGGCTCACCGAACTGTTCGCGCGCAGGACCCGCGACGAGTGGTGCGAGCTGATGGAGATGACCGACGTCTGCTTCGCCCCGGTGCTCACGATGAGCGAGGCGGCCGAGCACCCCCACAACGTCGAGCGCCAGACGTTCATCGACGTCGCCGGCACGATGCAGCCGGCACCGGCCCCACGCTTCAGTCGGACGCGGGCCGAGGTGGCCAGTCCGCCGGCCCACGCAGGCGCGAACACCCGAGAGGTGTTCGAGGCCTGGGGCGTCGACGCCTCCGCGATCGATGCCTGGACCGAGGCGGGAGCGATTCGCCAAGCCGGCTGATTGGATTCGTCGGATGTCGACGCTCGTCTGCTTCCACGCCCATCCCGACGACGAGGTGATCAGCACCGGCGGCACGATCGCCCGAGCCGCCGCCGAAGGGCATCGGGTGGTGCTGGTCGTGGCGACCAACGGCGACCATGGTGAGGTGCCCGACGATCTCGGCCCGAACGAGACCCTCGTCGACCGCAGGCGCGCGGAGACCGAGGCATCGGCCCGAGTGCTCGGCATCGACCACGTCGTGTGGCTGGGATACGCCGATTCCGGGATGACCGGGTGGGAGCAGAACGACGCTTTGAACAGCTTTCACCTCGCCGACCCCGACGAAGCAGGGGCGAAGCTCGCCGATGTGCTGCGAGCCGAAGCGGCCGACGTCCTCACGATCTACGATTGGCACGGCAACTACGGCCATCCCGATCACATCGCCGTGCACCGGGTCGGCCTGGCGGCATCGCGGCTGGTGCCCGAGGTGCGGGTGCTCGAAGCCACGATGAATCGTGACGCCTTCGTGAGGATGGTCGAAGCCGCACGCGAGGCCGGTGAGACGATGGGCAGCCCCGACCCAGAGGCCGACGAGTTCGATCCCACCGGCCCGGCCGACGACGGCAATCCGATGGGGATGCCCGAGGCGGAACTGACCCTGTCGGTCGACGTCTCGGCCCACCTCCACGCCAAGCGCGATGCCATGCGGTGCCATGCCAGCCAGATCGAGGACACCTCGTTCTTCCTGCAGATGCCCGACGAGGCGTTCGCATCTGCCTTCGGCACCGAGTGGTTCATCGAACACGACACGCAGCCACCGGTGCGTGTCGGCTGGATCTTCGACTGAGGGACGACCTGCGAGAATTTCGGCGCTCCAATTGCGACCTGTTCGCAAAGTGGCCTACCTTCCGGCGATGGCTCAACGATCCCGTTTCCGGTTCCTCGCCGCCATTGCGGTGTCTTCGCTCGTCGTCGCCGCCTGTGGCAGTGACGACAACGACGACGGTGGCACCAACGACGACAGTGGCGGTACGGACACCGCGGACTCGGGTGATCCGGCGACGACGGAGGATGAGGGAGCCGATGCCGCTGCTGGATCGGTCGACGAACTCGTCATCGCGATCGGCGGCGACGAGACGAGCCTCAACCCCTACACCTACGTCACCGGCTACCCGGGATGGAACCTGCTCGGCCTGATCCACGACAGCTTGCTCGTGCTCGACGAGACCAACACCGCACGACCGCTTTTGGCGACCGACTGGACCACGAGCGACGACGGCCTCGTGTGGACCATGTCGCTGCGCGACGATGTCACGTGGCACGACGGTGAGGCATTCGACGCCGACGACGTTGCCTTCACGTTCGACTACGTCGCGGAGTTCGTGCAATCGCGCTGGACGCCAGGTGTCGCCGCTGTCGACAACGTCGAGGTGCTGTCGCCGACCGAGGTGGAGATCACCCTCACCTCCGCCAGCCCGGACTTCGCCGTCCGCCCGCTCGCCGACATGCCGATCCTGGCCGAGCACGTGTGGGCCGATGTCGACGACCCCGACAACTCGGGGATCGAGCAGAACATCGGCACAGGCCCCTACGTCATCGCCGACTACACCGTCGACCAGTCGTACCGACTCGAGGCCAACCCCGACTACGCCATGGGGACCCCGGTGGCCGAGACCGTGTTGCTCGCGGTGATCCCCGAGCCGTCCACGGCGTTCGCGGCGCTGCGCGCCGGAGAGGTCGACATGGTCTCGAGCATCGTCGAACCGCAGCTCGTCGCCGAGTTCGAGGCCGACAGCGAGCTCACCGTGTCGAGCGGACCCGGTTTCGCGTCGACCATGCTCAACATCAACAACGAGCGCCCGCCCCTCGACGATCCGGAGGTACGTCGGGCGATCGGTCTGGCGATCGACCCGACGGAACTGATCGACACCGTGCTGCTGGGAACCGGGACTGCTCCCAACCCGGGGTTCCTCCATCCCGAGGGCCCGATCACGGCTGATGCCGGAACGCACGTGTTCGACCCCACCGAGGCGGCGAGCATCCTCGACGACCTCGGTGCCACGGCCGGAGACGACGGGGTCCGGGTGCTCGGTGGCGAACCGATGCGGTTCGAGTTGCTCGTGTACGCCGACAACCCGTCGCGAATCCGCAGCGCCGAGATCATCAGCGAACAGCTCGCTGCGGTCGGCATCGCTGCCGAGGTGGCCACGCTCGACGCGGAGACCGTCGACGAGCAGATCTGGCCCGGC
The DNA here is from genome assembly GCA_964549065.1 of uncultured Ilumatobacteraceae bacterium. Classification (GTDB taxonomy): domain Bacteria; phylum Actinomycetota; class Acidimicrobiia; order Acidimicrobiales; family Ilumatobacteraceae; genus Sva-07. Next base: position 2,925 of record CAZJUC010000040.1, read on the forward strand.
TTCGACGTGGCCAACGGCCGCGACTACGACCTCGGCATGTGGGGCTGGAGCGCACCCGTCCAGCTCGATGCAGGCCGGTACGGCGCGCTGCTCCACTCAGATCCCGAGATCGGTACTCTCAACGTGGTGGGCCTCGATGATCCTGACGTCGACGCCCTCGTCGACCAGGTCAACGCCGCGGCGAGCTCGGAGGAGCGCGCCGAGTTCGTCGGCGAACTCGAGACGCTCCTGGCCGAGGTGCGCCCGTTCGTCATGCTGTACTACCAGGACGGTGCGTACGCCTACCGCGCCGACGTCTTCGACGGCTGGGTGTACCAGAACGGCCAGGGACCGCTCGGCAAGCTGTCGCTCGTGACGCCGAACTGACCGACGCTGCATGCGGAGCACGCTCCAACGCGTCGGCCTGACCGTCTCGGTGCTCCTCATCGCGGTCGCCCTCAACTTCGTCATCCCCCGTCTGATGCCCGGGTCGCCCCTGCGGGCCATCGCCGGCGGGGGCGACGTTGGTGAGCTGACCACGGCGCAGCGCGAGGAACTCCTGGCCCAGTACGGCCTCGACGACCCGTTGTGGGTGCAGTTCCGCGACTATCTCACCGGGATCCTTCGTGGCGACCTCGGGACCGCGCTGAGCGACGGCCGCCCCGTCACCACGCACATCGGTGAGCGGATCTGGTGGACGATGCTGCTCGTCGGTACCGCCCTCCTGATCACCACCGTGCTGGGGGTCTTGCTGGCCACCGTGCTCACCACCAGCCGCCGCAAGCGTGCCGACACCACCGGGATGACGACCAGCATCTTCTTCGACGCGCTCCCACCGTTCTGGGTCGGCATGCTGCTGATCCTCGTCTTCGGCGTGACGCTCGGCTGGCTGCCGACGTTCGGTGCACAGTCGTTGACGGGAGGGGGTGGCGTGCTCGACATCGTCGAGCATCTCGTCCTGCCCGTCGCCACGCTGGTGATCACCGGGCTCGGCCAGACCTATCTCGTCACCCGGTCGTCGCTGGTCGGTGTGCTCGGCAGCACCCACCTCGCGCACGCCCGCGCCCGCGGCATCCCCGAACGGCGGCTCCGCTACGGCCACACCCTTCGCGCCGCGGCGCTCCCGATCCACACGCTCGTGCTGCTCGAGGTCGGCTGGCTGGTCAGCGGCGCCGTGGTGGTCGAAACCGTGTTCGCCTATCCCGGACTCGGCCGGCTCGTGTTCGAGAGCGTCCAGGCCCGTGACTACCTCTTGCTGCAAGGTGCGTTCCTCTTGCTCACCTTGACCGTGATCGGCGCGAACCTGATCGCGGACCTCACGTACCAGTTCATCGACCCGCGCACCCGGACGCGAGCGACATGACCGTCACGTCCGAACCGACCGTCACCGGCGCGACCGGTGTCGTCCCGTCACGGCCGACCGGTGCGCCCGGACGTCGACGGCGCTGGCCGCTCGGCGTCGTCGGCACGGTCGGGCTCGGCCTGTTCACGACATTCGTGGTCGTCGCCGTCACTGCGCCGTGGATCGCCCCATTCGGTCAGACCGAACGGCCCGGCACCCCGTTCGGCCGCCCCGACTCGACGCACTGGCTCGGCACCGACGATGTCGGCAAGGATCTCTGGTCGCTGCTGCTCTGGGGCGCCCGCACCTCGCTGGCCATCGGGCTCGGCACGGCAGTACTGGCCGTCGGGTTCGGAGCGATCGTCGGCGCAACTGCCGGATCGCGTCAGGGATGGACCGATGTCGTGCTGATGCGTTTCGTCGACGTGATGCTCGCCCTTCCGTTTCTTCCGCTGCTGATCGTCGCCTCGACCTTCGCCGGCCGCGGCATCACCACCCAGATCGTGTTGATCGCCGCGCTCACCTGGGCCCGCCCGGCTCGTCTGATCCGATCCGCCGTGCTCGAGGCCCGCAGCCGCGGCCACGTCGAGGTGGCCGAAGGCATGGGTGCCACGCGTACACGACTGCTCTGGCGTCACCTGTCGGTCGGCGCGGTGCCCCTGCTCATCCCGTTGTTCCTGCGGGCGGCGATGGGTGCCATCCTGCTCGAGGCATCGCTCGCCTTCCTCGGCCTGGGCGACCCGACCCGGGCGAGCTGGGGCACGACGTTGTTCTGGGCCAACGCGCGCAGTGCCTTCCTCACCGACGCGTGGAGATGGTGGGTGCTGCCGCCCGGCATCGCGATCTCGCTGCTCGTCGTGTCGCTCGGCTTGATCGGTGTCGCGATCGAACGGCGCATCAACCCGTCGCTGGCGGTGAACTCGTGACGATTTCGGACACCTGCCGAGTGCCGGACGCCGGCACCCGCCGCGCCGGACTGCAGATCCGGGGTCTGCACGTCGGCTATCGCACCGACCGAGGAGTGCTGCAGGCTCTACGTGGCGTCGACCTCGATGTCGAGCCCGGTGAGCGTGTCGGGCTGGTCGGCGAGTCGGGCTCGGGGAAGACCACGGTGGTCTCGGCGCTGTTGGGTCTGCTGCCGGCAGATGCCCGAGTGACCGGTGAAGTCCACCTCGACGGCGACGTCCTCCCCATCGACGAACGCACGCCGGCAACCGCGGCGGCGTGGCGGGCCGTGCGCGGTCGGCGCCTCGCTGCGGTGCCCCAGGGTGCGATGTCGGGTTTGCACCCAGCACATCGTGTCGACCGGGAAGTCGCCGAGGTGATCACCGTCCACACCGGCGCCGACCGCGGTGCGGCACTCGAACGTGCACACGAGCTGCTCGACCGGGTCGGCCTCGGCGGGCGGGCGACCCACTCGTTCCCGCACGAACTCTCCGGTGGGATGCGTCAACGGGTGGCGCTCGCGGCCGCGCTCGCCTGCTCGCCCGAAGTCCTGATCGCCGACGAGCCGACCGTCGGTCTCGACGCCGTCACCGCGGCGCGGTTCCTCGAGCTGCTCCTCGAACGGCAGGCGGACGATGGCTTCGGGCTCCTGATCGTGTCGCACGACCTCCGCACCGTGCACGGCGCCTGCCATCGTCTCGCCGTCGCATACGCCGGCCGCATCGTCGAGAGCGCGCCGACCGATCGGCTCGTCGAGGCGGCCGTCCATCCCTACGCGTCCGGGCTGCTCGCCGCCGCACCGTCGCTCTCCGATGGTGGCTGGTCGGCCATCCCGGGGACAGCGCCGGATCTCGTCGAACCGCCGATCGGCTGTGCCTTCGCCGTCCGCTGTCCGCACACCCGCGACGAGTGCAGTGGGACGTCTCCGACACCCGTTGCCATCGGCGAGCATCGGGTCGAATGCCATCTGGTCGGTACCGACACCGACCTGGGCGAGCTCGTGTCGGCGGCGGTCACGGAGTTTCCCACCGTGGAGCGGCGACCCGCAGGAGCGGTCGGCGAGCCGATCGTCATCGTTACCGGGCTGCACAAGACGTACCGGTCGCGACGCTGGTTCACCCACACCGACACCGAGGCCCTCGTCGACGTCGATCTCGAGTTGCGCTCCGGTGAGATCGTCGGGCTCGTCGGCTCGAGCGGATCGGGAAAGTCGACGCTCGCCCGGACGCTGTTCGGTCTCGTCACACCGGACTCCGGCAGTATCGTCGTCGACGGCGAACAGTTGGTCGGGATCGGTCGGCGAGATCTCCGACGGGTCCGGCGACGGCTCGCACTGGTCCACCAGGATCCGTACGGGTCGTTGCACCCGGCGATGCCGGTGGTCGACCTGGTCGCCGAGCCGTTGGCCATCGACGGCATGTCGCGCCCCGAGCGTCGCCGGCGGGCGCTCGAAGCGCTCGCACTCGTCGGGCTCGACCCCGCCGGCGATCTGGGTGACCGCCGTGCCGGTCAACTCTCCGGCGGCCAGCGACAACGAATTGCTCTTGCTCGGGCGCTGGTGTCCGAACCGGTGGTGATGGTACTCGATGAGCCGATGTCGATGCTCGACGCGTCGGTACGTGCCGGCATCGCTCAGGCGCTGCTCGACGTGCGCGACGCAGTCGACCTGGCGATCGTGGTGATCACCCACGACCTCGCCGAGGCGACTGCGACATGTGATCGAATCATCGTGCTCGACCACGGTCGCGTCGTCGAGCAGGGTGCGGTCGCCGATCTGCTCGTCGAGCACTCGCATCCCGCGACGCGCCAACTGTTCGAGCTCGCCGCCGACCCCACCCGAGCACCGATCGTCATGTCGTCTCCGTCGGAAGGAGAACCAGGCCATGTCCGAACTTCCTGACCGGCCCGAGTTCACCGCCGGACTGCGTGTCGTCGCCCGGCTCTGTCGCCCGGCCAAGCGCCGGATGATCGTGTCGAGCGCGCTCGCGATCGTGTCGACGGCGTTCGAACTCGTCCCGTTCGTCGTCCTGTTCCTCGCACTGCGCGACCTGGTCGACGGCACTGCGACGACCGGAGGGTTCGTCACCCTCGCCGCGATCGCAGCGGCATCGTCGGTCGTGCGATTCGTCCTCTGGAGCCGGGCGCTCCACATCTCCCACGTGGCGGCGTTCGACATCGTTCGCGACCTGCGCCTCGACGTCGCCCGCAAGCTCGCCACGTTGCCGCTCGGCTGGTTCTCCCGCCGTCACAGCGGTCAGGTGCAGCGAGCGCTCACCGAGGACGTGCAACGACTCGAGGTGTTGCTCGCCCACGCCATTCCGGAGTTGGTGTCGGCGGTGTGCTTCTGGGTGGTGGCCGCGATCTGGCTGCTGGCCGTCGATCCGTTGCTGGCGCTCGCCGCCCTCGTGTTCGCACCGATCGCCTTCTTCGTACTCTGGCTCGGTCTCAGGGACCGCTCCGACGACGTCCGCCGCAGTACAGCCGCGAGCGACGAGCTGCACGCGAGCGCCGCCGAGCTGCTGCGTCATCCGCACGTGCTCCGACTCTTCGATGCGCACGGTGCGGTGACGGCACCCACCCGGGCAGGCATGGACGCCCACGAGGCGGCCGAGGTCCGTTGGTCGACGAGCTACGCCACGCTCGGGACGGCGTTCCGCACGCTGATCACTGCGGACTTCGTCGCGGTGCTTCCCGTCGGCGTCTGGCTCCTCGTCGACGGGCGCGTCGATGTCACCTCGCTGCTCTTGGTGCTGTTGCTCGGTGCCGGGGTCCACCAACCTCTCGAGCGGGCCTACCGCCTCGGGTTCCGGCTCTCGTGGATCAGCTACGGCGCGGCCGTCGTCGACGAGATGCTCCGAGCGCGTTCGCTGCCGGAGACCGATGAGCCGCAGACACCGACGTCGGATCGCATCGAATTCCGCGACGTCTCGTTCTCCCACGGTGACGGGGCCGAGACGCTCGCCGGTGTGTCACTCACGGTCGAGCCGGGCCACGTGACCGCGTTCGTCGGGCCGTCCGGCGCGGGCAAGTCGACGCTCGTCAGGCTGCTCGCCCGGTTCTGGGACGTCGACGACGGAGCGATCCTGATCGGGGGCGTCGACGTGCGCGACATGTCCGTCGGCGACCTTCTCGCCCGCCAGGCGCTCGTGTTCCAGGACGCGTTCCTCTTCGCCGACACCGTCGCTGCGAACCTGCGCGTCGGCCGCTCCGACGCCACCGACGCCGAACTCGAAGAGGCCTGCCGTGCAGCACGGATCCACGATCGCATCACCGCCCTGCCCGACGGCTATCGCACGGATCTCGGCGACTCCGGCGTCGGACTGTCGGGAGGCGAACGCCAGCGGATCACGATCGCCCGAGCAATGCTGCGAGACGCGCCGATCGTGGTCCTCGACGAGGCCACCGCGATGGCCGACCCCGACAACGAAGCCGCGATCCAGTCAGCGATCGCCGAGCTCGTCGCCGGAAGGACGCTCGTCGTGGTCGCGCACCGGTTGCGCACCGTGGTGGGAGCCGATCAGATCGTCGTGCTCGACGGTGGACAGGTGGTCGAGCAGGGCCGCCACGACGAACTGCTCGCTGCTGACGGCCGCTACCGGGAGATGTGGGACGACATGATCGCCGCCGAGGGGGTACGCCTCGGCGGCGAGGTCGACGCCGACGTCGTGGCGACCCCCGTCGACGCATCGCTGGGTGGAGCTGGGTCGTGACCGACTCGGTGCGTCGACTCCTCCGGCTCGCCCGGCCCGAACGTTCGGCGTTGCTGCGTGGGTTCGGTGCGAACATGATCGCCTCGTTGCTGCAGGTGGTGCCGGCGGTCGTCGCGGTCGTTGTCGTCGTGCGCCTCGCCGACGGCGAGACCTTCAGCAGTGACGACGTCGTGGTGATCGCTGCGATCTGCTTCGGGTCGCTGGGTCTGCGCTACGGCTTCGCCCGCTATGGCAACGGTGTGCTGTGGGTGGTCGCCTATCAGATCACCGGACGTGTCCGTCGCGACCTGCTCGCCAGGATGAAGGCGGCACCGCCGTCGGCGACCAGCGGTGACAACGCCGGTCGAGCGCTCACCGTGCTCACCTACGACGCCGGCAAGCTCGCCGGATTCCTGTCGTGGGAGATGCCGGTGTTGCTCGCCGGTGCGATCGTGCCGGTGATCGTGTTGATCGTGTACGCGTTCCTTGCTCCGTGGCTGGCGGTCGTCGCCGCCGGCGTGGCCCTGCTCGCGATCCCGGTGCTGCGGTTCGGGATCGGGCGGGTGATGGACGTGTACGCAGAACGCCGCCGCCTGCAGGGCGAGGCAACGGAGCGAATGCTGGAGTACGTCCGTGGCATCGACGTGATCCGCGCCCATGCGATCGCCGGTGAGCGCCAGCAGCGATTCGCCGAGGCGCTCGACGGCATCCGCGACGCCGACGTCGCCAGTGTCGATCGTCTGACTCCCGCCTACTCCGCGTTCCAGTCCTTGATCGACGCCGGTGTCGCCGCGATCGTGCTCACCGCCGGCCTGCTGCTCGCCGACGACGGCACCTCCGACAGTGCCACGGTCAGCTCGTTGATCGCGGCGCTGTTGCTGACCACCGTGCTGTTCCGCCCGCAGCTCGACGTGGGCGCCCGGGCTCTTCACCTACCGGAGCTCGCGGCCTCGATGCGCCAC
>CAZJUC010000040.1:9941-19367 GCA_964549065.1 uncultured Ilumatobacteraceae bacterium
CAGCCTGATGTCGACGTCGTCAGAGGCGTCGATCTGGCGGTGCCCGCCGGGTCGGTCACCGCCCTCGTCGGTCCGTCCGGCGCCGGCAAGACGACCTTGCTCCGGTTGGTCGCGGGTCTGCTGTCACCGCGCACCGGCGAGGTGACGATCGGCGGCGCCGACCTGGAGGAGATGCCCGCTGCACAGTCGGCGGCGCTCGTGTCGGCGGTGTTCCAGGACGTCGGGGTGCTGAGCGGCACGGTCGCCTCGGCGATCAGCTCCGCCGACCCGGGGGTGTCGCACGACCGCATCGAGGAGGTCGCCCGAGCTGCGCACATCCACGACCGGATCCTGGAGCTGCCCCACGGCTACGAGAGCGTCGTCGGGGAGGAGGGTCGCACCTTGTCGGGGGGCGAACGACAACGTCTCGGGATCGCCCGGGCCTTGTGCAAGAACGCACCCGTCGTGCTGCTCGACGAGGCCACCTCGGCACTCGACCCGACCAACGAACGCCTGCTGCGCGAAGCGCTTGCCAACCTCGTGCGTGGCCGCACGCTGCTCGTCGTCGCCCACCGCCTGGAGACGATCCGCGGTGCCGACCGGATCGTGTTCGTCGACGAGGGCTCGATCGTCGAGTCGGGTACCCACGACGAGCTGGTCGACCGCGGCGGCCGCTATGCCTCCTTCTGGTCGACTCGCGAGCAGGCCGCGGGTTGGTCGCTGGCCCGTTGAGCCGGACCGGAGCAGTGGCGCGGCGCCGAGTTCCGCCGATCTTCGGGCAGACTCCGACATGATGGTGGTCATGAATCGGCGTCTCCGTGCCCTGCTTGCCGTGGGCGGCCTCGTTCTCGCAGGCTGCGCCAGCTCCGACGACGACACCTCGTCGACCATCGACGTCACGATCCTCCCGTCCACGTCGACGACGACGACCACCAGCACCTCCACCACGACCTCGACGACCAGCACCACCACGACCACGACCACCACCACCACCACCACGACCACCGTGGCGCCGAGCACCACCGTCGCCGACCCGGCCACCACCGAGCTGCTGCTGAGCGGTGACGGCATCGGTACCGCCGGTTTCGGCGCGGACCCCGACGGTGTCGTCGCGTACATCGACTCGTACCTGGGCCCACCGAGCAACGACACCGGCTGGATCGATCCGCTCACCATCGGACTGTGCTCCGGCGACGAGCTCCGCCAGGTGTCGTGGGGTGTGCTGACGTTGCTGTTCGGCGACGTGTCCGAAGTGGTCGAAGGACGCCGACACTTCTTCGGGTACGCCTACGGCGAGCAGGACTCGATCGGCAGCGCGCCGATCGGCCTGCAGACCACCCGCGGCGTGATGATCGGGTCGCGGGTGATCGACGTGCGCGCCGCCTACCCGGCCGCGACCATCAACCCCGAGGACGACTTCACGCCACCGTTCTTCTTCGTCAACGACAGCCTGCGCGGGTTCCTCACCGGTGTCGCCGACGACGCCACGGTCACCGCGATCCTCGGTGGCGGCGACTGCGGCATCTGACAGCCGACCGAGTCGACATCGTGGCCCTCTACGACCTCCACCGTGCGTTGGCGTGGTTCCTCGTGCTGTCGAACGCCACCGTGGGCGTGTGGGCGCTGATCGCCCACTCGGTGCCGGCGCTGCGCGTTCGTCCCTTCTGGTGGGCGGTGATCGTCGCGCAGCTGTCGACGTTCGTGATCGCCGTCGTCGGCGTGCTGATCCTGAACGAGTACGACCTCGAGCTCGACCAGTTCCACGCCTTGTACGGCTTCAGCTGCATCGTCGCCGTCGGCATCCTCTACAGCTATCGGGGGAGCCCGTTCGTGAAGGACAAGGTGTATCTGCTCTACGGGTTCGGCAGCCTGTTCATCATGGGCCTGGGCATCCGGGCGATGTACATCGGCACCCACTCGCCGTTCGCTCTCTGAGGTGGGTGACGTAGCTGTTCAGGCGCCGGTGCCGGAGACGCCGATTCCGCGTGGGAGTGCTGCGGGATCCCACGCGAGTTGTGTCAGCCCCTGCTGGCAGGCGAACCGGTCGGTCATGCCACCGACGTAGGCCACCGCTGCTCGCAATGCCTCGGGTCCTCCGGCGTCGAGTTCGGTGCACCCGGCACCGAGCGCGGCGTCAGTGGTCTGGCGCGGAATGGCGTGAGGGCGGTCGGCGTAGTGCTCGACGAGGGCCTGGAGCAGCGAGATCACCGCAGTCGCCTGTTGCCGACTCGCTGGGCGGAGGTAGACGCGTTCGTAGTTGAACCGCCGGAACTCGGCCAGCGCCTCAGCCGTGTCCGGCAGCATCCCGATGCGGCCGGTGGCGACGGTGGCCGAGACCACTGCCCGCACGAACGTGCCGAGTTGAATCGATCGGTCACGTCCGCAGCGGTCGGCGACGACGTCGGGCAGCATGTCGGCACTGACGATCCCTGCAGCCACTGCGTCCTCGAAGTCGTGGCACACGTAGGCGATCCGGTCGGCCCACGAGACCACCTCGCCCTCCGGGGTCTGCGGGGCGGGCAGGCTCCACGAGTGGTTCCGGATGCCGTCGAGGGTCTCGGCGCAGAGATTCAGTGGCTGGAGGGTGACGTCGGCACCCCACAGGGCATGGTCGAACCCGCCGTCGAGATACGGCGAGAGTGCGTCCTCGCTGGCATGGCCACCGGGACCGTGGCCGCAGTCGTGGCCGATGGCCATTGCCTCGACCAGCGGCACGTTCAGGCTGAGCGACTCGGCGATCGAGCGGGCGACCTGGGCGACTTCGAGGGCGTGGGTCATCCGGGTGCGCTGATGGTCGTCGGGGAACACGAACACCTGGGTCTTGCCCGCCAGTCGTCGGAACGCCGAGTCGTGCAGGATGCGGTCGCGGTCGCGTTCGAAGCACGTGCGGAACGGGTCGGGAGCTTCGTCGACCGCCCGGTTGCCCGCACCGCCCGAACGAGTGGCTCTCGTGGCGAGCGTGGCTTCCTCGTGCTCCTCTCGTGCTTCGCGGGTGCGCACCACAGCGTCGCCGACGGTTGCTGCGGAGTCGGCATGCGCGACGACGACCTCGTCGTCGCCGTGGCCGGTCATCGTCGCCGCCCACCGCTCGGCCCGCTCGTCGGCCGAGTCGGGGAACGGAAGGTCGGCCATGTGAAAACGATACGAGATGGCGTCGAGTCGGGGGCGTTAGCCTCGAAGAAATGTCCCAGTTCGTCGACGAGTGCCAACTGAACGTACGCGGCGGCGACGGCGGCGCGGGCTGCATCAGCTTTCGGCGAGAGGGCCCCGAGGCAATGGGTGGCCCGAACGGCGGTGACGGCGGCAACGGCGGCGACGTGTGGTTGGTCGCCGACCACAACGTGTCGTCGCTGCTCGCGTTTCGCGACCACCCGCACCGTCGAGCCGACAACGGCGTCCACGGCAAGGGCAAGGACATGCACGGCCGGCGTGGGGAGTCGCTCGAGATCAAGGTGCCGATGGGGACGGTCGTGTTCGACATGTACTCCGGCGACGTACTGGCTGAGCTGGTGAACCACGGCGACCGCTGGTTGTCTGCTGCGGGTGGGCGGGGCGGGCGCGGCAACGCCAAGTTCCTGTCGAACAAGCGGCGCGCGCCGAGCTTCGCCGAGCAGGGTGAGCACGGCGAGCAGCGGTGGCTGCGCCTCGAACTCCGACTGATGGCCGACGTGGCGTTGGTCGGCTTCCCGAACGCAGGCAAGTCGACGTTCATCAGCGTGATCTCTGCTGCCAAGCCGAAGATCGCCGAGTACCCGTTCACCACGCTCGAACCGAATCTCGGTGTCGTTCGGGTCGACGACGCCACCGAGTTCGTCGTCGCCGACATTCCCGGTCTGATCGAGGGTGCCAGCGAGGGCAAGGGCCTCGGGCACCAGTTCCTCCGACACATCGAACGTGCCCGCGTGCTGTGCCTGCTGCTCGACCTGGCGTCGATGGACGGTGTCGGGCCCCAGGAGCAGGAACGGATCCTGCTCCACGAGTTGGGCGCTTATCGCCCGGATCTGCTCGAGCGTCCACGTGTGGTGGTCGGGACCAAGGCCGACGCCGTGCAGTCCGACGAACTCGAAGCGATGGGATGGGAGGGCCCGGTCATGTCGTCGGTGACCGGCCAAGGGGTCGCCGACATCGTCGGACAGCTCGCTCGCGAGGTGCACGATGCGCGTCAGGCCACGGAATGGGAAGAGGGTGTCGTGGTGCTGCGGCCCGAGGCCAGCGGTGCCGCCGTGGAACGGATCGCCGATGGGGAATTCCGACTGCTCGGTCGCGACGTCGAGCGGGTGGTGGCGCTCAACGACGTCACCACGCCCGAGGCGCTGTCGTACATCGACTACCGGCTCGAACGCCTCGGTGTGCCCAAGATGCTCTCGAAGGCGGGCGCCCGTGAGGGTGACGTGATCTGGATCGGCGAGTTCAGCTTCGAGTACTCACCGGACCTCTGAGCTGCCGTGCGTGTCGTAGCGAAGATCGGAACGGCGTCGATCACCGATGACGGTGGCGCGATCGACAGTGCCGCGGTCGCCAAGCTCTCCGACGAGGTTGCCGCCCTGCGCCAGGACGGCCACGACGTGATTCTGGTGTCGTCGGGAGCGGTGGCGGCGGGTGTGGCTGCGCTCGGGCTGTCTGCCCGGCCGACCGACATCCAGACGCTGCAGGCGATTTCGGCTGCTGGGCAGAGCCGACTCGTCGAGGCCTACAACCACGAGCTCGCCCGCCACGGTCTCGTGGGTGCCCAGGTGCTCCTGGATCCGCACGACTTCGTCGATCGCACCCAGTACCTTCACGCGCGCAGCACCATCGAACGGTTGCTCGAGTTGGGCTGTGTGCCGGTGGTGAACGAGAACGATGCGATCGCGAACGACGAGTTGCGCTACGGCGACAACGATCGACTGGCCGCCCTGCTGGCGAACAGCATCCACGCGGACGTGCTCGTACTGCTCACCGACATGGACGGTGTGTACACCGCCGACCCGCGTCGCGATGCAGGCGCGACGCTGATCCCGCTCGTCCAGGTCGGTGACCCGCTGCTGGCGGTGCGCGCCGAGGCGGGCGGCAGTGGCAGGGGGAGTGGTGGGATGGCGTCGAAACTCACTGCTGCACGCATGGCGTCGTGGTCGGGGCTGCGCAGCGTGATCGCCCGCGCCTCGCGCCCAGGGGTGCTCGCCGGTGCGGTGTCGGCCGAACTGGTCGGCACGACCTTCGAGGCCCACGACCGGTCGCTGTCGGCCCGCAAGCTGTGGATTGCCTTCGCCTCCGAGGTGATGGGCGCCGTCGAGGTCGATGCCGGGGCCGAGCGGGCGCTGACCGACCGGCCGAACAGCCTGCTCCCGGCCGGAGTGGTCGCCGTGCGGGGCTCGTTCGTCGAGGGCGACACCGTCGACATCGTCGGTCCCGATGGTCGCTCGTTCGCCCGCGGTCTGGCAGCGCTCGACGCCGGTGTCGCCCGCAGCGTCGTCGGCCTTCGCACTGGGGATCTCCCCGTGGGTGTCAACCACGAGGTGGTCCACCGCGACGATCTCGTCGTGCTTCCCACCTGACACACGGCTCGAAGCACGTTTGCGTGGTGATTTGGGTGGCCCGCCCCACCGGAAGTGCAACGCAAACGTCAGGTGGCCGGTCCCAACCATGTTTGTGTGGTGATTTGGGTGGCCCGCCCCACCGGAAGTGCAACGCAAACGTCAGGTGGCCGGTCCCAACCATGTTCGTGTGGTGGTTTGGGTGGCCCGTCCCGCCGGAAGTGCAACGCAAACGTGGGGGGTCAGCGGGGACGGGGGATGCGGCGGCGGACCCAGTCGAGTTCGGGGGCTCGCAGCAGCATCAGGACGCCGACGTACACCGCAGCGCCGACCACGGTGCCCACGGCCAACCGGGCAACCGCATCGAGGCCCGCGTTGCCGCCGACCTGCTGGGTCACCAGCCACACCGCCTCGGCCATCAGCAGGGCGGCGAGCAGCATCCGGCCGATGCTCGCGAACACCGGCCGAACGGCGAACCCCGGGACCTTGTAGCTCAGGATCTGCATCGCCCAGAGCGACGAGATCACGTAGGCGAGCGCGAACGCGAGGCCGAGGCCCAACACGCCGTAGCGCTGCACGAGGACGAATGCGAGCACGATGTTGATCGCGTTCTCCACGACATTGATCTTGAACGGCGTCTTGGTGTCCTTGTGGGCGTAGAACCCACGCAGCAGGAACATGTAGATCGAAAACGCACCGAGACCGAGGGCCAGGCCCGCGAGCGCGCGCTGGGCGGCGTCGGCGTCTTCGGCCGAGAACTCACCGCGCTGGAGCAGGGCGCCGATGATCGGCTGACGCAGCACGAAGATGCCCACACCGGCGGGAATCGTGAACAGTGCCGTCATCCGCAATCCCAGGGACGCCTGGTCGACGAAGCCGCTGCGATCCCGACGCGCCACCGACCGGGACATCTCGGGCTGGAACGTGGTGGCGATCGACACCGCCAGCAGGCCGTGGGGGAGCACGAAGAACGTGAACGCGTTGATGTACGCCGAGGCATCGCTGGATCCCGGCTCGGCCAGGTTGCGCACCACGAGCAGGGCCACCTGGTTCGCGACGACGAATCCGATCGTCCAGAACGACAGCGACAGCAGCTTGCGGACGGCGGGATGGCGGACGTCGAAGTTCGGTCGGAAGGCGAAGCCGGTGCGTGCCATCGCCGGCAGCAACACGAGCGCCATCGATGCGATGCCGGCGGTTGCTCCCAAGCCGAGCGTCCAACGGAGACGATCATCGGTGAGGACGTCGCCGAGCTGCCACCCGTCGGCGTCGGGGGTGGGCAGCGACAGCAACGCAGCAATGATCACCACGTTGGGCAGCACCGGACTCCACGCTGCCGCGAAGAAGCGCCGCCGGCTGTTCAGGAACGCGTTCGCCAAGCCGGTCAGACCGTAGAAGAAGATCTGGATCAGGAAGATCCGGGCCAGCGTCGTGCCGACCGAGCGGTACACGTCGGGGTCGACCTCGTCGGCGATGTTCACCGAGTAGAGCCCGAAGATGAGCGGTGCGGCGATCACCGCGACGGCGGTCAGCGCGCTCATCAGCACGACCGACACCGTGAGGATCACGTTGGTGGCGTCGTCGTCCTCCTGCTCGACGAAGGTCGAGAACAGCGGTACGAGGGTGGCCGAGAGCAATCCCCCGAGCAGGAGGTCGTAGACGATGTTCGGGGTCTCGTTGGCGAGCAGGTACGCGTCGGTCAGCGCGGTCTGGCCCAGCACGTAACCCAGTGCCACGATGCGCAACAGCCCGGTGACCCGCGAGACGGCGGTGCCGCCGGCAACGACGACGTTGCTACGCAGCAGTCCACTCATCCGAGCGAACGCTAGTGCTCGTCAGCCCGCTGACCAGGTCAAACGAACCGAGAGCGGACTGCCACACGGGCCACCCCGCGTGGCAGTCCTGTCAGGTACGCCCCGTGCGGCGGCCGGGGCGGGTGGGTTCTCGCGGTCAGTCCGCTGGGAACAGGACGCCGTCGATCACGTGGATCACGCCGTTGGACGCCTCGATGTCGGCGGAGGTCACGTCGATGCCCTCGACGGTCACGGTGCCGTCGGCGACGGTGAACCCGAGTTCGGTGTCACTCATCGCCGTGACGGTGGTGCCGTCTTCGATGTCGGAGCTCATGATCGTCTCGCCTTCGATCACATGGGTCAGCAGGACTCCCTCGAGCAGGCCGACGTCGGTGAGGAAGTCGTCGAGCTCGACTCCCAGGTCGCCGACCGCCGTGTCGAACGCGTCGTTCGTCGGCGCGAACACGGTGTAGGGACCCTCGCCCGACAATGTCTCCACGAGTTCGGCGGCCTCGAGGGCTGCGACGAGCGTGGACAGATCGGGGTTACCGACTGCAATGTCGACGATCGTCTCGTCGGTCATCGCGTCCGTGGTGTCGGTTGCGTCTGTCGTGTCCACCACGTCGATCGCGTCGTCGTCGTCGTCGCAGGCTGCGGCGACCAGCGAGAACGCGGCAAGTGGAACGAGCAGGCGGGTGATCCGGGAGTGAGTTGAGTGTCGTCGTGTCATTTCGCGCGAGTACCGCAAGTCCGCGGTCCCCAAACCGACCGTTCCGTCGACGACGCCGTGCGCCGCGACCGACTTCGTGGACGCGATCGAACGAGGAACGGGAATCAATCCACTCCAGGTGACCTGACTTGACCCGTGTGCCAGGTGTGCGGGCAGCGTCGAGCCCATGACGACCACGGGTTCCGGCACGCCCGGGAGCCCCACCAACCGTTTCGAGAGTGTGCAATCGGCGCACGACGCCATGCGCGAGGTGAACTACCTGGCCGACGAGGGCATCGCCGTGCCGCTGGCAACGACGACGTTGCTCCGCAGCAGGCACTCATCGGACCGGACGCTCGTGCTCGTCAGCTGGCTGACCGGTCAAACGATCACGCCTGGGGTCTGACCCCTGGCGTAATCGTCCAGACGAGGAGCGGGTGGCGGTTGCGGCGCAGCCGTGGACGGTCGGGGTCGGGCAGGGCCCGGAGCTGGGCGAGTACCGGCTCGACGACGCACTGCCAGGTCGCATCGTCGACGTCGAACGTCGACGAGTAGATGCGCTGCTCGATCGCGTCGATCTGCTCGGTCACCGAGTTCGGGAACTCGTCCCACCAGGTGAACCCTTCGTGTTCCAGGTCCATGCCCGCAACGTCGGCAGCCACCAGTTGTTCGCGGCGGAGGCGTTCGGGCCGCAGCGCCGCCAGCGCGTCGAAGATGGTCGACATCTCGTCGCCGGGGGCGTACTCGCCGTTGGAGAGGATGGTGATCACTCGTCCACCGGGGCGCACCACACGCGCTGCTTCGGTGAGGGTGGCGACCGGGTCGGGCACCAGCTGCAGCACCCACACGAACACGGCGGTGTCGACCGCGTCGTCGCCGAACGGCAGCTGGTCGACGTCGGCGACTGCCACCTGCGCACCGATGCGACCGACGGCCGCGCGCATCATCGCGTCGCTCAGATCGACCCCGACGACGTCCACCCCTCGGGTGCGCAGCCCCTGCGCGATCACACCGGTGCCGACACCGAGCTCGACGACGCGAGGGCCCACGATCCACGGTGCGAGCGCGTCGGCGAACCGGTCACCGCGTCGCTCGCCGCCGCGGGTGTCGTCGTAGACGGCGGCAACACGATCGAACGACGTCCCCGGCATGGGCCTGCACCGTAGATCACCTGAATTGACCCGCGGGTCAAGGCGCCCGGTAGCGTCGTCGCCATGACGACCACGGATGCCGGCGCGCCCGGGAGCACTACCAACCGTTTCGAGAGTGTGCAATCGGTGCGCGACGCCTTGCGCGACGTGAACTACCTGGCCGACGAGGGCATCGCCGGGGTCGCCTACCTCGCCGACCGCCTCGCGAAGCCGATTCTCGTCGAGGGCCCCGCCGGTACCGGCAAGACCCAGCTGGCCAAGTCGGTCGCGGAGATCACCGA
>CAZJUC010000041.1:0-19280 GCA_964549065.1 uncultured Ilumatobacteraceae bacterium
CAGATCCGCAACAACTACGGCGCCAAGCTCTCGATGATCGACCACCACTTCGGCAGGGTGCTCGACGAGCTCGACGCCCAGGGGCTGTGGGACACCACCGCGGTGATCGTGTGCACCGACCACGGCCACTACCTCGGCGACGTCCGCTCGACCGGCGCGCCGGGCGACGACAGCGCCGCCGACATCTGGGGCAAGCCGGCCATCCCCCAATTCGAACCACTCGGCCACACGCCGCTGATGATCCACTGGCCCGGCGTCGCGCCTCGCGACGTGAACGCGCTCAGCACCAACGTCGACATCCACGCGACGATCGCCGACGCGTTCGGCGTGGAGGCCGAGCACCGCACCCACGGACGTTCGCTCGTGCCGGTGCTGACCGGCGAGACCGATTCGGTGCGCGACTGGGCGATCGGCGGGGTCTACGGCAACTGGGTCCAGGTCACCGACGGCCGGCGCAAGTACGCCCGCGCCCCCGTCGAGGCCAACGTGCCGTTGTCGATGTGGTCGAACCGCTGGTCGACCATGCCGATCGGGCGAGGCCTCGAACACTTCCGCAGCTTTCCCAATCCCGATCGCCGCGCCACGCTCGACTACATGCCGGGCTCGGACGTGCCGGTCATCCGCCAACCGTTCGCCGCCGGCGATCCGCTGCCGTTCTGGGCCGCAGGCGCGCGCAACGTCGACCGCCACCACCTCTACGACCTCACCGTCGACCCTGACGAGACCGAGAACCGGCGCGACGAGACCGACGTCGAGAGCGAGATGATCGACCTCCTCCGAACGGCGCTGGTCGAGGTCGAGGCACCCGACGAGCAGCTCGTACGACTCGGCATCGCCTAGGCACCGACACCACCGGAGCGCCGCACCGAACGCGGTGAATTAGGGTGCAGGGTCTCTATGGCGCCGCGCACGCACACGACCGTGGTCAACGTCAGCTTCCAGGGTGACGAGTGGGACTACGACGAACGCGTCACAGTCGCCGGCCAACGCTACCGACTGGTGAGGGTCGGCACGAGCGGAGACGCCGAGGCAGCTCGTGGCCACATCCGACGCTGGGCCGAGGATGCCGACGCCATCGCCCTGAGCGGTCTCCGAGAAGCCCGGGCGGCCGGTCACGACGGCGGTCGGGCCGACGACATGCAGCGGCTGATGGAGGCGACCACGGCCGTCCCGGTGCGCGACGACTCGCTGCTCACCGACATCTTCCAGGAATGGGCAATCCGTCGTGTCGAAGCAGAAATGCCCGGCTACTTCACGAACGCCCGCGTCGTCGTGGTCGGTGGCACGACGCGCGAACGAACCGTCGCCGTGCTGCGCGAGTTCACCGACAACATCATCTTCGACGAGGCGGGCCACGACCTGGTGCTTCCCAGCCAGGCCAAGACGAACCCCGTGACGGCCACCACCGCCGGGATCGGAGAATTCGCGTGGCGGCGCATCCCCGGCGTGATCAAGGACCAGTTCGCCGGGCCTGTCGGTTGGGTCAGCGGCAAGCTGGCCCACGCAGCCGCCACCGACGCCGACGTGATCATCGGGTCGTTCTCCGAACTGATGCGGTTCGGGCTCCCGGAGCTCGCCGGCAAAGCGGTGATCACGAGCACGGTCTCCGACGAGCGTCTCGGCGCATTGAGCGACCTCGGCGCCGACCTCGTCGTCGACGTCACGCCACAGCCGTTCGACTTCATGGTCGTGCCGGCGATGTACGAGGCCATCGTCGCCGCCACCCTTCCCGCCGGCACCGAAGTCACGACCGACGCACTCGTGCGGTTCCTCCAGGGCGCCGGTCTCGAACCGCGGCTGCTGTGGCCGCGCGGCCGGCGCCGCAAGAGTCGTTTCGCCTTCGTCATCCACCCGTTGTCGACCGAGTACTTCAAGAATGTGGAGCCGCTCGGCGTGGTCACGAGCATCCCCGGCATGACCGGCGTGGTGGAGAAGTCGATGGCCTATGTCCCACCGTTCGTCTACAGCCACGTGACCGGGATCGTCTCCGAGACGGGCGACGAGGCGGAGGGGTGGCTGATCACCGTCGGCGGCACCCCGAAGGAGATGCTCGCCCACGCGCCCGAGTTCACGTACTCACGCTTGCTCGCGGCCGGCGAACTGGCGCGACAGCTGGGCGCCCAGATCATGGGGTTGGGGGCGTTCACCAAGGTCGTCGGCGACGCCGGCGTCACGGTTGCCAAACAGGCGTCGCTCCCCGTGACGACCGGCAACAGCTACAGCGCTTCGGGGGCGTTGTGGGCGGCCGCCGAAGCGGTGCGACGGCTCGGGATCGCCGACGTCGACGATGACGGGACGATCCGTGGCAAGGCGATGGTCGTCGGCGCGTCCGGGGCCATCGGGGCGGCGTGCGCCCGCCTCCTCGCGCTCGCCTCCGACGAGCTGTGGCTCGTCTCTCCCGAGACTGCCAAGCTGCTCCAGATCAAACACGACATCGAACGCGACAACCCTCGTGCCACCGTGCACGTCGCCACCGACCCGTCGGGTGCACTTCACGACATGGACGTGATCGTCACGGCAACCTCGGCCGCCGGCCACAAGGTGCTCGACATCATGCAGGTGAAGCCGGGATGCGTGATCACCGACGTCGCCCGTCCGCTCGACATGTCCGCCGAGGACGTCGCGAAGCGGCCCGATGTGCTGATCATCGAGTCCGGAGAGGTCGAGCTGCCCGGCGAGGTTCGCATGAAGAACATCGGCCTGCCCGACGACACCGTCTATGCATGTCTCGCCGAGACGATCGTGCTGGCACTCGAGGGCCGTTACGAGAACTTCACCGTCGGCCGCAACATCAGTTGGCCGAAGGTGAAGGAGATCTACGGCCTCGGGCTGAAACACGGGATGAAGCTGGCCACGATCTCGGGCATCAACGGGCCCTACACCGACGAGGACTTCGACCGGGTACGCGACGCAGCGCTCGCCGCTCGGTCGCTGGCTGCCGACGAAGGGCGAGGGAGCTGACGTGAAATCGACCGAGGGCAAGAACGTGCTCGTCACGGGTGCAGCAATGGGGATGGGTCGGCTGTTCGCCGAACGCGCCATCGCCGAACATGCGGCGAACATCGTGCTGCTCGACGTCGACGAGGCCGCCCTCAATGACACGCTCGAGGAACTCGAGGCGCTCGCCGAGGGGCCGACCGTGGTGACCGGCTACATCGTCGATGTCAGCGACGCCGACGCAGTCGCCGACACCGCTGCAGCGGTACTCGACGAGACCGGACGCATCGACGTGCTGGTGAACAACGCCGGCGTCGTGCGCGGCAACCACTACTTCTGGGAGACCGACCTCGAGCACGACGCCAAGTTCACGATCGAGGTCAACACCCTCGCGCCCATGTACGTCGCCCACGCCTTCCTGCCCGGGATGATCGATGCGCCGGGGGAATGCCGGATGCTCAATCTGGCGTCGGCTGCCGGCTTCACGCCCAACCCGCGCATGGCGGTCTACGCGGCGTCGAAGTGGGCGGTCATCGGATGGTCGGACTCGGTCCGGCTCGAACTCAAACAGGCAGGACACGATCACGTGAAGGTCACGACCGCCTGCCCGTACTACACGAACACCGGCATGTTCGACGGTGCGTCGTCGGCGCCACTCCTCCCGATCCTCGAACCCGACGAGGTCGTCGACGAGTCGTGGAAGGCGATGCTCGCAGGGCGTTCGTTCGTCGTCCTTCCCAAGACGGTGATGCTCAGCGAGATGCTCAAGGGAGTCGTCCCGATCGACGTACGCGACTTCATCGCCGATCGGGTGATCGGCGTGTACCACACGATGGACGACTTCACCGGACGGACCGAACCCGACAGCTGACCCGTCAGCCAGGGGCGAGGGCCACGTACACGGTGCAGGCCGACTCGCCGCCCGTGTAGTGGTTGGGGAACGAGACGACGTGCGCGTCGACGCTCGCGAAGGTGTCGCGCACGAGCGCCTCGAACCCCACGTCGGGCGGATCGTCGGACCACAGCGCGAACACACCACCCGGCTGCAACTGGTCGCAGACGCGCCCGAAGCCTGCCGGACCGTAGAAGCCGGCACTCCCGACGCCGAGATGGTGGCTCGGCGTGTGGTCGATGTCGACCAGGATCGCGTCGAAACGCCGATCGTCACCGCGGGCGTCGTCCTCGATGCCGTCATCGACCAGCGCGAAGAAGTCGCCGTGACGCAGATCGCACCGTTCGTCGCCGGTGAGCTGCGCGCCGAGCGGGACGAGCCCATCTCGGTGCCACCCGATCACCTCGGGGAGCGCTTCGATCACCTGGAGCCGGGCCACTCGCTCGTCGGCCAACGCCGCGGCTGCGGTGTGGCCCAACCCGAGGCCGCCGACGACGACGTCGAGTTCGTCCCCGGCGCAGGCCGCCAGACCGAGCGTGGCCACCGCCTCCTCACTGGCGGTGAACAAGCTCGACATCAAGAATTCGTCGCCGAGCTTCACCTCCCACACGTCGACCTGCAGTACCGGCTCCAGCCGCCGGCGGAGACTGATGTCGCCGAGCGGCGTCGACCGGTGGTCGATCTCTTCGAAGGCCCGGCTCATCGAGACCACCCTCTCACGCTGGTCCGTGACGTTCGGTGTCAGACACCAGACGTCACGTTCGGCGGGCGAGGACCAACGCGAAGTCGCCGTTGGTGTCGGTGAGGAACTCGGGGTCGGCGAATCCGGCGTCGGCGAGCTCGTCTGAGAGGTCGGCCGGACGGAACTTGGTGGAGATCTCCACTCGGAGTTCTTCGCCTGGCTCGAACACCACATCGAGATCGAGGGCACCGACGTGCGCCGACTCGGGTTCGCTCGCCCGGAGACGCATGTCGACACGATGCTCGCGGTGGTCCCACAGCGCCACGTACTCGAAGTTGCCGACGTCGAAGTCGGCGTCGAGCTCGCGGTTGATCGCGTGCAACGAGTTCCTGATGAACGCGTCGGTCACGCCCGACTCATCGTCGTAGGCGCCGATGATGCGGTCGATCGGCTTGACCAGGTCGACGCCGAGCAGGAGCCAGTCGCCGGGGTCGAGCGTGTCGGACAGCGCACCGAGGAATGCCCGTCGCTCCTCGAGGTAGAAGTTGCCGATCGTGCCACCGAGGAACGCGACGAGACGGGTGCCGCCCGCCGGCAACCTCGACAGGTGGCGCGTGAAGTCGCCCACGACGGGTTCGACGACGAGATCGGGGTAGCGCTGGTTGAGTACCTCGGCCGCGAAGACGAGCGTGGCCTCGCTCACGTCGAGCGGCACGAAGCGCTCGATCTCACCGTGAGCCACGAACGCGTCGAGCAGCGTCCGCGTCTTGTCGCTCGTGCCCGAGCCGAGCTCGATGACCGTGGTGGCGGACGACACCTCGGCGATCATCGCCGAGTGCGTGGCGAGGATCTCGCGTTCGGATTCGGTCGGGTAGTACTCGTCGAGGCGGGTGATCTCGTCGAACAGTTCGCTGCCCCGGTCGTCGTACAGCCAGCGCGGCGGGATGGTACGCGGGCGCGCCTGCAACGCACGGCGCAACTCGGCGAGATGGTCGCCGTTGCCGTCCGGGTCGGCGACGTCGGACACGCGACCCGACTCCGACGCGTTGGCTGATGTGGTCTCGTTGCTCATGATGCTCCTGTCCTCAGCGCACGCGGTCGGTGGCCAGGCGGACGCCGGCGGCATGCCAGCGGGTGTGGGGATGGAAGAAGTTGCGATAGGTGGGCCGCACGTGACCAGGAGGTGTGTGGACGCTGCCGCCGCGCAGCACCTGCTGGCCGGACATGAACTTGCCGTTGTACTCGCCGATCGCTCCGTCGGCCGTCCGGAACCCCGGATACGGCTGATAGGCCGACGACGTCCACTCCCAGCAGTCGCCGTAGAGCTGACGCAGCTCGCCGTTTGCCGGGCCGGCCGCCGTGGGGTGGAACGTACTCTTCGGGTCCTGCTCGTCGAGGAAGGCACCCGTCGACGTCCCACCCACCGGCCGCTCCGACGCCGCCCGTTCCCATTCGAACTCGGTCGGCAGCCGGACATCGGCCCACGTGGCGAAGGCGTCGGCTTCGTAGTGCGACACGTGGACGACAGGCTCGTGCGGGTCGAGATCGCGGAGTCCGGTGAGGGTGTGGATCCACCAGCTCGTCGGGGCGTCGGGGTTGCGTCGCCAGTAGAGCGGCGCCTCCCAACCCTCGCTCTGGGCCCGGTACCAGCCGTCGGACTTCCAGAGTTCCGGTCGCTGGTAGCCACCGTCCTCGATGAACCCGAGCCAGTCGCCGGCGGTGACCAGACGGTCGGCGAGCGCGAAGTCGTAGAGCCGCACCTCGTGGCACGGCCCCTCGTTGTCGAACGCGAAGCCGTCGAGCGGTTCCGCGTCGCTGCACCCGCGTCCGATTTCGGCGAGCCCGCCCTCGAACTCGCACCAGCCGATCGGACCCGGATCGGCGGCGGCCGGCGCCACGACGTCGGCGTAGGCGGGGCCCACAGCAGGGTTCATCGACAGCACGTGTTTGATGTCGAGCAGGAGCAGTTCCTGATGCTGCTCCTCGTGGTGGGTGCCGAGCACGAGGGTAGCGGCCAGTGCCGGGGTGACACCGCCTGCCAGCAGCTGCTCGACCGCTTTGTCGACGTGGTACCGGTACTCGGCCACTTCGGCGATCGACGGCCGGGTGACGAGGCCACGGTCGGGTCGCGGGTGACGGGCACCGACCGCTTCGTAGTAGCTGTTGTAGAGGAAGCGGTACTCGGGCCGGTCCCACACCCGCCCGCTCGTGCCGTCGGCGCCGAGCACGAACTCGGCGAAGAACCACGTCGTGTGCGCCCGGTGCCACTTGGTGGGGCTCGTGTCGGGCATCGACTGCACCACCTGGTCCTCGGCGCTCAGCGGCGCGCTCAGGCGGTCGGTGCGCGATCGCACCTCGTCGAATCGGGCGAACAGGTCATCGTCGGCGGGGGCCACGTCAACGGGCATACCCGATGCAACGCCTCGCAGTCCACCGTGTTCCCCGGCGCGACGAAACCGTTACTCGTCGTGTCAGACACCACGAGTAACGGTTTCGGTCGGTGTGCGATCAGCCTTCGGCGGATGCGTCTTCGGTGACGGGTTCTTCCTCGGTCGCGTCCTCGGTGGTCGCCTCGGCCTCGTTGACGACGACCGCGGTGACCATGCCGAACATGCCCTCTGCGTTCTCGACGTGGGTGAGGATGTGGCAATGGAAGACCCACACGCCCGGGGCCGCCGCCTGGAAGATCACCGAGTACCGCTCGCCCGGTGCGACGTTCACCGTGTCGGCCCAGTACGGCTGGTCCAGCGGGAACCCGTCCTTGGCGTAGACCAGTTGCGGGAACTGGTGCTGGTGCATCGGATGCGCCGTCAGGCCTTCGTTGTAGTAGTCGACGGCGACCCAGTCGCCCTCCTCCACCACGATCGGCTCGGTCGCCGGGAAACTCTTGCCGTTCAGGGTGAGCCCGATCGTGCCGGCGTCGTTGAGCACCATCGGCAGCTCGACGTCCGGCTGGAAGTCCTCGGGGATCGTGATGCCGCTGATCGTCTGCCCCGAGGGGTACGGGCGGTCGCCGACGCGGAAGGCGGCGAACATGCCGTTGAGGACCGAGATCTGGGAGTGGAAGTGGGCGTGGTACATGCCGATCCGCGGCTGGTCGGCCACGAACTCGTAGGTGAAGGTCTCCCCGACCCCGATCGGCTCCTGGGTGAAAGGTGCCACACCGTCCTCGCTGTTCGGAGTGCTGATGCCGTGCCAGTGGATGTCGGTCCCGAGCGGAGTGTTGTTGGTCAGTTCGACCTGCACCTTGTCGCCGACGTCGACGATGATCTGCGGGCCGGGGACCTGGCCGTTGTAGGCCCAGGCCTCGACGAACTCACCGGGTGCGACCTCCCACTCGATGACCGACGCCTCGAGCACGAAGCGCTTCGTTCCGTCGGGGAGCATCTCGGGCTCGAGGATCTGGTTGCCGAGGCCCTCGGTCTCGGTCGGGAAGGCGAGCATCGACTCGACCATCTTGGCGTCCATCGCTTCGGCGTCGTACTCACCGTCAGCGGCGTGGCCGCCGTGGCTGCCTCCGGCGGCGGCCTCACCGGTCGGCGGCTCCGTGCTGACGATCAGCTCGGCCTCCATGCCCGACTCACGGTGCCCGGGCACGCTGCAGAACAGCGTGTAGCTGCCGGGCCCGATCGAGCTCAGCGACAGCGCATCGGAGTCACCTCCGTTCAACATCCGGGTCTGCATCCCGAGTTCTTCGACCACGAGGTCGTGTTGCTGCGAGCCGGCGTTCGTCACGGCCAAGTCGACGTTGCCTGCCTGGGCGACGAGGTCACCGTCGATGGCGAACTCCGACAACGTGAGGCCGAGGGTGACCGGTCCGGCCGCTGCGTCGCCACCGCCGCCCGCTCCGCCGGGGCCAGCGCCCTCGTCACGGAGCAGACCGATGAGGCCGATGACGACCACGGTGGCCACGAGGGCGATGAGCAGCCCTGCCATGGCGATGAACGCCAGCCCGCCGCCGCCGTTGTCGCTCTCGGGCGCGCTCGGCGCAGGGGAATCTTCCAGAACGGTCACGCAGGTTCTCCAATCGTCGTGAAATGGTCTGCGAAGCATTGCAGCGCGCCGGGCAGATCCTTAGGGACTTTGGTCCCTTTGACCAGAGAACTGGAACCAGGCCCCGAGTACGGTCGACGGCCATGCACATCGGCGTCGAGATCTTTCCCACCGACCAGACGATCGGGGCGATCGAACTCGCTCGCGAAGTCGAGGCCCGGGGCTTCGAGTCGCTCTGGTTCCCCGAGCACTCGCACATCCCGACCCGCCGAGCGACACCGTGGGGCGGGCGGGAGGGCGCGCCGCCACTGCCGGAGTTCTACTGGCGGACGTTCGACCCGTTCGTGGCCCTCGGCGCGTGCGCCGCGGTGACCACCACGTTGAAGCTGGCCACCGGTATCTGCCTGGTGGCCCAGCGCGACCCGATCCACACCGCCAAGGAGGTTGCGAGCGTCGACGCGCTGTCGAACGGCCGGTTCCTCTTCGGTGTCGGCTACGGCTGGAACAAGGAGGAGATGGCCCAGCACGGCACGGCCTACGGCGAGCGACGGGCGATCCTGCGCGAGAACGTGCTGGCGATGAAGGAGTTGTGGTCTCGTGACGAGGCGTCGTTCGAGGGTGAGCACGTGTCGATCGAGCCGAGCTGGTCGTGGCCGAAACCCACGCAGTCGCCACATCCGCCGGTGATCCTTGGTGGTGATGCCGGCCCGAAGACGGCAGCCCACATCGCCGAGTTCTGCGATGGGTGGATGCCGATCGGTGGGCGCCACGCGATCGACAAGTGGGACGAGGTACGAGCGGCATGCGAACGCATCGATCGCGATCCGGCGACCGTGGAGATCGGTGTGTTCGCCGCGCCCACCGACGAGGCCAAACTGACCGAACTGGCCACCAAGGGCGCCCGACGTGCCGTCTTCGCCCTGCCGCAGGGCCCGCGGGACGAGGTGCTGACCGCCCTCGACGAGATGGCGCCGCTCGTGGACACCCTGCGCGACGTCGCCTGATCCATCGCGGTTCCCCGCGTCCGGGTCTCGGGGAACCACGATCGGCAACGAAGTCCTGATCACACCGAAACACGCCCGACACCTGGTGGGTCGATGCTGGTCCCGTGACTCCAGATCAACAGCGCGTCATCGCCGTCGAGCACCCGAGCCTCCACGGCGCCCTCGGCACTTTCCTCGAGGAGCTCCGTGCCGAGAGTGGTTGTCGGGGCCGCGGACCAACTCGTGGCCGAGTTCCCTACCCCGAGCTGATCGACCGTCTCTCCGCTCCATTGATGATGCGGCTCGGCGTGATGCTCGACGGGCGACTGATCGCAGTGGCTGCGGTCGACAACGAGGGAGCGGTGGCGCTCGCGGTCGCCGCCGACCATCGACGGCGCGGCATCGGCAACGAGTTGATCCGGGTCCTCTCCGAACGTGCCGCCGCCATTGGATATCCCCCGTTGCACCGCTTCACGACGGGACCTGCCACATTGGCGGGATGAACTCGGGGGAACACGGCGACTGGCAACTGATCATCGACGGCATCGATTTCGGGGAAGGGCCGCGCTGGCACCTCGGCCGGCTGTGGTTCAGCGACTTCTACCAGGGGACGGTCTCGTCGGTCGGCCACGACCGGCGGCGGCGCGTGGAGGTCGAGTGGTCCGGTCGCCCGTCGGGCCTCGGCTGGTTGCCCGACGGCCGCCTGCTGTTCGTCTCGATGCTCGATCAGCGCGTGATGCGACGTGAGGCCGACGGCAGGATCGTCGAACACGCCGACCTCGTCGGGATCGCCACCGGCCCCTGCAACGACATGGTGGTCGGGTCACAGGGCAACGCCTACGTGGGCAACTTCGGGTTCGACTTCGAAGCCGGCGCCCGACCGGCGGCGGCCACCCTGGCGATCGTGTGGGCCGACGGCACGGTCACCGCCGCCGCCGACGATCTGCGCTTCCCGAACGGATCGGTGATCACCGACGACGGCTCGACGCTGATCGTGGGCGAGACGATGGGTGCCCGCTACACCGCCTTCACGATCACTCCCGACCGCGGACTCACCGACCGCCGCATCTGGGCAGAGGTGCCCGGCACGGCGCCGGACGGCTGCGCGATCGACGCCGAGGGAGCCATCTGGTTCGCCGATGCCACTGGCAAGCAGGTGGTTCGCGTGCGCGAGGGTGGGGAAATCACGCACCGAGTGCCGACACCGGACAACGTGTACGCCTGCGCGCTCGGCGGCGCAGAGGGTCGCACGCTGTTCGCGCTCACTGCCGCCGGAGCGCACCCCGACGTGGTCGCCGGCACCGCCACGGGAGCACTGTGGGAGACGCGGGTCGCCGTGGCACGCACGGCCACTTCCCGCCCCTGACTCCCGAGCCCCGCCGGCCGTCGTCCGGACGCGTGATGACTTTGTTGCGATCGCAATGTTATCTGATAGCTTTGTTGCTATGACAACTATTTCGACCTCAACACTTCCCCTCACTGCCGGCACGTGGACGTCCGATCCGGCCCACACCACCGTCGGCTTCGTGGTCCGTCACCTCGGGCTGTCGAAGGTGCGCGGCCACTTCGACGGGGTGACCGCATCGCTCGTCGTCGGCGACGATCTCGCCGGCACCTCCGTGGCCGCCAACATCGAGATGGGCACGGTGCAGACCGGCAACCCCGATCGCGATGCCCACCTCGCGTCGAGCGACTTCTTCAATGCCGAGACCAACCCGACGATGACATTCCGCTCGACCGCCATCGCCGGCGAAGGAGAGGAGTACTCGATGCTCGGCGACCTCACGGTCAACGGTGTCACCAAGCAGGTCGAACTCGATGTGGAGTTCTTCGGCACATCGGTGTTCCCGATGGATCAGTCGACTCGCGCCGGCTTCAGCGCCACCGGCACGATCTCGCGCAGCGACTTCGGGATCAACTTCAACGCCCCGGTCGGCGCCGACAAGGTGATGATCTCCGACAAGGTCACCATCGAGCTCGACGTCCAACTCATCGCGCCGTAACGCCGCCGCCACCCCCGAACGAGAACCGAGCGATGAGCGAATCCCCAGCATGTGGGGGTCTCGCTCATCGCTCGGGCGCGTCAGACGACCTTCATGCCGTACATCTCGCCGAGGGGATCGCTGATCAGTTCGAGGCGTTCGCCGTCGGGGCCCATGAAGTAGATCGAGGTGTCGCCAACCAGATGATAGGCAACGTCGGCGGCCTCGAGTTTCGCCTTGAGGCGCTCCCAGTTCTCTCGCGACACCGAGATCGCGAGGTGATGGTGGCCGCCGAGCACCTCGGCGTAGTCCTCCAAGCCGAGTCCCGGGAAGTCGAAGAAGGCCAGCGCGTTGCCATTGCCGATGTCGAAGAAGAAGTGCGTCGAGCCGACGTAGTCGCGGTTCTCGAACAGCTCCGTCAACGGGAACTCCAGCAACCCCTGGTAGAAGGCGATCGTCCGTTCGACGTCGGAGGAGATCAGGGCCTGATGGTGCACGCCACGCGCCGTCGACACAGGGCGATCCTCGGGGGGGATCATGTGCTCGGCCCGCATCCGCGCCCACTCGTCCTGGCGGTCGGGGTGATCGCCGTCGTGGTCGGTTCCGAACTGGAGATCATTGCTTGCCATCGCAACAGTCTGCCACGCGCTCCGACCGCTCGGACACCGAGATGCCACACTGTCGGGGGGAACAGCAACGAGAGAGGTCCCGTCATGACCGTCATCGATCGAACCAGTGCCGACGCCGGCGGCATCACGATCACGCCGAAGTCACCGACGATCGGCGCCGAGATCGGCGGCATCGACATCGGCGGCGACCTCAGCGATGCAACGATCGACACCATCCGTCGGGCGCTGCTCGACCACAAGGTCGTGTTCTTCCGCAACCAGGACATCACCACCGAGCAACACCTCGCATTCGGCCGGCGGTTCGGCGAGCTCGAAGTGCACCCGTTCGCCGTCAACAAGCCCGGCCATCCCGAGGTGCTCGCAATCACCCACGACGCCGACCACCCCGGGCGAGAGAACCAGTGGCACTCCGACGTCACGTGGCGACTCCAGCCGTCACTCGGTTCGATCCTGCGCTGCATCGAAAGTCCAGCGGTGGGCGGCGACACGCTCTTCGCCGACATGTACGCCGCCTACGACGGTCTCCCGCAGCGCATCAAGGAACGCGTCGAGGGACGGGTCGCACGCCACGACTTCGCCCACTTCCGCAAGCTGATGCGCCACCGGGGGGCATCCGATGCCGAGATCGCCGAGATGGAGACCACCTACCCGAACCCCGAACACCCCGTGATCCGCACCCACCCCGAGACCGGACGCAAAGGCATCTACGTGAACAATGCCTTCACGCAGGAGATCGTGGGCATCGACCCCGCCGAGAGCGCGGAACTCCTCGAGATCCTCTATCGGCAAGCGGCGATCCCGGAGTACCAGGTGCGCTTCACGTGGGAACCCGACTCGATTGCGTTCTGGGACAACCGTGCGTGCCAGCACTACGCGACCTCCGACTACTGGCCGAACGTTCGCCGAGTCGAGCGTGTCACGATCGTCGGCGACACCCCGTACTACGACGCGTCGCAGACGCCGGCCGAGTCGGGCCCTCGCCCGTTTCGCGGGCAGCTGCAAACCTGGTCCGACAGTTGACCACGAGGCCGTCGACTCGTCGATGGCCGACCATCACCGCCGGCCCGATGGTCAGCGCCACGACGATCGTGCCGATTCCGATCGGACCACCGAGCACCACGCCCACGAACAGCAACGACGACTCGATGGCCATCCGTGTCCGCGGCTCCGCCCGTCCGGTGCGGTCGGATGCGGCCGCTGCGAGCAACTCGCCGGAGCCGGCGCCGAGACCCGACACGATCAGTGCGCCGGCACCGAGGCCGACCACGAAGACCGCGGTCACGTGGATCGCCAGCGCCATCACCAGGGCGTCGGGTGGCTCGACACGGCCGATCAGCGACACGGTCGCCTCCATGATCGGGCCGACCAACAACGGTGAGAGGAGGGTTCCGGGCCCGGGGCGACGGCCCAGCAACCAGGCGGTGGCGATGAACGACGCCATCACGAGCCACACCGCCAGGGTCAACGACAGGCCGGTTCGCATGCGAATGGCGCCGATGAACACGTCGAGCGGTCCCGGACCGAGGCCACTCCACAACATCACCGCGACGCCGACGGCGATGAGCCAGGATCCGGCCACGAGCAGCGCGATCCGCGCCGAGTTGCGCAGGAGCCGGGAAGGCGGACGGGTCGCGAGCACCACCGCGATCGCACCGGCACGGCTCCACGCGAGGATCCGCGCCCGGCCGTCCTCGGTCGCACGATCCGACGCATCGGGGCGCAGCTGATCGACGACGGGAGAATTCACACCCGAGTATCGGCCCGCCGTGACCGTTCGCGCCTCGCGCGCAGGGTGCCGTGCGGCACACGCTCGGCGGCGGCGCGCCGACCTCGGCGGGCTGTGGTCCGCCGCTCAGTGATCGAGGTGCCGCAGCAGTGCGTCGAGCGCGAGGAGGTAGCTGTCGGTGCCGAAGCCCGCCACGACGCCGACACACACGGCGCTGACCACCGAGGTGTGGCGGAACTCTTCTCGGGAGTGCACGTTCGACAGATGGGTCTCGACCACCGGGATGTCGATCGACGCGATCGCATCACGCAACGCGATGCTGTAGTGGGTGTACGCACCGGGGTTGAACACCACGCCGTCCGCTCTCCCGCGAGCGGCCTGCAGGGCGTCGATCAGGGCGCCTTCGCTGTTGCTCTGCACGTCGTCGATCTCGGCGCCACGCTCGCCAGCCGCGCCGCGGACCGAGGCCACGATGTCCTCCAGCGTGGCCGAGCCGTACACGTCCACCTCACGGGTGCCGAGCAGGTTCAGGTTCGGGCCGTTGAGCAGCAGGATCCGACGGGTCATGCACGCAGGTTACGCGGGAGGCCGACGCGTCGTGTGAGCATCGCGGCGTCGACACGTCCCACGCCAACGATCTCGAACCCCGACCGAACCACCACCCGACCGGTCCTGTGGCAATCGGGGCGGCCGCTCGATGGGCCCCGTGGGGACAATTGATCGGCAAGGCGTTTGAGTTCCGCACCATTCGGACCGATGACTCCATGACGCCATCCGCTCGGGGATGGCACAAGATCGACGGGAGGCCGCGGCCGAATGAACTCAGAGGTGTTCCTCGGGCGACAACCGATCGTCGACGCGGACCGCGACATCTTCGGCTACGAGCTGCTGTACCGCGGTGGCCCCCACCGTCAGACCGCCTTCGACGACCCCGACGCCGCCACGCGTGCGGTGATGGAACGCGTCTTTCTGCAATGGGGTATGGAGCACGTCGTCGGCGACCGCTTCGGCATGATGAACGCCAGCGCCAGCCTCGTCGTGAACGGGCTGCACCACGCAATGCCCCCTGAGGGAATCATCATCGAGGTCCGCGAGAGCGAACCGTTCGACCAGCCGACGGTCGACGCGTTGCGTGCCGCCCGCCTCGACGGATACCACTTCGCGCTCGACAACGTGAGCCGTCTCGGCGACCTCGAACACTCGCAGTTGCTCCCGTTGGCCAGCATCGTCAAGATCGAGCTCACGACGGCTCATCACGCGGAGATCGACCGTCTGATCGCCGTCGCTCGCGAACGGTCGCCCGGCGTCCTCGTGGTCGCTGAGAAAGTCGAGTCGCAGGACGAGTTCAACCGTTGCGTCGAGCACGGCTTCGACCTCTTCCAGGGCTACCACCTCAGCGAACCGGAACTCCTGCGCCGCCCGGCCCGTCACGCCACCCGACGATCGGCGACTGCACTCCGCGCCGCGCTGCGGTCCGAGACGGACATCGATGTCACGCAGCTCGAGGCAGTCGTCGGCAGCGATCCGTCGCTGACGTTCCGGCTGCTGACCGCCGTCAACGCCAACGCCTTCGGCCTCGACCGGCGGGTGACGACCCTCGAGGAGGCCATCGCGCTGCTCGGTGTGTCCAAGCTCCGGTGCCTCGCCGACCTGCTCGCCTCGTCGATCGACGCGGTCGACGAGGACGCCCACGACCACCTCGCCGAGATCGTGCGCGGCGTCACACGCGCCGACATGGCCGCGTCGCTGCTGGACGGCACCGATCTCGTGCCGTGCGGGGTGACCGCCGCCCTGTTGTCGGTCGCCGACCGCCTGTACGGTGCGCCGCTCGGCGATCTGCTCGGCGAGCTGCCGATGAGTGAGACCGCTGCAGACGCCGTGCTGCGCGGTGCGGGACCCGTCGGGGCCGTACTCGACATCGTCAGAGCCTGCGAACAGGGCGACCGCGTGGCGATCGAGCACCTCGCCCCCGGGCGTGCCGACGAGCTGATCGACATGCACCGCCGGGCGGAGTTCGCAGCTCGCCTCGCCGCGACGAATCCGGCGGATCCGACGGGTCGGATCGGCCCGACCAGTCCGGCGAACCGGGCCGGCCCGGTGGACTCGGAGAGGTCGGAGACGTCCGAGCCCGCATGACAGGCTGGGCGGATGTCCGACGCCGACACCATCGACTTCGCTCTCCTGCTCCTGCGCTGCGGCGTCGGGGCAGTGATGCTCGCCCACGGCATCAACCACATCCGTCCCGACATCCACGGCACGGCGGGCTGGTTCGGTTCGATGGGAATGAAGCCGGCCAAGCTGCACGCCTGGCTCGCCAGCGTCACAGAGATCGGGGGTGGGCTCTTGCTGGTGCTCGGACTGCTCACTCCGTTCGCAGCTGCCGGCGTGGTCGGCGTCATGTTCGTTGCGTGGGCGATCAACCATCGTGGCAACGGGTTCTTCATCTTCAGCCCCGGTGAGGGGTGGGAGTACGTGATGACGCTCGGCATCGTGGGCCTGGCGATCGGCACGATCGGACCCGGCGCCTGGTCACTCGATGAAGCGCTCGACCTCAACGACACCTTCATCGGATGGACCGGCCTCCTGATCGCTGCCGTCGGCGGAGTCGGTGGCGGCACCGGCCTACTCGCCCTGTTCTGGCGACCACCACAGTCGTAGCCGCAGCCTTCGCTCGGTTTGGCGCGCACCCGGCTGGGCAACTCTGCACCCCAGACGACCACTGTCCGGGAGGGCCCGATGAAGAAGCTGACCTACAACGCACTCTCGACCGTTGCCGGCATCGCCGCAGCGGTCGCCGCCCGCAAGATCGTTTCGGCGTTGTGGAGCAGCGACACCGAGACCCCGCTGAACCCGGCCGACCGCCGTACGTCGTGGCAGGAAGCGCTGGCCTGGGCCCTCGCCACCGCCGTCGGCGCAGCAGTCGCTCGTGTCGTGGCATTGCGGGGAACCGCGACCAGCTGGGAGAAGATGACCGGCGAGACACCTCCCGGCATCGCCGCTTGACTCGCCGGCACCGGGACGCCGAGGAACGAGATGAACACCCTGCTCGCAGCCACCACCGACGACGCCGACTCGTGGCTCTTCACCACCTGGCCCACGGTCGGCTGGATCTTGTTGTCGGGTCTGACGATGCTGCTCCTCGTCGTGGCCATCATCCGCGTGGTCGGCCTGCGGTCGCTGTCGAAGATGTCGAGTTTCGATTTCGCGGTGACGGTCGCGATCGGCTCGATCCTCGGGTCGGTGGTGGCGTCATCGTCGTCGATCGCCGAGGGCACACTGGCGATTGGCTCCCTGCTCGGCGTGCAGTGGTTGATCGCACAGTTCCGACGACGCTCGATCGGGTCGTTCCTCGTCGACAACACCCCGGTTCTGCTGCTTCGACAGGGACGGTTCGTGGAGGACGCACTGGACCATGCACGGGTCACCAAGTCCGACGTGTACGCCAAACTGCGCCAGGCCAACGTGCACTCGATGGACGAGGTGATCGCAGTGGTGCTCGAAACGACCGGCGACGTCAGCGTGATCCACGGCGAGGGGCCGGTGGACCCGGAGCTGTTCGACAACGTCCGACGGTTCGAACCGGACGGTCCGCTCACGCCCGAACGCAACTGAACAGATCAACGGCAGCTCAGCTCACGGCTGCTCAGATCAACGGCTCTCCAGCGGTGCTGAACGTCGGGCTCAGGTGCGAGGTGTCGTTCCAGCAGCGCACCACCCAGCGTTCGCTCTCGACGACGATGTGTGAGATCGACGCGTTGTCGGCGCCGGTGAATGCGAAGCCCTGCGAGCGGGTGGCGATGTTCATGATCTGTCCGATCACCCCGCCGTGCACCACGGCGACGACGAGCTCGTCGGGGTGGTCGGCGGCAATGCGTTCGATGCCGCGCCGGACCCGATTCTCGAACTGATGGGCTGGTTCGCCGCCGGGGATGACGTCCCAGCGCTGCTCGACGTACATCTGCTGAGCGATCGGGTCGCCGTCGGCGATGCGCTTGCGGAACTCGCCGCCCTCCCAGTCGCCGAGGAAGACCTCACGGAGGTCCGCGATCTCCGTTGCCTGCATCTCGAGGTATTCGAGGAGCGGCTCGGCGGTCTGATGGGTGCGTTGCAGGGTGCTCACGTACACGGCAGCGATTCGCTCGCCAGTGTCGATCAGGCGCTGCGCTGCGAGCCTGGCCTGCTCCCAACCACCCGGGGCGAGCGGCGGGTCGCCGTGACCGTCGACGAGGTCGAACGACTCGCCCTCGACGTGTGGGGCCGACTCGCCGTGGCGCACCAGCAGGATCTCGGTGGCGCCCGGCGGCGGTGCGAACCTCGACTGTGGGAACTTGCGGGTCTTCGCCATGGTCTCGTCAGGGGTCTCGGCCATCCCCGGAACCTACTCACCACCTCGTTTGCGTGACAGTTCGGAGGGAGGGGACCACCCGAACTGCAACACGAACGCTGCCCGCACGGCGACCACCACGTTTGTGTGACGGGTTGGAAGGGACGGGCCACCCGAACTGCAACACAAACGGGTCTGCGCCACACTGGGAGGGTGAAGCAGCTCAACTCGCGCCCGATCGACACGATCGACCTGCTGTCGCTGCCGGCGTTCGTCGGCACGATGGTGTGGGAATCGCGCGTGCTCGCCAGACGCGAGCTGCGTGAGATCGGCGACCTCGACGACGCCACCGCCGCCGAGCTGTCCGATCCGAGCCTGCCGCCGGATCCGTTGGTGCCGGTCGGCTACGAAAAACGCGACACCCAGGCGAGCCTGGCGATGTTGGCAGGCAACGTCGCGGTCAACCTGGCGCTCGCCGGCGTCGTCGCCGCGATGAGTCGCGCGGTCTACAAGCGTCGCATCGTCGACGTCGGCGTCACCAAGTGGTCACTGCCCGCAGCCATGGTCGCCTGGGACTTTCTCTACTACTGGGACCATCGATGGATGCACGAGGTACGCCTGTTCTGGGCGAACCACGTCACGCACCATTCGAGCGAGCGGTACAACCTGTCGACAGCGCTGCGTCAGCCATGGTCCGGAATCCTCACGTCGTGGGTGTTCCTCCCGATGCCACTGCTCGGCATCCCTGCGCACCACGTCATGAAGGCCGGCCAGCTCAACCTGCTGTACCAGTACTGGATCCACACCGAGGCGATCGATCGGCTCCCCGGGCCGATCGAGGCGGTGTTCAACACGCCGTCCCACCATCGAGTTCACCACGGAGCGAACCCGCAGTACCTCGACAAGAACTACGGCGGGATCCTGATCGTGTGGGACCGGCTGTTCGGCACGTTCGAGCCGGAGGTACGCCGCATCAAGTACGGCCTCACGAAGAACATCGACACCTTCAACCCGGTCCGGATCGGCTACCACGAGTTCGTCGACATCGCCCGAGACGTCCGCCGGGCAACGGGCTGGCGCAACAAGCTCGGACACGTGTTCCGCCGCCCAGGCTGGCAGCCCGCCCCACCCC
>CAZJUC010000042.1:0-5634 GCA_964549065.1 uncultured Ilumatobacteraceae bacterium
GACTCGGCAGCATTCTACGCTGAGAGCGATAGCCCTTGCTTTATTCCGGCCTGATTCGTCACTGACGAACCAGTAGCAACAACCTGATCGAAGACCCCGCCTTCGGGCGGGGTCTTCGTCGTTTTCCGGTCACTTCCGGTGACGGTTCCTTGTGCGCTTCTTGACTCGTGAATTGGGCGGCGACGCCGATGGAAATGACGTGAACGGTTTGCCCCATCCCCGAGCCGACCGAGGCTTCACGATCGTGGAGATCCTGGTGGTCATCGTGATCCTCGGCATCTTGTCGGCGGCCGTGGTGTTCACCGTCCGGGGCGTCACCGACCGGGGCGAACAGAGCGCCTGCGCCGGCGATGCCCGCACCCTCACCACGGCCGCCGACGCCTACATGGCCCAGGAGCGCCTCGTCGAAGTCCCCGCCCTCGGCACCAGCGACGACCGCTACGAACTGTTCCTCGTCGACGTCGGCATGATCAAGCAGGTCTCCACCTACTTCGACCTCGCCGCCGACGGCACCGTCACCACCACCGGCGAACCCTGC
This sequence comes from uncultured Ilumatobacteraceae bacterium, assembly GCA_964549065.1. Taxonomy (GTDB): domain Bacteria; phylum Actinomycetota; class Acidimicrobiia; order Acidimicrobiales; family Ilumatobacteraceae; genus Sva-07. Next base: position 539 of record CAZJUC010000042.1, read on the forward strand.
GTGTAACGATTGGTGTCAGACACCAATCGTTACATCTACCCGGCGGTGTACTGGGCGGCGAGTTCGAGCACCTGATCTTCGGGGAACCGGCCGACCCAGCCGGTGATGATCGTGCCGTCGGGGGTGAACATCACCGCGGTGGGTTGCGAGGTCACGCCGAGTTCGATCCACGACTGGAACGACTCGTCCCACAGCATCGTGAAGGTGGTGCCGCGGTCCTCGACGAACTCTCGGGCTTCCTGCAGGCTGTCCTGGGTGCCGAGACCGATCACTTCGATCTGATCCGCGTGTGCTCGAGCGAACTGCTCGACGTCGGGCGCTTCGGTCCGACAGGTGGGTCAATGCGGTGCGTACATCCACAACAGGATCGGCGTGTCGGCCGGGGCCACGTTGCGCAGGTTGACCTTGTTGCCGTTGACGACGTCGTCGACCACCACGTCGGGAATCTGATTCGCGGCGATGTCGGCCGCCGGGTCGAGCTCGACCGCGTCGGGAGGGGCCGGCACCGTGCTGCCACCGGACTCGCCCGACGAGTCGTCGCTACCGCCGCACGCCGCCACCGCCAGCGCGGTTCCGACTGCGATGGCGGCCAGACGTGATCGATTCGTACGCGCAGGTCGCATGTTCGCCAGTCTGGCCGAGACCGATCGGCGGAGACGGACGGTTCACCGAACGTTTCGCAGTTTGATTCGGACGCACGACACCACGAAGAACGGCTACGAGCTGGCGGGGCTGAGGAGTTCGCGGCGCAGGGTGAGGAGCTTGGGGGACGGCTCGCCGTCCGACCAGGCGTCGGCCACCAGCACCCGCTCGTACGACTCCCACTCCTGGCGCACCCCGGCGAGATCGCCCGCTCGGGCATGCGCCTGCATCCGCAACGCGATCAACTCCTCGTGGCCGGGAAGCACCCGCAGCCCCTTGCCGGTGGCCCAGAACACGTCGTCGGTGTCGCCGAGCGACAGCGCGTGGGCGGCGAACTCGGCGGTGGCGGTGATCGCCAGCAGCACCAGGTTCGACGTGATCCCCTCCGCGTCGGGCCACAGGTAGCTGGTGCCGGCGAACGGCAGATCGCGCACCAGCTCCACCGCCGGCCGCAACGTCTCGATCGCCTGGCTGGGCGGCTGCACCCGGGCACGGGCCAGCCGCTCCTCGACCAGATCGGCGTCGGTGACCACCAGGTCGTGCACCGGCAACTGTTCGGTGAGGGTGCGCGCCACCCACTCCTCGTCCTCGGGCGGCGCCACCAACCGGGCGAGCGCCCGCCGAGCCTCGGAGACCACGTTCGCGAACGTCGCATCGCGCACCTCCAGATCCCACAGCGCCGTGCGCGCGCCGGACCGCGTCGCCCGGTCACGGTGCGTCGCCAGCCAGGCGATCAACTCGACCGTCTTCGACCGCTCGAACGCGCCCGGCTCACCGGTGCGGGCGGTCACCTCGACCCCGCCGAGCAGGCCGACCACGATCTCGTGCGGACGCGGTTCGAACCGCACCGCCACCCCTGCGGGACCGCGGACCGTGTCATCCACCGGTTCGGCGCCCGGACCAGGGCTCAGGTCGTCGCCACGACCGGCGTCGAGGTCCTCGTCCCCCGCATCGACGGCCGGATCGCGATGCTCGCTCGCGAGCGGGTCGTCGGCCCACTGCACCTGGTCGGCGACGGGTTCGAGGCGGCGTTCGGCGTCGACGAGCAACTCGGTGATCTCGGCCAACTCGTCGGCGTTGACCCCGATCGGCGTGAGCGCGATCGTCGTCCCGAACGCCTCGAGGGCCCACCCGTCATCACCGGCGACCAGCCGGGCCGGCGCGGCATCGACCGCTTCGGCGGTCACCACCGCCAGCCCGTGGCCCGGTGCCGGCATGCGGTCGATCAGGTCGGCGCCCGCCCGGTCGTCGTCCGCCCGCAGCAGCACCACGGCGGGTTCCCACATCTCGCCGCCCGTGCGCAGCGATCGCAGCTCGAACGACGAGCGCTCGTGCATCGCCGTGCTCCCCGCCAACGATCCGGCCAGCTCCATCGCTGCATCGGCCGATGCGGCGAAGTGGCCGTTGCGATGATCGAGCAGCGCCGCGTGCGGCAGCGACACCCCGACGAGATGCGCGACCTCCGCGAACTGCGACGACGCGAGCGCAGCGGCAATGGCGGTGACGACCTCGTCGGCCTGGTCGGCCCCGGCGGTCACCGACAACACCCCGCACGCCTCCAGGTCGACGAGCAGTTCACTGCCGCTCGTGGTGACGCCGAGCTGCACCAACGCCACGCACGGCTGGCCCACCTGACGGGCATCCTCGCCGAGGATCTCGATCGGCACCTCGCCACCGAGCCGCCAGGTCTGGCGCTCGCCCGTGAACGGTGGTGAGAGAGTTGCGGGAGCGGTGAGGCGCAGTTCGACGTCGCCGTCGACCGACACCTCGACCCATCCGATCTGGCTGGCGCTGCCGATGAGCGATCGTGCCGCCGCGCGGCAGGCGACGTCGACACGCAGCACCCGCTCGCCGGCATCGATCGTGCGAAGTCGACGTTCGGTGCGAGCCACCTCGTCGCGAGGCTCCGGCACACGATGGCGAGGCATCGCCGCCCGCAGCCGCTGGCGGCGTCGAACCCCCACGAGCGCCAGCACGCCGGCGGCCAGCAACGCGGCGTGTTCGATCCGGATCGGCGACGGGGCATCCGGAGCCGGACGCTGACCGCCGGGGTCGTCGGAGCCGGCCGCCGGCCCACCCGTCGGCGGGCCGATCGTCGTGGTCGTCGAGGCCGGGATGCCGGTCGTCGATGCCGGGATGCTGGTGGGCGAGTTGCTCGCGGTCGGTGTGAGCGGCAATGGCCCCTTGACGTCGACGTCGTCGGGTGCCGCGTCCCACGAGTCGACGGCCGGACCCCGATCGACAGCGGTTGCGGACGGTGTGTCGGCCGCGGTGTCGACGGACGGCGTCACCGGCTCGTCCGAATCGTCGGCATCGGTCGGCCCGTCGGGCATCGCAGCGGGCGCGGGATCGTCGTCCGTGAGGTCGAGTTCCCACCCGGGCACGATCAGGTCGGGGTCGTCGAACGTGCGGCCGCCGCCCATGTCGTCGCCTTCGTTGCGCTCCCAGATCTCCGTCCACTCCGCCGGATCGCCGAGGTGCTCGTCGGCGATGTCCCACAGCGTGTCACCGCGCTCGACGACGTACGTCGTCGCCTCGTCGGCACCGACGGCCCCGACCCGCTCGACCGCATCGTCCGGCGCGTGTGCGGGAGCGCCGGCGACCGGGCCCGGGATCTGCAGCGCCCAACCCTCCTCGACGTACGCCGGATTGGTGAAGCGTTGCCCTCCCGGCATCGCCGCGCCGAGGTTCGCGTCGATGATCGCATCGGCGATCTCGATCACCTGTCTCTGGTCGCCACCTGCGAGGCCGAGGGCGATCGAGTAGATCGACTCGCCTGCGGCCACGACGTGCACGGCGCCGGTCGGCTCGGTCGGCTCGGTCGGTCCGGTCGGCGCGGTCAGCGTCGCCGTGCTCGACCCGCCGGACGGCAGAACCGACACGACCACGGCCCCCGGCGTGGCAACGCCCGAACCGTCGATCGACACCGCGGCGACCGACCTGGCACCGAGCGTGGAGGCCAACGACGTCGCCGACGTCATCACCGGCAGCACGGCCACCAGACCGACGGCGACGAACCGGCCGACCCGCTGTGCCCAGCCGACCCCACGGACATCCGGGAACGCGAGCCCACGGTGGCGCACGGCGTGGACCACCTCGACGATCGTCGTCACCACGATCACGGCCACGGCCACCCACACCACACACAGGCTCAGCCGGACGATGCCGTCGATCACCGTGTCGTCGGCGATCGGCCCGGAGAGTGCGTCGCCGACACCCGACGAACCCCACCGCCACGGCGGCTCGGCCCCCGTCAGCGGGTTCGCTGACCCGAAGCGCGCACGCGACGCTGCGAGCAGCACCGCCGGTGCTGCGACCGCGACGGTCAGGAACGCGAGCAGCGAGAGCGCGAACCGGGCCCAGCGTCGCGGATCGGGTTCGCTCACCTCTCCTCCTGTCCGTTCGGTTCGTGCTGGTCGGCGCCCGTCACCCGAACAGTGGGCCGCGGTGAACCGAGAAGGGAAGCGCGCGACGCCATCACGGTGCCCGCTCTGCCCGCACGGTGCCCGCACCGGTGACCGTTCGACCGTCGTCGGTGATCGTGACCGACACCGACACGCGGTCCTCGACGACCTCGATCGACGTGACCGAGCCCTCGACCCCGTAGCTCGCGAACAGCGCACCGGCCGTCGACGTGGCGGCTCGGCCGGCGGCGGTCGGGTCGACGAGCGTGACACCGAAGCGCAGATCGGTGATGGCAGCCGACTGTGCGCCCGACCGTGCGGCCTGGAACGCGATCGACTGGGCCGCCGACCGGTTCGACACGCCCCGGTCGACGTCGCGTGCGAGCCAGACCAAGCCGAGGAAGGTGAACGCGAAGATCAGCGCGATCCCGGCGACCAGCCCTGAGCCTCGCTCGCCCCGACCCCGTTCGTGTGCGATGCCCGAGGCCGTCATGGTGCCTCGTCGGTGGCGCGGAGGGGATCGATGGCGGCGAACGCCGTCGCCGTGGTGGGGCCGGTCGCCGGCGGATCGATCAGCTCGAGGCCGTCGGCGGACACGGTGCACGACACCGTGACGGCCACCAGCCCACCGGGGCGGAAGTCGGTGACGTCGACCGACACGTTCGGCGAGGAGCACGACGACGGATCGACGAGCATTGCCCGTCCGACCTCGTCGGCAGCGGAGACCGCTGCTGCCGGCGACCGTTCCTGTGCGGCGGCCTGCGCAGCCGACTCGGCGGCGCTCTGCACCGTGGCCCGGCTGTCGACGCCGCGACCGAGGAACACGATCACCACCGCGAGCCCGATCGCTGCGGGCGTCAACAACGCCAACCCCAGGGCATCCGACGAGCCTCGTTCCCCCCGCAGCCGTTCTCCCCGCAGCCGATCTCCCCGCAGCCGATCGCCGTGCCGACGATCGCCGTGCCGACGATCACCGTGCTGACGATCACCGGGCGGCCGAACGCTCACGGGGTGAGCTCCTCGATCGGCACCGCCGAGGTGACCTCGACC
>CAZJUC010000042.1:5734-19098 GCA_964549065.1 uncultured Ilumatobacteraceae bacterium
GCCGAACGCTCACGGGGTGAGCTCCTCGATCGGCACCGCCGAGGTGACCTCGACCGCGTCGTTGGTCCCGCGGATGATCCCGGGCGCATCGCCGGTCACCGTGACGGTGACCACGCCACCGGTCGACCCGACCGACACCACCACGTCGCGCAGGTCGGTGTCGGCTTCGAGGATTGCGGTCGCCGAGGCCTGCGCATCGCCGGCAGCGACCCCCGATCGCGCGACCAGCGCGGCCGTGTCGCGGGCGATCACCCTGGCCTCGGTCCGGGCATGACTCCACAGCGCGGCCTGGAACGCGGCAAACGCCAGGAACACGAACATCGGTGTGAGCAACGCCACCGCGAGCGATGTCGCCGCGCCCTCATCGCCGCGCAGGCGCGACCCTGGCGGCGTGCGGTCTGGTGGGGCCGGTGCAACCATCGACTCGGGACGTCAGGGAGCGGACGGCGACTGCACCGGGGTGCTCGCCGTGTCGCGGATCTGGCTCCAGATGATCGCCGCGACCACCGCCACGCTGATCGCCGCGGCGGCGTACCAGAGCACCTGCTCGATCGACACCGCACCCCGGTCGTGGGACGTATCGGTGGGGTCGTTCAGGCCGAGGGTGTGGGTGACGATGGCGACGATGCCGGTCAGCATCAACATCGGAACGTGCATTTTCGGGTCCTTTCACAGGGTGTCACGGGGTGGTGGGAGGGCTGGTCGGCGGGACGGGTCGGGTCAGTTGAGGTTGAGGGCGGGATAGATGATGAGGGCCATGAACAGCAGCGCCATGGCGACGAGGGGAGGGGTGACCTTGTCGTTGCGGACCCGGGCGTCGGCTTCCTGTTCGGCGGCGAGCGTCGAACGCAGCGTCGAGCACTTCGCTGCCAGGCTGCGAGCCACCGGCGCACCCTCCGCTGCCGACAACGTGGCGGTTGCTGCCACCTGTTCGAGTTCGACGATGCCGTAGTCGTCGGCGACGCGTTCGAGCGCGCGCACCAGGCTCTGGCCGGTCGTGCCCGCCTCGCGCATGCGCCGGCGGAGTTCCCGGAACAGCAACCCGTCGCCGGCACGTGCGGCCTGGTCGAGGGCTCCCTCGTAGCCGGTGTTGCCGGCGAGCAGCATCGTGACCATGTCGAGATATGCGCCGAGCTGGTGCCGCAGGTCGACAGCGACCTCGGTGCTGGTGGCCATCGTGGTCGAGTGCACGAGCATCGGCGCCACGACGGCGGCGACCAACGACAGCGCAGCGGGAATCCACAGCCCGATCGACAGCACCCCGACCGCCTGCAACACGCCGAGCACCAGCGCCGGGACCACCGAGCCGGCGAGCGCGGCGAGCACGAGCGAGCCGACGTGCATCTCGACGCTGCGGTCAACGAGCCGGAGCGGCCGGACCCACGCCCGGCTCCAGGCCGTGGCGCCGTGCCGCTCGGCGAAGGAGCCGAGGGAGACGACCGCGGTCGACGACCCCGGCGTGACCGGCGCGAGCTTCGGTGCCGGTCGGCGGAGGTGTTCGATCGCCCGTTCGAGCCGGGGACGGGGCTGGCGCCATCCTGTCGACACCAGCCAGGCGCCGACGCAGGACACCACGGTGCAGAGCACGAGGACGCCGGCGGGCCTCATCGGCTGGCCCCTGCGCGGCCGGCGGTCTCTGCGGGGTGCGGCCCGCCGGTGGTGGCGTTCGCGGTGAGGAAGCGGCTCGGGCGCGGGAACCGGGCGAGGCGTTGCACCCGCAACAGCAGCACCGCATAGATGGCGAGCACGAGCCCGAGGAACAGCTGGCCGCCGGGTGTGTCGTACGGCTCGAGGTACTCGGCGCGTCCGAACACCAGCAGACCGACCACCAGTGAGCCCATGATCACCGTGAGCAACGTGACCTCGCGTCGGATCGGCGCGCGTTCGGCCTCGACCAGCCGCCGCCGGTCGGCCTGGCGGCGGGCCTGCTCGGCGAGCGATCCCAGCACGGTCGCGGTGCGGGCGCCCCGCTGCACGGCGATCAGCAGGCCGGCGGCCACGAGATCGCCGAGCGGATCGTCGATGTCGTCAGCGAAGCGACGGAACACGACCGCTGGATCCTGACGCCCGAGCCCGGCCGCCAGGCGTCGCACCTGCGGCTGGATCGCTGCCGGACAGGTGGCGACCGTGGCGTTGATCGCACCCACCGGTTGGTCGCCGGCGATGAGCACGTCGCGCAGGTTCTCGATCCACGACGCCAACGCGTCGATCCGCTGCAGGTCGCTGACCTCGCCGGTGTCGCGTCGTTGCCAGGCGGCGATCGCCGCCCAGCATCCCGCTGCCACGACGACCGCGGCCACGATCCACCCCGACGCAGCGAAGACGATCAGCGCCGCCGAGACCGCACCCGCCAGGCGAGCCCAACGGCCCGGATCGGCCGTCGCCCGTGGCGCCGACGCGGGGGCGTCGCCGAGGACGAACAGCAACACGGCGAGCACGCCGGCCGACGTCGACGCCACGAGGAGCGCGACGTCGATGCTCATCGGGCACCGCCGCCGACGGGGAACGACTCGACGGGGAACGACTCGACGGGGAACGATCCGACGGAGAACAGCTCGGTGGGGTAGCCGGCGAGGCGGAGACGGTCGAGATGTCGCTTCGACAGCGGGGCCACCTGGGCGAGTTCGTCGCGGTCGTCGAGCGCCCACACCTCGGTGCTCGATACGCCACCGGCTTCGCCGAGCCCGCCGACCTCGATGATCGAAGTCACGCGACGGACTGCGCTGCGATCCTCGACCGCGTTGCGCACCAGGTCGATGTGCACCACGAAATCGACGGTCTGGGCAATGAGGGACCACACGGCGAACTCGGGCAGGCTCGTGTTCGACTTCGACACGTAGTAGGCGAGGCGTTGCAGCACGATGTCTGCGGTGTGCGCGTGGATGGTCGCCAACGATCCGCGTTTGCACATCGACGCGACGTCGAGCATGTCGAGCGCCTCGTCCTCGACCAGCTCGCCGACCACCACCCGGTCCGGGTTCAGTCGGCGGGTGAGCTCGACCAACTGACGAGTGGTGATCTCGCCTTCTCCCTCGGCGTTCGCGTGGCGGGTGAAGAGGGCGGGGGCGTCGGGATGACGAGGGTCGTCCTCGAGGCGCAGCTCGAGCAGGTTCTTCTCGACGGTGATGATCCGCTCGAGCGCTGACACCTCGCCGAGCAGCTCGGTGAGCAGCGTCGTCTTGCCGGCACCGGGCGGTCCGGACACCAGGATCGTGAATCCGCAGCGCACCAGGGCACGCAGCCGTTCGACCATCGGATGGGGGAAGAGCCCGAGGTCGGCGAGCCCGCTGAGGCCGACCTGGCGCACGACGAAGCGACGGATCGCCATGCGGGGATGTGTGGACACGCCGTGCTCGCCGCTGCCACCGAGCACCATCACGATGCGTGCGCCGTCGCGCGACTGCAGGGTGAGCATCGGCGACGACGTGTCGAGGCGGCCCTCGCCGGTGCCGGTCATCCTCAGCGCCATCCGCTTCTGGAACGACGTCAGCTCGGCCGCCGACGCCCAGAGCCGGCCGACGTCGACCTTGCGACCATCGGTGTAGGTCACCCAGGTCGAGTCGGGCCCGTTGACGTCGACCTCCTCGACCATCGGGTCGCTGAGGTACGGCTCGAGGGGGCCGGCGCCCGTGAGATCGGCGACGACACGGGAACGCACGTGCTGCTCGTCGTGTTGCGACAGCGGGCGAACGCCGCGCTGCAACCGCTCCTCGTTGACCCTGGTGACCTCTTCGCTGATCCACGCGCCGACGAGGAGCTGTTGGCGACGTTCGTCACCGGCGAGCGCGAGACCGGTGGTTCTCGCGGAACTGCGCACGGTGTCGTCGTGCTCGATCGCCTCGATCAGCCGGTCGGCGACGCGGTCGGTGACCAGGGTGATCGTGGCGGCCAGATCGTCATCGGAGCCACGGGCTCCCACGGCGGAACGTGTGTCCGACAGGGTCATGTCGAACGCTCCTCGGCGCCGGACCGCACGGAATCGGCCCGGCGGGATCCACCCGGTACGGAAGTCACCTCGAGGTCGAGCGGCCGCGCTGCGACGAGGTCGAGCACGGCGTCGGCGACGAGCGACGCGTCACGCAGCAGTGGCAGACGACGGAGTCGTTTCGCCGAGACGCCGGCCCGCCCGGCGATCGTGGCGGCAGCCAACGGATCGTCGGCGAGTGCCACCGTGGTCCCGATGCTCTCGGGGACCGCCTGGAGCACGAAGCTGCCGATCTCGGCCGGATCGAACGGGGTTGCCCCGATCACGGCCAGGACGACGTCGGCATCGAGATGGGCCAGCTCCTCGACGGTTTCGACGAGCCGTTCGATGCGGACCGTCGCAGCGGCTGCCGACGCGTTCGCCTGGCGATGCACGATCACGACCACGTCGGCCAGCCGCAGCACCGCGGTCGGCGGTTCGCCGGCCCGGTGCCGCCCGGCGTCGGCGATGACGGCGAGCGGAGCGTCGGCGATGGTCGGGAACAACGCAACGGCTGCCTCCTCCACCGCCCGGTGAGCGGCTCGTGCCCGAACGGGGGCGGCCACGAACCGCACCCCCGAGGCGCTCCGGTGCGTCATCGCGTCGAGCGTGGTCAGCGCAGAACGATCGGTGTTCGTCCCCACGTGGGCCACGACGGTCGACAGCGACGGGTGGGCCGGTGTGTCGAGCCAGCCCGCCAGCGATCCGCCCGTCGGGTCCGCTTCGAGCACGACGGCGTCGTCGGGCGCACTCCATCCGGCGGCCAGCGCCACTGCCGTCGTGGTGGCTGCGTCGCCCACCACTGCGACCAGTGTCACGGCCCGTCGTCCTGATCGACGGCTGGATCCGCGGTCGGTCGGGCGGCCCGATCGACGGTCGGTTCGACGAGCACCACCCGGACGTCGTCGGCCGCGGCGACGGTGGCTGCGTCACCGGCTGCCACCTCGACCGACAGCGACAGCAAGCCGAGCGCCGACGTCGTGTCCGTCGGGAGACCCACCACCCGCCCGGGAACCGACGTGACGCCGACCGCGTCATCCACCGATCGCTCGTCGGGGATGACGAGCAACACTGCGACCCGTTCGCGCAGCCCGATCGGAAGGGCGCCGTCGGCGACCTGGATCGCGACGACGGAGCTGCCCGGGGTCACGAGAGGAGCCGTCTGCAACGACTCGGGTGTCACCAACGACCCGGCGACCAGACGGACCTTGGCGTAGCTGCCGACGAGCGAATCGAGACGCTCGCCGGCGATCAGGTTCACCGTCGAATCGGCGTCGACGTCGACGGCGCGGAACATGTCGAACGTGATCTGTTCGCCCGCCGCGACGTCACGCACGGCCTGCACCACCGGCTCGGCCGAGTCGAGGCTCGCGTACACGAGGAGATTGCCGCCGATCGCGACTGCGGCCAGCGCGACCCCGGCGGCGATCCGGTTGCGACGTCGTGACGTCGGGGTGAAACCGCGTCCGCTCGATGCGCGACCGACGTCCGATCGCGCGGCGGTGACGGACGTCGTCGAGGTCACAGCAGTGCTCCGTCGGTGAAGAGAGCACGCAGGATCGGTTCGTGGGCGAGCAGTGAGATCCAGGCGCCGGCGACCAGGAAGGGGCCGAAGGCGATCGTGCGTTGCCTGCCGGCGATGCCGGCCGCGGCACCGGCGACGGCGGCGATGGCGAGCGCGACGAGCCCCAACCGCCAGTCGACCGTGCCGAGGGCTGCACCGAGGACGCCGGCGGCCTTGACGTCGCCGAAGCCCATCGAGCGGGGAGACACGAGATGCAGGACGAGCACCGGGAACGTCATCGCGAGCGCTCCGCCGGCGGCCGCCGACATCGTCGCGCGGAGGTCGGTCGACGGCCCGATGACGGACTCGGCCACGAGACCAGCGAGCAGGACGACGAGCGCACCGACGACCCACGCGTCGGGCACGCGGCGCTGCTCGACGTCGACCAGCGCGGCCGGCACCAGCAGGGCGATCGAGCTCGCAGCCGGGAGCGGAACCAGCCCGACGAACGTCGCCGACGCCAGCACCGCTGCGGCGATGACCGCCACGCCGACGCCGACCGTGCCGACCGTGCCGACGACCGGCGTGCCGGCTGCGACGGTGGAGTCGCCGGGGCGCGCGATCGGTTGCTCGCCTGACCGGCGAGCCCGATGCGGTCGGGCCGCCGCCCGACCGGGAATCAGTGGAACCCCCAACCGCTTCTCCTTGCCGCCAATGGTGTCTCCCCCGACACCGTGGCGCGACCATAGTCGGCGCGCGACGACCCCTCGTCCGTCGGAGCTTCGCTGCATACCCGGACAGTGGGTGCCGAACGGCGGGATCGGGAACCGATCCGCAGTGTTCTCGTCAGTTCGGCGAGAGTGAACGCACCGTCCACTCGAGCAGCCAGCTGAGAAAGTCGTACAGGTGGTGCTCGGGGCTGTCGGCCGCATCCGCATCGTCGGCGGAGTCGTCGTCGGTGATGCCGAGCATCGAGCCCAGCACCAATCGCACGGCGTTGATCGACTGCATGAACGCGATCGTCTCGCCCTCGTCGAGCAGCACCGGAGCGCTGGCGGGGTCGATCGTGCGGGTGACCGACGCGATCGCCGCCAACCGGCTCGTCACGAGTTCCTCGCGCATCAGGCGCTGGTACTCGGCTTCCTTCTCGTCGTCGTCGGGATACGCAACGGGGAAGAGGCGTCGGATCAGCTCGTTGTCGTCGGGGCCGGTGAGCAGCGCTTCGAGTTCGCCCATCAGGCGAACGAGCAGGTTGCGTTCCTCGTCGTCGAGATTGATCCGCCAGCCGCCGTCGAGTGCCTGGACCGGTGCGACGAACCTACGACGACGGGCCATCGTGCTCCATCGTGGCCCACAAGCTGTGCTCGTGGAGGCGGAAGACGTGCATCTCGGCCTCTTCGCGGCCGCACGACGCGACGACGGCGCGACCCTTCTCGTGGACGTCGAGCATCAACTCGGTCGCCTTCTCGAGCGAATAGCCGAACAGCTTCTGGAACACGAAGGTGACGTAGCTCATCAGGTTGACCGGGTCGTTCCACACCAGCACCACCCACGGGCGGTCGACCGCAGCCGCGTCGTCGAGGTCGGGCTCCTTCACCTCCGTGGGTTCCAGCGTCGTCGGCACCGCACCAGTGTGCCCCTGCAATCGTGGTTCCCCCGACCCGGGTCGGAAGGAACCACCGTGGTTCCCGGACACGTGGACCGGGGGAACCAGGTCCGGAGGAACCACGCGCTGGCGTTGGCCCGCCGGTCGGTGCCGCCGGTACGATGAGGCGGTCATGTCCGTCGGCAGTCGTCCTCTCGTACCGTCCCGGCTGGCGCCCGGCGGCGTGGCCCACGGGAGCCGTCGCACTCCCACCACCGTGATCGGTGGGTACATCGCGCTCACCAAACCGCGCATCATCGAGCTGTTGCTGATCACCACGGTGCCCACCATGGTGCTCGCCGAAGGCGGCTGGCCCGCATGGTCGCTCGTCGCGGTCACCCTGCTCGGTGGCACGCTCTCCGCGGGCAGCGCCAATGCCGTCAACATGTACGTCGACCGTGACATCGACGCCCTGATGGCCCGCACCCAGGCCCGCCCGCTGGTCACCGGCGTGATCGAACCCCGCAACGCCCTCGTCTTCGCCATCGCCCTGCAGGTGCTCGCGTTCGGTGTGCTGTGGGCCGGCGCCAACCTGCTCTCCGCCGTGCTCGCGTTCGGTGCCGCGGCCTTCTACGTGGGCGTCTACACCCTCTGGTTGAAGCGCACCAGCCGCCAGAACATCGTGATCGGCGGTGCCGCCGGCGCCGTGCCGGTGCTCGTCGGCTGGGCGGCGGTGCAGAACTCGCTGTCATGGGCGCCGATCGTGTTGTTCGTCGCCATGTTCCTGTGGACACCACCGCACTTCTGGGCGCTCGCCGTGAAGTACGCCGACGACTATCGCGCCGCCGACGTCCCGATGCTGCCCTCGGTCGTGCCGATCGAGGTCGCCGTGCGCCAGATGATCTGGTACACGGTGGCACTGGTCATCAGCACCCTGGTCCTGATCCCCGTCGCCGAACTCGGCTGGATCTACGCGGTCAGCGCCGTCGTGCTCGGCGCCGTGTTCCTCGGGGGCACCCTCGCCCTCAAACGCCACCCGACGCCCACCGCCAGCATGCGGTTGTTCGGGTTCTCGATCACCTACGTCACCGTGCTGTTCGGCGCGATGACCGTCGACGTGCTGGTACGCAACGGCTGGTGACTGCCGACGTCGCCTTGTCGTCCATCGCCACGACCCGCACGAGACACCCTCGGGACGTGCACGACACCCCGTCGGTGATTCGCGAGGATTTCGGGTCCACGGACCCGATCCAAGTAGTCTCGCCGTGTCGTGCCCTGCCACGTTTCGAGTCGCCCGCTGACCACAGGGGCTTCAGACAAGTGAGTGACCACCCCGTATGACCACCATCGAATCCAGTCCCGAAGCGGTCGCCGTCGCACCGAGCGACGCTGACGCCGACACCTCCAGTCTCCTGGAGGGGATCGCGGGCATCTTCACCTCCACCGACCACAAGGTCACCGGCCGGCTCTACCTCGCCGGCGGCCTGCTCGGCCTGGTCGCCACCGTCGTGATCAACGTGCTGCTCGGTGTCGAACGCCTCGACGGTGGCGACACCGTGCTCGGGTCGGAGATCCTCCCGCAGCTCGTCGACGGCCAACTCGTCGGCCTCGTGTTCGCCACGCTGCTGCCGTTGGTGATGGCCGCATGCGTCATGGCCGTTCCGCTGCAACTCGGTGCGCGCTCGATCGCCTTCCCCCGCCTGGCCTCCAGCGGTTTCTGGATGTGGTTCGGCGGCGCCGTGCTCACGACCGTCGCCCTGCTCGACAACGGCGGCACCCTCGGCGGCAACGCCGACGCCGTGGCGCTGTTCATCGCCGGCCTCGGGCTGATGGCGGTGGGCATCACCGCCACCGCCGGCGCCGTGGCCACCACCGTCTTCACCACTCGGGCGCCCGGCATGACGATGCGGCGCATCCCGCCGTTCTCGTGGTCGGCGCTGGTGTTCACGCTCGGCATCGTCCTGGTGATGCCGGTCCTGCTCGGCACACTCGCCTACCTCTTCGTCGACCACCGCAACGCCCGCACCGGCTTCGGCGGCAACGAGGGGGTCCTGGTGTGGGCCGGGTGGGCACTGTCCCAACCGGTCACGTTCTTGTTCGCGATCCCCGCCATCGGCGTGCTCGCCGAGTTGGTGCCCGTGGTGTTCGGTCGTCGGATGCCCATGCGCGGCGTGATGTTCGGTGGTCTCGCCGTCGTCGGCATGGCCGCGCTCGCCGGGGTCACCCAGCAGAACATCCAGAACCTGCCGTGGGCCGGCAGTCAGCTCAACGTCGACGACCTCGAGACGAAGGTCCGCGACCTGGTCCCGTTCCTGCTCTTCAACGCCCTGCCGATCCTCGGCATGCTGCTGATCCTGCTCGTGGTGCTGCAGACGGCTCGCCCCGGCGACGGTTCACGCTTCAACTACTCGCCCGCCATCGTGTTCGCGTTCTTCGGGTTCGCGATGATGCTCGTCGGCATGCTCGGCAACCTGTTGTACGCGGCGGACGACCTCGCCCTCCAGGGCACGGTGTTCAACGAAGCCACACTCGTCTACATCGTGTACGGCGCGGTGCTCGCCACGATGGGAGCCGTGATCCACTGGGCGCCGAAGATGTGGGGGAGCACCGTCGCCTCGGCCAAGGCCGCCCCGGTCGCCCTGCTCGGGTTGACCGGCACGATCCTCGCCGCGTTCCCGATGTACATCGCCGGCTTCCTCGACCAGCCCGCCGGCACCGCCTACCTCGATGACGACCTCGTGCTCTGGAACATCATCTCGCTCGTCGGCCACGCCCTGTTCGCGGTTGCGGTGCTCGGGTTCATCGGGCTCGTGCTGCTCTCGGTGCGCAGCGACCGCTCGGTCGGCGACGACCCGTGGGACGCACAGACCCTCGAGTGGACCACCACCTCGCCCGCGCCCCGTGACAACTTCGCCGAGATCGCCGTGGTCCACTCCGCCGAGCCACTGCTCGACCTCAAGTCGGCATCCAACGACGGGAGCAACGCCTGATGCACGCCCTTCCCGCAGCCCCGCCTCCGGCGCCGCAGCGACAGATGCTCGTGGGCACCTCGTTGGCCGCGGTGGCCATGACGATGCTCGCCGGCAGCATGCTCGCCGTCTGGGCGCTGCAGCGTCGTGAAGCGATCGACGCCACCGGCACCTGGCTCCCCGACGGCACCACCATCCCCGAGGTGCCCACCAACGTGATGCTGATCGCGTTCGTCGGGATCTGCGTCTTCGGACAATGGGCGGTCTGGAGCGCGAAGCGCAACGACCGGCCCCACACCGTCCTGGCCCTCGGCGCCACCGCCCTCGTCGCACTGCTGGTCATCAACGCCCAGGCCTTCGTGTACGTCCGGATGGGCCTCGGCGTCGGCGACGGCACCTATGCCTCGATGTTCTACGCGATCACCGGCATGTTCATGGCGCTGATGATCGCCGGCGTCGTGTTCACCGTCGTCGCTGCGTTCCGCTACATCGGCGGCCGCTCCGGCGACCAAGAGATCCTCGTTTCCCACGCCATCTACTGGTACGCGATGTCGGCGATCTTCGCCGCCATCTGGTTCCTCGTCTACGTCACCAAGTGAGCCACTGAATGTTCACCACCGGTTCCAAGTTCCTCATCGGCGCCACCGTCCTGGCCACCGTGTCGGCGATCGCCTACGGCGTCGCGCAAGACGGTGTCATGGGCACGGTCGGGCTCGCCTCGGCAGCGGTCGCACTCGCGTTCCTCGCCGGCGTCAACATCTACGTCCGCGACTCGAACGTCTGGGACGACGAGATCTCCGCCGTCGAGACCGCGCCCGCCGCCGCCCGCCCGCCCGCCGACAGCATCTGGCCGATGGCGTTCGCGCTCGGCGCCGTCGTGGTCACCGTCGGGCTGGTCACCTACCAGGCGGTGTTCATCGTCGGGATCATCCTGATGCTCGCCGCCGGAGCCGAATGGACCGCCGAGGCCTGGGCCGAACGCGCCTCGGCCGATGCGACGTTCAACGCCGAGGTCCGCAGCCGCATCGCCAACCCGCTCGAGTTCCCCCTGGCCGCAGCCATCGGCATCGGCATCATCGTCTACGCCTTCAGCCGCATCATGCTGTGGCTGTCCAAGACCAACACCGTCGTGTTCTTCTCGGTGATGGGCGCCGTCATCCTGGGTGTTGCGTTCCTGCTGGCCTACCGCCCGGGCATCAAGTCGCGCGCGGCGTTCGGGACGATCGCGGTCGGTGCCCTCGCCCTCGTCGCCGGTGGGGCTGCCGCCGGGCTCGACGGCGAACGTGAGATCAAGGTCCACGAGACCACCGAAGGCGTCAGCGAAGAAGGCGGCGACATCTGCGCCAGCACCGAAGAGTTCGAGGCCGACGAGAAGGCCTCGCAGAGCGTCGGTGCCACCGCTGCCGTCGCCGCCACGATCACGCTCACCGATGCAGGCGAGCTCGTCTTCGACGTCAACGGGCCGGTCGAGGAGGGCACCGACTCGCTGACGCTGCCACGCTCGAACCCGAACAACGTGCTCTTCGTCAACGAATCCGACGAGGATCGTCGTCTCTCGCTCGATCTCGGCACACGAGTGGTCGAGGAGGACGGCGCGGACGAGGAGGTTCCCTTCCTGGTCTGCACCGCCCTCGTCGAGCCCGACGGCGAGCAGAACAAGACCATCACCATCGGCGCTCCGAGCTTCGCCTTCCCCGACGGCTACTCGTTCTTCGTGCCCGGTGTCGAGTCGGCCCGACTGGAACTGGTTGTGCCGTGAGTAACTCCCGATCGAAAAGGCATCCAGTGGAATCCGCGAGTACCGTCAGCACCATGAGTCGCCGAGCGAAGCTGCGTGGTCCGGCAGCCCGAATCGCACTGGTCGCCGGTCTCGGCGCCCTCGTTGCCGGTTGCGCACAGGATGCGCCGCAGGACACCTGGGACCCCGCAGGCCCCAACGCCGAGATGATCAACGATCTCGACTGGATCGTGTTCCCGATCGCCGGCATTGTCGGCCTGATCGTGCTCACCTTCGTGGCGATCATCGTCGTGAAGTTCCGCGACCGGGGCCAGGCGATCCCCGAGCAGACCCACGGCAAGCCGGCGCTCGAGATCGGCCTCACGATCCTGCCGGCGCTCATCCTCATCGGCATCGCCATCCCCACCGTCGGCACGATCATGGCGCTCAACGAGACCGACGACACCGAGTGCATCGTCAACGTCACCGGTCAGCAGTGGTGGTGGGAGGTCGACTACGCCCAGCAGGACGGCTGCGGGGGTATCCCCGAGCCGATCGTCACCTCCGGGCAGATGGTGATCCCGGTCGGCACACCGGTGCTCGTGCGCGGCACCAGCCGCGACGTCATCCACTCGTGGTGGATCCCGCGTCTCAACGGCAAGCGCGACATGGTCCCCGGCCGCGTCCACACCCTTCGCCTCGAGGCCGACGAGCCGGGCATCTACGCCGGGCAGTGCACCGAGTTCTGCGGCCTCTCGCACGCCAACATGCGCATGGAGGTCGTCGCCCTCGAACCCGACGACTTCGAAGCCTGGAAGGCCCAGCAGCTCGCCCCGTACCAGGCGCCTGCCGCGGGCACGCTCGCAGCGACCGGTGAGGGCACCTACGTGGCCCAGTGCGCACGCTGTCATCAGGTCAACGGGCTCGAGGATGCCGACGGTGCTCCCGTCATCGCCCGTCCCGACCTGCAGGTCTATTCGGGTGCCGCACCGAACCTGTCGTACTTCATGACCCGCAACACCTTTGCCGGCGCCAGTTGGGACCTACTCACCGACGAGTGCCGCGCCGACGTCTGGGAGGCGCCTCCCGAGGAGTTCGGCGAGCGGTACCTGGAAGGCGTCACCGCCGACTGCCTCAACTCGGTCGACCTGCGCGAATGGCTGCGCAACGCCCCGGCCAAGAAGCCGATGTACGCCGATGCCGAGAAGCTCGAGGTCACCGACGGTCTCGTCCGCGGCATGCCGAACCTGGCCCTCAGCGAGGACCAGATCGACGAACTGATCGCCTACCTGCTGGAACGCAAGTGACGGGAGCCCGATAACCCATGGCCATCATCGAACGACCGAGTGACACCCCCGCACTCGCCGGGACCTCCGGTGTCGTCACGCCGTCGTCCTCCTACGGCTACTTCCGCCGCCCGGTGGAGAGCACCGGCTGGAAGTCGTGGGCGTTCACGGTCGACCACAAGAAGATCGGGATCATGTACGGCGTTTCCG
This sequence comes from uncultured Ilumatobacteraceae bacterium, assembly GCA_964549065.1. GTDB lineage: Bacteria > Actinomycetota > Acidimicrobiia > Acidimicrobiales > Ilumatobacteraceae > Sva-07. Next base: position 18,970 of record CAZJUC010000042.1, read on the forward strand.
CCATGGTCTTCTTCTTCATCGGTGGCTTCGAAGCCCTGCTGATCCGTCTGCAGCTCGCCCAGCCCGACGGCACGATCCTGTCGGCCGACAAGTACAACCAGATGTTCACGATGCACGCCACCACCATGG
>CAZJUC010000043.1:0-15402 GCA_964549065.1 uncultured Ilumatobacteraceae bacterium
AGTTGTAGCAGCTGACGGCGGCGTAGCGTTCGCCATGGTCGCCGACCATCATCGGGTGGTTGACGAAGTGCGGTTTACCGGTCTCGAACACGGTGCGCACGGCGTCCTCGATCAGATCGTCCGGGGTCACGTCGGGGTCGACCTTCAAGGTGATGTTCGGCACGGCCTGGCGCAGCGACCGCTCGACGCGCAGGATCGATCGAGTGATCCGACTGTCGTGCGGCCCGAGGTCGACGTGCACGAATGCGTCGGGCAGCATGCGGTCGATGCCGACCCAGAACCGGCGGAGTTTCACGTCGAGTTCGTCGTCGGAGAGGTCGTCGTCGACGAACGGCGCCAGCACCTTGTCGAGATCGCCCAGGTACACGGGGTAGGTCGTCACGCTCGGGACGTGGGTGTACATCACCTGCAGGAATGCCAGCGCGTCGTCGAGCGTCGTCGGGGCCGGCATCTCGAGATGCTCGAGGCCCTGTCGCACCGCGAGCTCGTAGTCGGGGAGCACGTATCGGGGCGTGAACGGGGCGTGGCCTTCGAACATGTCACAGACGACGCGCTTGTCGAGTGCGGCTGCGCAGGCATCAGAGATGTCGGGGTAGGCAAGGACCTCCGTGGCGAGCGTGGCCAGACGCCGCAGCTTCTGGTCGTACGACAGCGTGCCGCTCCGTACCAACTCGGTGGCGCGCTCGGTCAACTCCTCGATGTCCATCCCACGACGCTATGCCGAACGGGTGTCGCTTTCCAGGGACGTTGGGCCCTGGCGGTCGTCAGCAGAGTGGGTGACCCTGTTCCGGTGCAACGGGATCCGACGGCGTGATCGCGCTGGGAATCGCCGGCGCGATCGCGGCGTTGCTGGCGCTTGTCGGCACCCGCAGCGCGATCGGCGTGCTGGCCGGTTGGGGTGCGCGCCAGCCGATACTCCAACCGAACGCGGCGAACGAACGCGTGCCGCCGCACGCTCACAAGGCCGGCACGCCGACGATGGGCGGGCTCGTGGTGTTGGCCGCTGCGCTGGTCGGTTATCTCGTCAGCCACGTTCGTGCCGGCGTGGTGTTCTCCGACCAGACCCTGGTGGTGATCGGCGGCGTGATCGCGATGGCCGGTCTCGGGCTCATCGACGATCTGATGAAGGTTCGAACTCGGCAGAACCGTGGCGTCTACTGGAAGCTCAAGGGGGCTGTGTCGTACCTGATGGCCATCGGCATTGCCTCGGTGCTCGTGGCAACCACCGACATCGACACGCGGATCTCCCTCACCCGGGCCGACCTCCCCGGTTGGGACCTGGGGCCGGTGGTGTGGGTGTTGTGGGCGGCGACGATCATCTTCGCCACGACGAACGCCGTGAACGTGACCGACGGGCTCGACGGTCTGGCGGGCGGGTCCGCGCTGTTCGGCTTCGCCGCATTCACCGGCATGGCCTTCTGGGCGTTTCGCAACCCGTCGATCTACGGCGACGTCGTCAATCCGTACGACCTCGCCGTTCTGGCTGCTGCGTTCGCCGGAGCGTGCGCCGGGTTCCTGTGGTGGAACGTCGCGCCGGCTCAGATCTTCATGGGCGACGTCGGTGCGCTCGCGCTCGGTTCGACGCTCGCCCTGTTGGCCCTCACGACCAACACGCACCTGCTGCTGATCCTGATCTGTGGGATCAACGTGATCGAGGCCGGATCGGTGGGGCTGCAGATGGTGGTGTTCCGCGCGTCGGGGCGTCGGCATCGGCTGTTCCTGCTGTCGCCGATCCACCACCACTTCGAAGTGAAGGGCTGGCCCGAGACGACCGTGATCGCCCGGTTCTGGCTCATCTCGGGCGCGTGCGTCGCCACCGCGGTCGCCGTCTTCGTTGCCGACTTCACGCAACAGGCGGCGCTGCCGTGACCGCGGTTGCCGGCAGTGGGGTACGTTCGCCGGTATGACCTCGCTCCCACTGGCACCGTTCGGATCCACCGGCCACCAGTCCACTCGGGTGATCTTCGGGGCTGCGGCGCTCGGTGGGATGAGCCAGGAGCGTGCCGACGCCACGTTGGCGAGCATCCACGAGTGGGGGATCAACCACATCGACACCGCCGCGGGGTACGGCGCCTCCGAGGATCGTCTGCGCCCATGGCTCGGTGTGCATCGTGGCGAGGTGTTCCTCGCCACCAAGACCGGCGAGCGTCGAGGCGACTCTGCTCGCGCCGAACTCGAGCGTTCGCTCGAGCGGATGGCCGTCGATCACGTCGACCTGATCCAGCTGCACAATCTGGTCGAGGAGGACGAGTTCGACACGGTGTTCGCACCGGGTGGCGCCGTCGAGGCGCTCGCCGCAGCGCGGGACGAGGGCCTGGTGTCGCACATCGGTGTCACCGGTCATGGCCTGCGCATCGCCGGCATGCACCTTCGCAGCCTCGAGCGATTCGACTTCGCGTCGGTGCTGTTCCCCGTCAACTTCATCCTGCTCGACGACCCCGGGTACCGGGCCGACGTCGAGGAGTTGTTGGCCGTGTGCGCCGATCGTCAGGTCGCGGTGCAGACGATCAAGTCGATCGCTCGCGGTCGATGGGACGACGAGTCGAAGGCGCGATTCAGTTGGTACGACCCGCTGACCGACCCGGCGGCGATCTCCCGGGCCGTGCGGTTCGTGCTCGCACACCCGCAGATGTTCCTCAACACCACCAGCGATGCGCGTCTGCTCCCCCTGATCGTCGACGCTGCGACCGGTGACCTGGTGGCGCCGTCCGACGACGAGATGCGCGCCGATGTCGTCGCGGAGGGGATCACGCCGTTGTTCGACGGCGGGCTGCTCGAACGCATCTGAGCCCGTCACACGGCCCGTGTCGCCGCGTCGCGGCGTCGAACCGACGAGATCCCCTCGGGCGAAGGGGTCAGGTCGACGTCGTCGTCAGCCACGGGGGTCGAGCAAGCCCCAGGTGTTCGGTCACGAGCCGCTCGGCGGTGGCGAGGGCGCCTTCGGCCCAGCCCTGGTCCGAGGAATACGTCGAGCCGATCACGTGCAGGGGCACACCCTGATCCGGTTGCAGCATCGTGGCTTCCACGGCGTCCGCATCGACGCCGACGTTCCACGTCGAGAACGCCCCGCCGTAGGGATCGACGCTCCAGTCGCGGTACGCCGCGGCGTAGGGCTCCGGAATGGTCACGTCGCCGTGCACCTCGCGCAGCTGTCGTTGCACCTCGGCCACCATCAGCGCGCTCGGCACGTGCTCTGACCAGAACCGACCCGTTCCGATCGGGTTCCGGAACGCATCACCGCCCTCGAGGCCCTCCCAGTAGGTGGTTGCGAGCGTGTCGTTGTAGCTCGCCATCAACAAGCTGTTGGTGTTGCCCTGGCCTTCGACCGGCGAGAAGTACCAGCACTGTCCCAAGGGGAGATCGGTGGAACTCGACCCGTCGGTGATTCCCAGTTCGCTCCACCATGGAGACGGGTACGCCAGGAAGATCTTCATCACACGATGGCCGGTCACCGATCCGAGAGGCGCAGCGAGGCCGGGGTCGCTGAGCACGATCGACGACGGGGCCAGGATCTCGAGCGCGCGCTGAGGAACCGCCAACACCACGCGACGGGTGTCGATCGAGCCGGCCGCACCGACCGATACCCGCAGCGTGCCGTCGGAATTCGCCGTGATGCCGTCGGCCGCCAGCCCGATCTGGAGGAAGCCACCTGCATCAACGAACCGCGTCGCGCACGTGATCGGGAGCTGGTCGTAACCGTCGGTGAGGGTGCGATAGGACGCGTTGCCGTCGCCGAGCAGCCATGGCAGCGCCTGCGCGCAGTTCCAGTTCGACACCTCGAAGAAGTGCCCGGTGGCGTCGTGGGCGAACGCGAAGGCCTCCGACGACATGTTCATCAACAGGAAGTTCCACAATCCGATGTCGCGCAGGTGACGCCCCTCGAACACCGTGTTCTCCTGGACGGCCCTCCACTGGGCAGCGGTGTACCCGGTGGCGCCGGGAAGCACGCGTTCGATCGCCTCGACGATCAGCGACATCGGCCCCTTGCCCCGATCGGCGGGATCGAGCTGGTAGGGCACCCGGTACCCGTTCTGGAGCTGTTCGACCGTGAACCGCTCGCCGCGTAGATAGAAGAGGTTGGCGTCGCCGCCGCGCGGGAAGGGCTCGGCGCGCAGTCCGAACACCGTGTCGACGAGCGCGGTCAGGATCGTGTTGTGACTGGTGAAGCCCATCCCGCCGAACTCGGCGTGCAGCGCAGGGGCATCGGGGGCGGCTGGCGACTCGAGTCGACCGCCGATCCGTTCCGACGACTCGATCAGCGCGATGCGGCGGGCGGCAGGGTCGCTCGGGAGGCCGAACGCGCCATCGGCGACCTCGCCGGTCTTGAGGCGCCACGCCGCATAGCTGCCTCCGACGCCGCCTCCGACCACGAGCACGTCGAGGGGTTCGCCACCTCGGAGGTCGATCCCGGCCGGGTGCGAACCGTCGAGTGGCTGTCGGTCGAGGTTCGTCACGGCAAGTCTCGTTTCGTGGGAGCGGTCGGATGGGTCACAGCGGGGCAGCGGCGCCGAGCACCCGCAGCAGCTCTCGGCCGATCTCGTCGACGGTGGCCGTCTGCGCGGTCTGGTCGGAGGCATCCACGGTCACACCGGTGCGTTCGATGACCGCGCGGAGCAGGTGGCGGGTGGGTGCGGGCGCAGGGCTCGCGGTCGACGCCACCGAGAGGGCGTGCTTCGCCAGCGCGGCGTGACCTCGCCAGTGGGCAACCTCGGCCAGACCGACGACGGCGCGCCCCAACTCGGTGCGAACGCCGGCTCGGATGCTCACGGCGCGAGCCTCGTCGAAGTGGCGGTGGGCGGCGTCGACGTCGCCCTTGCCCGCCGCGCACTCGCCGAGATAGTTGGCCACGGTGGTCAGCTTCTCGGGGTCGCCGTTTCGGCGGTTCAACCGTTGGGACTGCTCGAACCACTCGATCGCATCGTCCCACCGGCCCTGGTGCAGGTACACCAGCCCCTTCTGGGCGAGGCCGGCCATCTCGAGTCGCGGGTCGCCGAGCTCGTCGGCCGCCCGGATCACCTCGTCGGCCAGTCGCTGGGCCTCGTCGGTGTTCCCGGCCTGGGCGTGAGCGTGGGCCAAGCTGTTGAGCCCCCAGCCACGCCGGAACAGCTGTCCCCCGGCGTCGGCGCGTTCGACGTTGGCCGAGTGCAGCGCGATGGCCTCGACGTAGTCGCCGTCGACGATCGCGAGGTTGCCGAGCTGGTGACGCACGAGCAGGGTCTCCTCGATGTGGCCGGCAGCCTCGCCGCGCTCCAAGCCGTCGTGGAGGAGCTCGCGCGCTCGGGCGAAGTCGCCGTCGCGGAACAGTGCGATGCGCGACAGCTCGGTGCAGGCCAGCAACCAGTGGGTGGTGAGTCCCTCGGCCTCGGCGGTGGCCATGAGCTGCTCGAGCAACAGCTTCGCCTCGTCGAAGCGGCCGGCCACCACCATCGAGTAGCTCTGTTCCACGATCAACTGCAGCTGATCGGTGCCGTCGGCCGCGGCGTGCTGCGCGGCGAGTGCGAAGAGTCGTGCTGCCTCGTTGTAGGCGCTCTGCCCCTGGGCTCGGCGGGCCGCCCGGGAATACCAGATGGCGGCGTTGGGGCTGTCGTCGGCCAGTTCGTAGTGGGTGGCGATACCGAGCGCCAACTCGTCGGCGCGGTGCACGGCTGCTTGCTCGATCCACTGCGCAGCGCGGGTGTGGAGGGCAGGCCGTGCCTCGATGTCGATGGTGTCGTAGGTGACCGCCTGGGTGAAGTCGTGCTTGAACGCTTCCTCGCTTGTGCGGTCGAAGCGGCTCTCTGCCTGCGGTGTCACCAGTTCAGCGATCGTGAGTTGCGCGAGGGCGTCGTCGACGTCCACGTGGTCGCCGCGCAGGGCCTGTACGGCGGCGTCCCAGAAGTAGCGACCGAACACGCTTCCCGCTTGGAGGACGGCGAACTCCTCGGCCGAGAGGTGGTCGAGGCGGGCCTGGAGGACACCGGTGAGCGTGGTGGGAACCTTGGCGTCTCGCAGCCGCTCGGTGTCGAACCGCCACGGCTCGACACCGGTGTCGATCACCCGGTCGTCGATCAGCATCTTGATCAGTTCCTCGACGTGGAAGGGGTTGCCGTCGCAGCGTTCCAGTACCCGCCGCCGCAACGGTTCGGGGGTGTCGCCCATCGGTGCCAGCAACTGCGCCAGGAGGGCATCGATCTCGTCGTGGCCGAGTGGCTCGAGGCGCACAGGATCGTGGATGTCGCCCAACCCACCGGGCTCACCCCAGCTCGGCCGGTCGCCGAGGAGGGTCGGACGCGTCGACGCGAGCACGAACAGGCCGTCGATGTGCTCGGCGATCAACCGCTCGAACAGGTCGAGCGAGTCGGTGTCGGCCCAGTGGAGGTCCTCGAGGATGATCACCATCGGCCGATCGCGGTCGACGGCGGAGGCGACGTAGTCGAAGACGTCGTTGATCGCCGCGTTGCGGCGGAACTGGGCGTCGTCGCGGCCCAGCCCGGACTCGCCTTCGACGAGCCCGGCGAGCCACCCGACCGAGCGGGCCATGGCCGCGCTGGGCCGGCCCGTGGTGTCGCTGAAGCCACGGGTGAGTTTGTCGAGCACCTGCTGGGGGTCGTCGGTGTCGGGAATCGCGAAACGATCGACCAGAACGCTGCGGAGCAACGCGAACGGCATGTTCGCCGAGTCGGGTGCGGCGCGACCCTGCACCACCTGGATGGACGGTCGCGCGCCGATCGACGCCAGGGTGAATTCCAGCAGCCGCGACTTGCCGATCCCGGGATCGCCGATCAGCACCATGCTCGACGACGCGCCAGCTGCTTCGAGTGCGTCGAGGCGGATGCCGACCAGGGTCTGCTCTGCGGCCCGCCCGACCATCTGGGTGTCGGCGCCGTCCAGCCCGCGCAGCGAGCCGGTGCGTACGTCGGGTCGCGCAGCCAGCACCCGGTAGGCGCGAATGGGTTCCTCGCGACCCTTGAGGTCCTGGTCGCCGACGTCTTCGAGATCGAACACACCGCGCACCTGGTGGTACGTGGCCCGACTGATCCACACCTCCCCGGCACCCGCCTTGCCCTCGAGGCGGGCCGCCACGTTGGTGGTGTCGCCGAGGGTGGTGTAGCCGAAGTCGTCGAGCGCTCGGAGGTGCACGGGACCGGTGTTGATCCCGATGCTCACCGTGGCCTCGACGTTCGCTCCGGCGACGAGAATGCCGTCGCGCTCGACACCCTCGATGATCTGCAGTGCCGCCGTCACCGCCTGCTGAGCGTCGTCTTCGAGCGCGGTGGTGTCGCTCCAGACGGCGAGGACCCCGTCGCCCATGTGCTGGAGCACGTTGCCGCGGTGCTCGGTGATGATGTCGTCCACCGACTCCCAGAAACGGGACAACATCTCGGCGAGTTCCTCGGGGTCGAGATACTCGGACAGTGTGGTGAATCCCGACAGGTCGGCAAACATCACCGTCACCTGTCGCCGGCGCACCCGTGGCGCGCCGGTGGCCGCAGCGAGGCTGGCCCGCAGCGGGGCGAGCGCCGTCTCGACGACGTCGTCGCCCAACACATGGCGCTGCGCTTCCAGCGCATCGATCGCGGTCTTGATCTTGGTGGGGTCGGGGGCGCTCACAGGACGGATGGGCAGTGGACGATCGTGTTGTCGCTCGGGCTGCCACGGCCAAGCTAGCCGCCGACCGTCCTGCTCCTGCGCCCGTGTCGGGCCGACGTCAGGCGATGGGCGTCGGAGCGATGCGGACGGGACCGCGGCGCTCGGTGACGTCGGCGTACTCGGCGACGATCGCCTTGATCTGGTCGCCTTCGAGCTCATCGTTCTCGCACAGTCCGTCGGCGATGCGCAGGAGCGCATCGCGGTACGTCGACGTCATCAGCGCGGCTCGATCGGAGCCCTCGGCCATCAGCGCTTCGGCGGCCTCCCGGCTCGTTTCGTCCGAGAGCACCTTCGCCACGAGGTTGCCGGCGGTGGGCATGCCGGCGGCATCGAGGCTCAACAACCCGGGGCCGTTGCCGAGCTGGCCGACGAGCTGGGATGCGAGGTTGGTGGCGACGGCGAGATCGGACGAGATGCCGCTCGATGCCTCCCCGTACTCCTGGAGTTCGGCCGCGCGGCCGGCCAGTGCCACGCAGATCAGGTCGCGGGCGTCGCTCGGTGTCTTCAGGAACCGCTCCTCGACGTCACCGTGGGCGACGAGCCCCAGCGCGGCCGAACGGCGCAGGATCGATGCCATCTTCACGTCGCGCCGGGTGAGTACGGCGGTGAGCGCGTGGCCCGCCTCGTGGATGGCGATGCGGCGCCGTTCGTCGGGGTGATAGCCCATCTCGTGGGCGACGCCGACCTCGGTGACGAGCTGTGCCTGCAGCACGTCGGTCATCGTCATCGCCGTCCGGCTGGTGCGCAGCGCGATGATCAACGCCTCGTCGAGCAGCTTCTCGATCTTGACCGGCGTGTAGCCGGCCGAGAGGTCGGCGATCAGGGCAGCGGTGACCGAGGGTTCGTGCTTCTTCTTGGCCAGGTAGTACTCGGCGATCTCCAGGCGATCGGAACGCGGCGGAAGGTTGAACCCGATCACCCGATCGAACCGGCCGGGCCGCAGCAGCGCCGGGTCGAGGTCGGCTGCACGGTTGGTCGCCGCCACGATCAGGATGTTGGCCTCGCTGCGCTTCGGGCGGGGGCGGCGCCGGTGGGCGGGCAGGAAGCCGTTGAACCAGTCGATCCACCACGTCTTGAACTTCTGGCGGCCGGTCGGCAGGTCGAAGCTCTGCATCTGCACCAGCAGCTCGTTGACGACGCCGACGATGCCCTCACGCTGCGAGCCGGTGTTCATGCCGCTGCGAGCGCCGCCGATGGCATCGAATTCCTCGATGTAGCCGATGGCGCCCCCTTCGTCTCGTGCGGCCTTGCGCAGTGCCTTGAAGAACGAGCGGATCTTCTTGTTGGTCTGGCCGTAGTACATCGACTGGAACTCGCTCGCCGACACGAACAGGAACGGCACGCCGGCTTCTGCGGCCATCGCCTTCGCGAGGTAGGTCTTGCCGGTGCCGGGAGGCCCTTCGAACAGCACACCCTTGCGGGCGTTGCCGCCCATCTCGCGCTGGAACGTCTCCGACGCGAGGAACAGGTTCATCGAGTCGATCGCTTCACGCTTGGTCTGGTCGGCGCCGACCACGTCGTCGAGGCGCACGTTCGAGTCCGACGCCCGCAGCAGGGTGTGCGGCGAGCGGCCGGCGGTGAGGAACGGGATGAAGATGACGGTGCCGAGAATGAGGATGAGACCGAGGGCGATGATGATCTCGGGGTTGCCCGTCAGCCAGCCGGGGACGCCGAAGCGGATCTGGTTGTCGTTGACGAGGCGCCACGCGAGGTAGGCGAACACGACACCGAGGATCACGAGCCATTTCCGCAAGCGCTTCTGACGTGTGCGCTCTCGGTGGGCGTTGGCGTCGATGTCGTCGCCCGACAGCATTTCGCCGGTGCTCAGTCGTGCCATCTCCATGGGGATCCCCTTCGGTTGCGGTGTGTCGGTTGCGGTGTCGGTGGATGACGCCTGGGGTCTGACCCCTGGCGTGATCGGTGGTCACCGAACGTAGCCCTGCAACACCCTGCGTGGTCAAGGTTCGCAGGTCAAGGCTTGGTCAAGATCTCGTCAGGAGACCCCGCCGACGTCAGATGTTCCACAAACGCTCCGACCAGGGGGTTTTCTCCGTCGAGACGGCGGACCGGCGCGAACTCGTACGGGTACCATGGCGCCGTGGCACTACCAGATGGTCAGGGGTCGGGGTTCGGCGCGAACTCGTGGCTCGTCGAGGAGATGTACGAACAGTTCGTGGACGATCCGTCGTCGGTGAGCGAGTCGTGGCAGGAGTTCTTCGCCGACTACCAGTCGCAGGCGCCGAGCGTGGCGGCCGCTGCGGCGACCTCTCCGGCTGTGCAGGCGGTCGCCCAGGCACACCGCGCGCCGAGCGACGATGCGCACCCGAACGGCTCGAACGGCTCGTCGGCTGCAGCGCCGGCTGCGCCGGCATCGGCACCAGCGCCGGCACCAGCTCCGACGCCAGCGCCCGCAGCGGCAGCGCCAGCGACACCGACCGACGAGCCGGAGCCCGAACCCGGCACGCCGATTCGCGGCGCCGGAGCGGCGATCGCCCGCAACATGGAGGCCAGCCTCACCGTCCCCACCGCCACCAGCTTCCGCAACGTGCCCGCGAAGCTGCTCGAGGTCAACCGCAAGGTCATCAACGGCTTCCGGGCCCGATCGGGCCAGACCAAGATCAGCTTCACGCACCTCATCGGCTGGGCGATCGTGCGTGCCATCGCCGATGCCGTCCCGGCGATGAAGAACACCTACGTCACGGGCGACGACGGCAAGCCGCGCCTGGTCGAGAACCCGCACGTCAACATGAGCCTCGCGGTCGACAAGGAGAAGCCCGACGGGAGCCGCACGCTGCTGGTGCCGGTGATCCGCGAGTGCGACACACTCGACTTCAACGGGTTCCTCGCGGCATACGAGGAGATCATCCGCAAGGTCAACACCAACAAGTTGACCGTCGACGACTTCCAGGGCGCCAACGTCAGCCTCACCAACCCAGGGGGCATCGGCACGGTGCAGTCGGTGCCGCGTCTGATGCCCGGCCAGGCCGTCATCGTCGGCGTCGGCAGCATCGACTATCCCGCCGAGTTCGAGGGCTCCGACCGTCGCAACCTCAGCTCGCTCGGCGTCAGCAAGGTGGTCACGGTCACCAGCACCTACGACCACCGCATCATCCAGGGCGCCGAGTCGGGACTGTTCCTCAAGCGGGTCCACGAACTGCTGCTCGGCGAACACGACTTCTACGAAGACGTCTTCCACGCCCTCGACATGCCGTACGAGGCGGTCAAGTGGCGCCCGGACACCTTCTCGATCGACCGCGAGGAGGCGATGCTCGCCAAGCAGATGGCGGTCGCCAAGCTCATCCGCGTGCACCGCGTCCGCGGTCACCTCATCGCCGACCTCGACCCGTTGCGCTGGAAGGAGCCGCTCACCCCGCGCGAACTCGACCCCGCCACCTACGGCCTCACCATCTGGGACCTCGATCGCGAGTTCCTCACCGACGGCGTGGGCGGTGTCGACAAGATGCGCCTGGGCGACCTGCTCGGCGTGTTGCGCGACGCGTACTGCCGCACCATCGGTGTCGAGTACATGCACATCCAGAACACCGACGAACAGCAGTGGATCCAGGAGCAGTTCGAGGGTCGTCAGCCCGAGGTGTCCAAGGAGCGCAAGCACCGCATCCTCGAGCGGCTCAACGCAGCGGAGAGCTTCGAGAAGTTCCTCGCCACCAAGTACGTCGGCACCAAGCGGTTCGGCATCGAGGGAGCCGAGTCGGCGATCCCGATCCTCGACGCCGTGCTGTCGAACGCCGCCGATGCCGAGTTCGACGCAGCCGTGCTCGGCATGGCGCACCGCGGACGCCTGAACGTGCTGTCGAACATCATGGGCAAGAGCTACGAGGCGATCTTCTCCGAGTTCGAGGGACACATCGACCCGTCGTCGGTCCAGGGTTCCGGTGACGTCAAGTACCACCTCGGCATGAAGGGCAAGTACGTCAGCCCGTCCGGCGCCGACGTGCCCATCGAACTCGCCGCCAACCCGAGCCACCTCGAAACCGTCGGCCCGATCGTGATGGGCATGGTCCGGGCGCAGCAGGACCAGATCGATCCTCCTGGCGCGTTCAGCGTGTTGCCGGTGCTCATCCACGGCGACGCCGCGTTCGCCGGCCAGGGCGTGGTGGCGGAGTCGTTGGCGATGAGCGACATCGGCGGCTACCGCATCGGTGGCACGATCCACCTGATCATCAACAACCAGATCGGCTTCACCACCGCTCCGCAGTTCGCCCGATCGTCTCTGTACTGCTCCGATGTGGCCAAGACCATCCAGGCGCCGATCTTCCACGTCAACGGCGATGACCCCGAGGCCTGCGTGCGCGTGGCCGAACTCGCCTGGGAGTACCGCCAGCGGTTCCACAAGGACGTGGTGATCGACATGGTGTGCTACCGACGCCACGGCCACAACGAGGGCGACGACCCGAGCTACACCCAGCCACTGATGTACAAGGCGATCTCCGAGCGCCGCAGCGTGCGCAAGTTGTACGTCGAGTCGCTCGTGCGGCGCGGCGACATCACCGTCGACGAGGCCGAAGACGCCTTGAGCGACTTCCACGACAAGTTGCAGGTGGCGCTCGACGAGACCCGCTCGCAGGCGCCGGCCAGCTTCCCGGTGCCGCGCCCGCCACGCCCGCTCGGCGTGCTCCCGCACATCCCCACCGGCGTCGAACGTCACGTGCTCGATCGGATCTTCGACCAGCTCACCGCCTACCCGGAGGCGTTCACCGTTCATCCGAAGCTCGCTCGTCAGTTCGAGACCAGGGCGAAGATGTACGCCGACGGTGAAGTCGACTGGGCGACCGCCGAAGCGATGGCGATCGGCTCGCTCACCATCGAGGGGCACCCGGTCCGGCTCGCCGGCCAGGACTCGCGTCGCGGCACGTTCAGCCAACGACATGCCGCGCTGATCGACTTCGAGACCGGCGACCCGTGGACACCACTCGACGCGCTCGAGGCCGACACGCGGTTCTGGGTGTTCGACTCGCTGCTGTCGGAATACGCAGCGCTCGGCTTCGAGTACGGCTACTCCCACGCCAACCCCAGCGCGTTGGTGATGTGGGAGGCCCAGTTCGGCGACTTCATCAACGGCGCCCAGATCGTGATCGACCAGTACATCGTGGCCGCCGAGGACAAATGGGACCAGCGCAACGGCGTGGTGCTGCTGCTGCCGCACGGCTACGAGGGACAGGGGCCCGAGCACAGCTCGGCCCGTATCGAACGGTTCATGACGTTGGCCGCCGAGGACAACATGCAGATCGTCAACACCACCACCGCGGCGAACTACTTCCACCTGTTGCGCCGTCAGGTGCACGGCGAGCGCCGCACGCCGCTCATCGTGTTCAGCCCCAAGCAGGGGTTGCGCATGAAGCAGACCCGCTCACCGATCGACGACCTCACCAACGGGTCGTTCGAGGAGGTGCTCGACGATCCCGGCGACATCGACCCGAACGTGGTCACCCGCATCGTGTTCTGTTCGGGCAAGGTGGCCTGGGACGCGATCGACGAACGCGATCGCCTCGGAGCGCCGGTGGCGGTGGTGCGCATCGAGCAGCTCTATCCGCTGCCGACCGAGCGCATGTTGGAGATCCTTCGCAAGTACCCGAATGCCAAGGAGCTCCGGTGGTTGCAGGAGGAGCCCGAGAACATGGGTGCCTGGAACTTCATCGAGCACCACACCTGGCGTGTGAAGGAGCAGGGCTACGACCTGCGCCACGTGGCACGCGTCGAGTCGGGCAGTCCGGCCACCGGTTCGAAGGCCATCCACGACCAGGAGCTCGCCGATCTCCTGGAGCGCACCTTCCGCAACCTCTGAGGCGACGCCGCCTCCGAACCGGGAGTGGTCAGCGCAGGGAGATGCCGAGCACCTGTTCGAGTTCGATGATCGCGGGTTCGGCGGCACCGACCTTGATGGTGGTCATGCCCATCGCCTTGGCCGGTTTCAGGTTGATGCCGAGGTCGTCGAGGAACACGCACTCCTGGGGCTCGACGCCGAGCAGCTCGCAGGCGATCTCGTAGAAGCGCTGCTCGGGCTTGCGGCAACCGACCTTGCTCGACTCGACGACGTGGTCGAACATCACCATCACGTCGCCGACATCCATCCGCTGCTCGCCACCGACCACGTTGTTGGTCAAACATGCCGTGCGGTACCCGGCGCGGATCACCCGATCGAGCGCTGTGACCATCTCGGGGCGGATCTCGCCCGACAGCAGCCCGAGCACGTCGGCGCCGGAAACCCGGTGACCGAGCGCCTCGGACTCGGTGGCGAACAACGCGTCGAATTCTTCCGGCGAGACATCGTTGCGCTCGAGTACCGCCCATGCATTCGTGTCGGGGTCGGTCGCGTTCACGCTGCGAATGAAGTCGGCAGGGAGGTCGTTGGCCGCCTCGTACCGGTTGAAGGCTTCGAAGGGACTCGACAGGATCACACCGCCGAAATCCCAGAGTACTGCTCGGATCATGGTCGGCGAGCCTACGATGGCGGTGCGGCAGCGGACGTGATCGACTCGGGCTCCACCGGAAGGTGTGTCCGAGGGGCAACTCGTCCGGCGTGCCTCGACGACTCAGGAAGAGAATCAATGACATCATCCAAGGGGCCCAGCCACGTCGTGGTCGACGGGTCCAACATCGCCACCGAAGGGCGCTCGTTGCCGAGCCTCGCCCAGTTGAACGAGGCGGTGATGGCGTTCATGGACGAGTACCCGAACACGTCGATCACCGTCGTGGTCGACGCCACCTTCGGCCACCGCATCGACAAGAAGGAAGCCAAGGAGTTCGAAGAGGGCGTCTCCAACAACGAACTCGTCGCACCACCCGCCGGCGCGGTCGGCCGCGGCGACGCATTCGTGTTGAGCATCGCCCAGAAGGCGAACGCCTCGATCCTCTCCAACGACTCGTTCCAGGAGTTCCACGGGGACTACGAATGGCTCTTCGACGAGGGGCGCCTGATCGGCGGGAAGCCGGTGCCACACGTGGGCTGGGTGTTCGTCGATCGGGTCCCGGTTCGTGGCCCGGTCAGCCGCAAGGCGACCGGTTCGTCGCGTGGCGGTTCGCGACGCACCTCGAAGAAGGACAGCGACAAGAGCGGCGGTCGCAGCGGCCGCAAGACCAGCGCTGCTGCGATGGAGCCGATGCCCGTGCCCAAGTCGCCGCCTCCCGGTCGCAAGGCGGATCAGGCCGACGAGTCCCACGACACGACGACGGAGACCTCGTCCACGTCGTCCCGCGGCGAGCAGCGCAAGCGATCGACACCGAAGGGCGGCGAGCCCGTCAACGAGTTGATGCCGTTCCTCGAGTTCGTCGAGCATCACCCGGTCGGAACGAGTGTCAACGGCACCGTCGAGTCGTACTCGTCCCATGGCGCGTACATCTCGATCGGCGAGAACGGTGTTCGCGGGTACGTGCCGTTGCGGCTGATGGCCGACCCCGCGCCGCCGAGCGCTCGCAAGGTGATGAAGATCGGCGAGTCGGTCACTCTGGTCGTCGTGAGTTTCGCCCCGCTCCGGCGCAGCATCGATTGCGCGGTGCCCGACATGGCCGACGCAGCGATCGCCGACGCCAAGGCGGAACAAGCAGCCGACGTCGCGGCGGAGGTCGCCGCAGAACGTGAGCTCGAGACGGGCGGCGAGGCGCCGGCTCCGGCCGAGAAGGCGGCGCGGAAGCGGGCGCCGGCAAAGAAGGCCGCTGCGAAGAAGGCTCCGGCAAAGAAGGCTCCGGCCAAGAAAGCTGCTGCCAAGAAGGCCGCTGCGAAGAAGGCTCCGGCAAAGAAGGCTCCGGCGAAGAAGG
>CAZJUC010000043.1:15502-19061 GCA_964549065.1 uncultured Ilumatobacteraceae bacterium
GCCAAGAAGGCCGCTGCGAAGAAGGCTCCGGCAAAGAAGGCTCCGGCGAAGAAGGAGCCGCCGGCGAAGAAGGCTCCGGCGAAGAAGGCTGCTGCGAAGAAGGAGGCGCCGGCGAAGAAGGCCGCTGCGAAGAAGACGCCGGCCAAGAAGACGCCGGCCAAGAAGGCGCCGGGCGCGAAGAAGGCGCCGACGAAGAAGGGTGCAGCGACGAAGAAGGGTGCGGCGACGAAGACGCCGGCCAAGAAACGCCCTGCCGACAGGGCCCCGGCGAAGAAGGCGCCGGCCAAGAAGACATCGACGAACGGCGCTCCGCCGCCTGCCGACGCCGATTGACATGCGCGTCGTCACCTGGAACATCAACTCGCTGCGCGCGCGCCAGGAGCGTGTCGAGGCGTGGATCGCCGAGGTCCAGCCCGACGTGCTGCTGTTGCAGGAGACCAAACTCGCCGACGATGCATTTCCTGCGTTGGCCTTCAGCGCGCTCGGCTACGACAGCGCTCACTACGGCCAGGGACAGTGGAACGGGGTGGCGATCCTGTCGAGAGTCGGCATCGACGACGTCGTGACCAACTTCGCCGGCGGTGTCGAGCCCGATCCCGACGCTCGCATCATCACCGCAACGTGCGCCGGCGTGCGCGTCAGCAGTGTGTACGTCCCGAACGGACGCTCGCTCGACGACGACCACTACACCTACAAGCTCTCGTGGCTCGACCGTCTCGTCACACACGTCGATGCCGACACCGATCCGTCGCGCGACGTCATCGTCGGTGGCGACTTCAACATCGCACCCGACGATCGCGACGTCCACGACCCGGCGAAGCTCGTCGGTGCCACTCACGTCAGCCAGCCCGAACGCGACCGGCTCGCAGCGCTCGCATCGTGGGGGTTGATCGACGTGTTCAGACAACAGCACGCCGACGATCGCGTCTACTCGTGGTGGGACTATCGGGGCGGCGACTTCCATCAGGGTCGTGGCATGCGCATCGATCTGCTGATGTGCTCGGCGTCGGTCGCCGGGCGCGCCGAGTGGTGTGTGGTCGATCGCAACGCCCGCAAGGGCAAACAGCCGAGCGATCACGCCCCCGTCATCGTCGACCTGGCCGACTGACCGGCGTCGACCGACCCGGCGTCGGGCGAACACCGCACGACCTCGAGGATCTGTGGGGCGAGTCGATCTGCGGTGATCTGCCCGAACGACGTCACCTCGGCGAGGCGTTCGGCGGTCGCCGGCCGTTCCCGGGCGATCGAGGCGAGGTCGCGGTCGCTGCAGAGCTGGCCGGGGAGGATGTCGGCTCGCCGGGCGGCCTCGTCGCGCCAGTCGTGCAGTGCACCGATCAGCGGATCGACACGTGCTCGGACACGCCGGGGCGGGGGAGCGGGGGCCGGCTCGGTCAGGTCGAGCTCCTCGATGAACGGACTGACCGTTCGGGCGTAGCCACCGCGGCGGGCGGCATGCGAGATCAACAAGCGGTCGGTGGCACGGGTGATCGCCACGTACAGCAGCCGGCCCTCCTCGGCCCGTGCCGCGACGGTGGACGCCGACTTGTGCGGCATCAGGCTGCTCTCCACACCGGCGACCACCACCGTGTGCCACTCCCGGCCCTTGGCCGCGTGGAAGGTGAGCACGTCGACACCGTCGGTCGAGGCATCATCGAACGGATTGGTCGTCGCCACCCAGGCGCGGAACGTCGCACCGTCGCCCAGAGTCTGCTCGCGAAGGAAGTCGAGCACCGCAGCGGCGACTCGACGCTCGGGATCAGCGTCGGCGTCCGTCGGCCGGCGGTCGGACCGTTCGCCGACTTCGGGACGGCGGTGGCGCAGCGACTGGGCCGGCGGAGGTGCATCGAGGATGTCGTGTGCCCATCCCCGCAGCCGGGACGCGGAACCGAGAGCGGCGGCCTGCCGGACGGCGGCCTGCACGGGCGACCCGCTCGCCGCGGCGTTGCGTCGTACCGGCAGCCCGGCACGTTCGAGAGCGTCGACGATCGGCCCGAGTTGGGCGTTGGTGCGAGAGAGCACGGCGACCTCGCCGGTGCGCACCAGGTTGGGGTCGCACCGCAGTACGAACTGGGCGATGCGGCGAGCCTCGTCGGTCTCGTCGTCGGTCCCGAGGAGTTCCACCGTGGGCCCGTCGGCCCGATTCGACACGAGCGGACTCGGCTGCTCGGTCGCGGTCAGGACGTGGACGCCGGCCGCGACGACCTGGGGAGTGCTGCGATGGTTCACCGGCAGTCGCACCACCTCGACGCCGGGAAAGCGTGTCTCGACGTCGACGAGCAGACTCGGATCGGCGCCGTTGAATCCGTAGACCGCTTGCGACGGGTCGCCGACCAGGAACAGGTCGTTGCGTCCGGCGCGGAGGAGATCGACGAGTGCATGCTGCAACGGGTTGAGGTCCTGCGCTTCGTCGACCAGGAGGTGGCGGTACCTCCACCGCACTGCGTCGGCGAAGTCGTGGTCGTGGCGGAGATCCCGGATGGTGTGGGCGAGCACGTCGTCGAAGTCGATCACGCCACGGCGCTTCTTCAGGGTCTGGTAGTCGGCGTAGACCGCAGCGCAGCGGTCGATGCCGGGGCCTGGGTGGCGCTGTTCCCGGCGTGCAGCCGACGCGTAGTGGGCGGCGTCGATTCCCCGAGCGGACGCCCAGTCGATCTCGGCCACGTATGCCGCAAGGCTGCGGCGATCGCCGGCGTCGATGGTGTCGCCGACCAGGCGTCGCCGGTCGTTGACCACGGTGAGGGCACGTCGCTCGGTGTCGGCCCATCGCTGTTTGAGCACCCCGAGCATCACCGAGTGGAAGGTGCCGGCCTCGACGTGCTCGCGCAGTCCCAGTCGGTGGAGCCGCTTGCGCATCTCGCCGGCGGCCTCGCGGGTGAAGGTGAGTGCCAGGGTGTGGCGTGGGTCAGCGGTCTCGATGGCGATGCGGTGGGCGATGCGGCGGGTGAGTACCCGGGTCTTGCCCGAGCCGGCGCCGGCGATCACCGCCACCAGCTGCGATTCGGTGGTGACCGCGGCGAGCTGGTCGACGTCCAGATCGGCGATCAGCGCGTCCGCATCCACGTCCTCACTGTACGAGACCCGACGACCTGCCGTCCCGAACCCCGAGGCGATGAGCGAAACCCCAGCATGGAGGGGTTTCGCTCATCGCCTTACGGGAGTGGGCACCGGCGAACATGTGTTCGCCGGTAGAGTGGTCGGATGGCCGACACGATGGCACCTGGAGCGCTGGCACCGGAGGAGGCGTTGCTGCACGAGGCCCCGGCCAGCAACTACGCCGCCCACGACGACGCGACGTTCCGGGTCGTGTCCGAATTCGAACCGGCCGGCGACCAGCCGCAGGCGATCGCCGCGCTCAGCAAGAGCATCGACGAGGGTCAGCGCTTCCAGACCCTGCTCGGCATCACCGGGTCGGGGAAGTCGGCCACGATCGCCTGGACCATCGAGCAGACCCAGCGCCCGACGCTGATCCTCGCGCCGAACAAGTCGCTGGCGGCACAGCTGGCCCAGGAGATGCGCGAGTTCTTCCCCGACAACCGCGTCGAGTACTTCGTCAGCTACT
>CAZJUC010000044.1:0-18844 GCA_964549065.1 uncultured Ilumatobacteraceae bacterium
GAGACGTGTTCGAGGTGACGATGTCGAGAACGTTCCCTCCACAGCGGCGACCCGCCCTCGACCTCGTTGCCGGAGCCGGTCAACGCTCCGAGCGTCGACGACACCATGTGGACCGCACCGTCGATCGTGTCCCTCGCTCGCTGCGGGTCGGCCGGCCAGATCACCACTTCACCGGCGACGCGGCGGGCCACGCCGAGCTGACGTCGCACCAGGTGCGCGAGCGATTGTCCGACGGCGTTGGGGAACCCGTCGGTGAGGTCGCCGCCGAGTTGCTTGGCGTGGTGTGCTTCGACGGCCTCGGCCACGATCGTCTCGAGATCGACGTCGTCGGGCATCGGGGCGTCCGGCTCGAGCTGCTGGTACATCTCGGCCATGCGCAGCTGGCCGATGCCGTCGCTGACGGCGTGGTGCACGATCGCCCAGATCGCCGACCGGCCACCCTTCAGACCGTCGATCAGCACGAACCGCCACAGCGGTCGAGTGCGATCGAGGGGCTCCTGGTAGAGCTGCGCGGCGAGGTCGAAGAGTTGGCGGTCGGTGCCGGGTTTCGGCAGGCGGACGTGACGCACGTGGAAGTCGATGTCGAACTCCGGGTCGGGCACCCACGCGGGCGGCGCGAGGCGTCCGAGACCTGGCACGACGCGTTCGTGGAGCCGGGGGATCTTGGCCACCGCTCTCCGCATCGTGCGACGGAAGTGCTCGTCGTCGACGGATCCCTGCAGCAGGGTGAGCGACGCGCCGCTCGGGTTGAGCCACGGGTCCTTCTCGACGTTCCACATCAACGCTTCGTGGTCGGACATGCGGTCACTGAAGCGCGATTCTCGTTCTCGGGTCTCGGCCATGATCACTCCTTCGTCTGGTCGCCCAGCTCAGGTGTTCGTCCCCGGCCGACGCGACAGCTCGGCCTCCGGGTCCCCGTGATAGCCAGGCGGATAGGTGCGCGCCAACTCCTCGGGCGTCGGGGTGCGGCGCCGGCGGGCCTCTGGCGGGAGTTGGGCGCTGATCGCCTTCATGATCCTCTTGGTGTCGGCGTCGGGGCTGCGGTGGGCCAGCTTCACCGGCGGCCCGACGCTGGCGGTCACCCGGGGGCGGTCGGTCAGCGACATCTTCGGCAGGCGCGAGCTGCGCGGCCACACCTGCTCGGTGCCCCACAGACCGACCGGGATCACCGGCGCCCCGGTCGCCGCGGCAATGCGCGCCGCGCCCCACCGACCCTTCAGCACCGGATCGAAGAACGCCGGGCCCCGGGGGATCGTGCCCTCGGGGGCGACCATCAGAAGCTCGCCGGCGTCGACGGCGGCAATCGCAGCGTCGAGCGGCTCGTCGGAGCCCGTGCCCCGGTCGACCCGGATGCCGCCGGAGGCCTTCATCAGCCGCCCGACGAGTGGGACGTCGAACACCTCTTTCTTGCCGAGCCCGCGAACGTTGCGGCCGGTCTTGGCGAGCACGAGGCCCATGACGATCGGGTCGAAGTACGACCGGTGGTTGAACACCACGATCGCCGGCCCCGTCTCCGGGATGTTCTCGAGGCCGTCGAACTCGATGCGTGCGTTCGGCGTGACGATCTCTCGGCGCATGAACGGACGGCCCCATTCCTGCAGCTCGCGTCCGAGCACCTTCGAGACACCGGCGGAGCGGTCGAAGTGCACCACCGGCCATCCCCGCACCGCAGCGGTGAGACGCAACTGCAGGTCCGGGTTGACGGCCACCGGATGCCCGACCATCGCCAGCAGTGGCGCGTCGAAGTAGCTGTCGCTGTACGCCCACGAGCCGCTCAGGTCCACGCTGTGCCGGTCCGCCCACAGCGCCACCGCATCGGCCTTCGATCGCCCCCACACGAACTGGCCGGCCATCCGCCCCGTGAACGACTCGCCGTCGTCGGTACGTTCCCACTGTGTCGCCACCACGTCGTCGAAACCGAGGCGGTCGGCGAACGGCTTCACGAACACCAGCGGCGAGGTGGTCGCCATCACCAGACGGCGACCGGCATCTCGATGTTCGGCGATCGCCTTGGCGGCACCGGGCAGCACCAGTTCGACGAGTTCGTCGGCTGCGTTCTGCATCGCCGCCTCGACGGTGGCCACGCTCCACCCGTTGGCCGCCCGGCTCGACAGGCGCGCTGGTTGCATCATCAGCCAGGTCTCGCCGAACTGCTCGTAGAACTTGGTGAGGACGTCGACGAGTGGGAGGTCCTGACCTCCGCCGAGACCGTGGGCGGCGAGGTGCTTGCGGAACACCGTCGCCGACGACGAGGTGATCAGCGTTCGATCGAGATCGAACACGGCGAGCACGGGGCGAGACATCGAGCGACACACTACTGCCACGGGATGCGACGGTTCACCGGGGGTCGACACCGGGGCGTCGACACCGTCGCCTCGACACCGTCACGTCGTCGCACGGTGCCGATCGGGGCGTGAGTCGACGGCGTGCGGGTCGGGTCAGTCGGCGACCACGAGGTGCCACCAGCGCCGTAGTCGAGCCCCGTGGTGCCCGGCGGCGAGGACCAGATGGTTGCCGAGCGGACGTGTCAGCAGGTCGCCGACGTCGCCCGTCGACAGGGCGACGGTCACCTGGGTGCGGCAGAGATCGCCGTCGTCGCCGGTGGCGACGATGTCTCCCTCGGTGATCCAGCACTCGTCGAGATCACCGCCCCCGAGTCGGATGAGCGTGACCGGTTGCTCGGCGAACCGCCCGCTGATCCCGACGCCCATGCCCGACTCGAAGTGGGTGTCGAGCCCGAAACTCTCGACCATCGACGGCGCGACCGTGCAGTGTGCGAGCACCAGCTCGTTGGCCTCGACGTCGACCGATGCCGGGTTCGCCATCCAGGTCGGCTGCCCGAGGAGGTGGCGCACCCAGAGCATCGCCAACGCGGAGGGCACGTCGCCCTCGCAACCGGCGACGATGCCGTCGTCGTTCAGGCTCGCGAGCGCGAGGCAACCGGAGGTGCCGGGATCGCCGAGCAGGTCGAAGCATCGCACGGTCACCGCGTCGAGTCCATCGTTGTCGAGCACGTCGATCAGCGCCGCCCGGACACCCATCGCGTCATCGACGGCCTGGCGTTCGACGGTGGAGCGGACAGGGTCGGCGACGCTGGTGAACCGTTCGGCGAGCACGCCGGTCGGTGTCACCGGCGTGCGGGTCAGCTCGATCATCCTCGTCGGCTCGACCGTCTCCACGGCGGGCCCCCATCGCCGTCTGACGACGTCGGGGTCGGGCGTGCTCGCGACCAGCCACGACGACGGACCACCGATCACCCCGAGCTTGACGGCGCGCATGGCCGCAATGGCCTCGAGGTCGCCGACCACTTCATCGATCGCCGCACGATCGGCGTCGACGTCACCACCGAGCGACACGATGCGTCCGCGACCGCCCGCCTGCTGCACCGCGGCCAGCGTCTCCAAGGCAGCCGGCAACGAGTTGTGGCCACGGTGGGCAACGAGGATCGCGGGTTGCCGCGGGTGGCTGACCCGACGGTCGGCGATCTCGTCGAGCAGCATCCGCTCGGTGCCGCCGGTCGCCACGACCAACAGATGCGGCTCCGAGACGGCAACGTCGTTCGAATCGCCACCGTCATCCGACACGCCACCGAGATCGTCGAGGATCCCCCGCGCCGACGCCATCAGGGTCGCGACCGCGTGCGGGTCGTGCAGCGACGAGGCGACGATGGTGTAGCCGAACCGGCGGGCCGTCACGACAACTTCGCGATCCGTGCCCGCAGCACGTGCTCGGGCTGCGCACCGACGACCGTGTCGACGAGCTCGCCGTCACGCATGAACAGCAGCATCGGGATGCTGCGCGCCTCGTAGCGAGCGGCGGTTCGCGGCGATTCGTCGACGTTGACCTTGACCACCTTGAGCGTCGACGCGAACTCGTCGGCCAACTGCTCGAGCACGGGAGTGACCATCCGACACGGCCCGCACCACGGGGCCCACAGGTCGACGAGCACCAGCCGCTTGGTGTCGACTGCTGCGACGAACTCGGTGTCACCGGCGTCGACGATCCACGGCAGGGCGCTCTGGCACTTCGCGCAGCGGGGCGTGCCGGCCGCCGACGTCGGCACCCGGTTTTTCGCGCCGCACGACGGACAGGAAGTCACGTTGTTGCCCATGCGATCGACGCTACGGGGCAACAGCGCGCCACGGCCAGGGCCGATCGTCATGTCCGCGTCATCGACGCTTGCCTCCGACCGGGCGGACGGGTTCACTGGACGGCGATGGGCGACGCGTTCCGGCCAGGCCACCGACTCCAGCACGAGGTCCGACGCGTTGCAGCCAAACGGCTCGACGACGCGATCGGGTACCTGGACTCGGTGCTCGGTGCCGGCGGGTCCGACGTCGACCTGGAGATGGTCGTGCACGAGGTCCGCAAGCGATGCAAGGCATCACGCGGGCTGGCGCGACTGGTCAAACCGGCGTTGGGCGACGACTTCGGCACGTTCGACCGCACGGTGCGCGACGCAGCAGACCAGTTGTCGACACTTCGTGACGCCCATGCGGTGCTCGCCACCTTGGACGCCCTGCTGGCGACGAGCCCCCACGATGCGGTGCTGCAGGCGATGTGCGAACGCCAGGCAGCGACGTCGTCCGATGCCAGTCGAGCGGGCACCTCTGACAGCGATGACCGGATCGCGACCGCTCGGGCGCTGCTGGCGGATGCTCGTGCGATGTCGCAGCAGTGGAAGATCCCGCGCGGATTCGACACGCCGGAGGCGGGGATCCTGGCGGCGTACCGCCAGGGGCGCTCCGCGCTGCGGCGAGTTCGGTCGGACCCGACCGACCGTCGCCTGCACGAGTGGCGAAAGTCGGTCAAGTACCTGTGGTACCAGATCCAGCTCGTGCACGACGCGGCGCCGAGCGTGCTCGACCCGCTCGTCGACCGACTCGACCACCTCGCCGAGGCCCTCGGCGACGACCACGACCTCACCGTGCTGGTCGAAGTCCTCGATGCACACGACGACTGCGACGCTCCGCCCGGCCAGGTCGAGCATGTTCGCGAGCTCGCACGGCAACGGCAGGAAGCGTTGCGCGAACGGGCGCTTCGCTCGGGGGCCACGATCTACGCCGAGCCCGACCACGCCTTCGCTCACCGGATCAGCCGTTACTGGCGGCTGGCCGTCGACCTCGGGCCCGAGCTCGACACCGGCGGACTCGCCGTGCTGGCTGCGCCGGCCGACGGACCCGACCGAACGCTCGTCGAACGCGAGCGGAGGTACCTCGTGGATGCAGCACCCGAACAGGCGCGCGAGGCCCCGGCATCGGAGCTTCGTCAGGGATATCTCGCCGCTGACCAGCATCGTTCGATTCGGGTTCGTGACGCCGGCCGTGACGGTTGCACGCTCACCATCAAGGCGGGCGACGGCGCCGAACGGACCGAGCTCGAATGGCCGATCGATCGTCGGGAGTTCGATGCTGCGTGGCCGCACACCGACGGTCATCGAATCGAGAAGACCCGCCGACGCATCCCGTACGGCCAGCACGTCATCGAACTCGACGTGTTCGGTGGCGACCTCGACGGCCTCGTGGTCGCCGAGGTCGAATTCTCCTCGACCGACGCAATGACGGCATTCGAACCACCCGACTGGTTCGGCCCCGAGGTCACCGATGACGGCCGCTACACCAACGCGTCCCTGGCGCTGTACGGCCGTCCGGACGGGCGCTGAAAGCTGCACGCACAGCTCGCTCCGGCGTTGCAGTTCGGGTGGCCCGGGTCGTGGAGCGTGCAACACCGACGTGGGCTACATGACCTCGTCGAGGGCGTTGCCGAGGGCGGTGACCGCGAGGTCGATCTCGGCGGCGGTGACCGTCAGTGGCGGCATGAAGCGCAACGTCGTCCCCGCGGCACCGGCCGTCATCGTGATCAGCTTGCCCTCGCGGAGGCAGTGCGACACGAGTGCCGACGTTCGGGTGGTGGTGTCGAACTGGGCGGCGACCATCAGGCCGAGTGCACGTACCTGCACGATCGACCGGTGACGTTCCTGGAGCAGGCGCAGCCCGTCCGCGAGCTGTTGGCCGCGCGCGTTCACATGGTCCATGAACCCGTCCGCGCCGAGCACGTCGATGGTGGCCAGCGCTGCCGCACAGCCCATCGGGTTGCCGCCGTAGGTGCCTCCGTGCGAGCCGGTCGGCCAGCGGTCGTCGAGCGCTCGTCGCGTCCCGAGCGCGGAGAACGGAAACCCCGATGCGATGCCCTTGGCCATGCACACGATGTCGGGCGACACGTCGTAGTGCTCGATGGCGAACATCTTGCCGGTGCGCCCGAAGCCGGACTGCACCTCGTCGGCGATGAACAACATCCCGTGATCGGCGCATCGACGAGCGATCTCCTCGAGGAATCCGGCGGGAGCTGCGATGTACCCGCCCTCGCCGAGCACCGGTTCGATGATCACCGCTGCCGTCTCGTTCGGTGCCGTGACCGACATGATGAGCTCGTCGAACCCGGCGAGGGCACGGCTGATCTCGTCCTGCAGATCATCGGCGCGTACGTCGGGATACGGCGCGATGAAGATCCCCGACGGCAGCGGGGCATGGCCGGCGCGATAGACGGTCTTCGACGCCGTCATCGCCATGGCCTGATGGGTACGACCGTGGAAGCTTCCCTGGAACACGATGATGTTGGGCCGACCCGTGGCCTGCTTGGCGAGCTTGACGGCGGCCTCGGTGATCTCGGCTCCGGAGTTGGCGTAGAAGAACGTGTCGATGCCGTCCGGTGTGATCTCGCAGAGACGCGCTGCGAGTGGCTGCATCAGGTCGTGGGTGTAGACGTTGGCCTGCGCGTGGACGAAGCGTTGTGCCTGCGCGGCGATCGCGGCGGTCACGTGGGGATGGCTGTGCCCGGTCGACGTGACGGCAATGCCACCGCTGAAGTCGAGGTAGCGCTCACCGGACGTGGTGGTGACCCACGAGCCCTCGCCCGAGGCGACCTCGAGGTCGGTCACCTTGAACCACACATGCGACAGGTTGTCCACGCTCATCGCCGCATCATCCCACGATCCGGTCGAGAGCGGCAGCACGACGGGGTGTGCGTTGCCGCTCGGACTCCTGCTCGTCGATCCAACCGGCGAGGCGCCGAGCTCCGTTGACCGCCGCCCACCGCAGCGGCTCGGGCTCCCAACGTGGCGATCGATGCTGCACCCATGGCAGCGCCGCCAGCGCCGAGTCCGGGCGGAGCACGAGATCGGCGATCGTGCGGCCGGCGAGGTTGGCCGCAGCAACGCCCTCACCGACGTAGCCGCCCGCCCAGGCGAGACCGGTCGAACGGTCGAACCCGACCGACGGACGCCAGTCGCGCGGTACCCCGAGCACACCTCCCCACCGGTGGGTGATGTCGACGCCGGCGAGCTGGGGGAACAGCTCGACCAGCGTGGTGACGACACGGTCGTGGATCACCGAGTTCGTCTCGAGGGCCGCGTCGATCCCCGACCCGAACCGGTAGGGCGCTCCGCGCCCGCCGAAAGCGATGCGGTCGTCGGTGGTTCGCTGCCCGTAGATCACCATCCGGCGGTCGTCCGCGAACGTTTCACGGTTGCGGAGCCCGATCGACTCCCACGTCGACGCATCGAGCGGTTCCGTGGCGACCATCAGTGAGTAGAGGGGCACGAGGAGCCGTCGCAGACCCGGCAGGTCGCGGGTGTAGGCCTCCGTGGCGCGGACCACCACGTCGGCGCGTACACGGCCACACCCGGTCACGACCACCGGGCGAGCGGCCGGTGAGCCGGCGATGATGTCGGTGGCGGTGGTCCGCTCGACGATCGTGGCGCCGAGCCGCTCGACGACGTCGGCAAGTCCGCGCGCGAGGCGCGCCGGATCCACCCGGGCACCCGGCGCGTAGTGGAGCCCGCCGAGTACGTCGGTGGCCGCCAGCCGCCCGGACGCCTCAGCGGCGTCGAGTGGTCGCAGGACGTCGTCACCGAAGCCATGTTCGCGGTACTGGTCGACCTCCGAGTCCTGACGGGCGAGCTGTGGCGCCGTCCGGGCGAGGCGGATCACGCCGCCGGCCTCGAAACCGCAGTCGATGCGGTCGGCGCTGATCGCCCGGCCGATCTCCGCCACCGTGTCGACGATGGCGCGGGTCATCGCCACACCGGCCGGGCGCCCCCACGTGGTGACGGCACCACCGAGCCCGCCGGCCAACTCCCCCACGCACCAGCCACCGTTGCGGCCCGACGCTCCGAAACCGACCATCTCGCGTTCGATCACGAGGACGCGCAGCGAGGGATCCGCACGCAACAGCGAGTGAGCGGCCCACAGGCCGCTGTAGCCCCCGCCGACGATCGCGACGTCGACATCGACATCGCCGGCGAGTCCCTCGCGACCAGCGATCGGACCGTCGAGTTGATCGAGCCACAGCGACCTCGACCGCAGTGTTTCCTCGTGCACTCCCCGAGCGTACCGACGTGGTGTCTCCGGGGTCTCCCCGACGAACGAGACGGCGCCGCCGGAGGAGTACATTGCCGCAATGCGTGTCCTCGTGGTCGGTGCGGGTGGTGTCGGGTCCGCGTTCGTGGCGATCGCTTCGACCCGGGCGGCCTACACCCACATCACCGTCGCCGACATCGACGTCGACAAGGCCGACGCCGCGGTCGAGACGGCGGCGAACACCGACGACGGTCGGGTCGCGGCCGCCCACATCGATGCCTCGTCCGAGGACTCGGTGGCGGCGTTGGCCCGTGAGATGCGCTCCGACGTGGTGCTGAACGCCTGCGACCCGCGGTTCAACCCGCCGATCTTCGAGGGTGCGTTCGCGGCCGGCTGCGACTACGTCGACATGGCGATGAACCTGTCGGTGCCGCACCCCACCCAGCCGTACGAGAAGACCGGGATCCGACTCGGCGACGGGCAGTTCGCGCAGTCGCCCATCTGGAAGGCCAGGGGGCTGATGGCCCTGTGCGGGATGGGCGTCGAACCCGGGTTCTCCGACGTCGCGGCGCGCTACGCCGCCGATGAGCTGTTCAGCGAGATCCACGAGATCGGTGTGCGCGACGGCGCCGACCTCGTCGTCGACGGCTACGACTTCGCCCCGACGTTCTCGATCTGGACCACGATCGAGGAGTGTCTGAACCCTCCGGTGGTCTACGAACGCGAGCGGGGCTGGTTCACCACCGAACCGTTCTCCGAACCGGAGGTCTTCACGTTCCCCGACGGCATCGGCCCGTTGCAGTGCGTCAACGTCGAGCACGAGGAGGTGATCTTGATGCCACGGTGGATCGACACCCAGCGGGTGACGTTCAAGTACGGCCTGGGCGACGAGTTCATCGACGTACTGAAGACGTTGCGCAAGCTCGACCTGCACTCCACCGCGACGGTCGAGGTCAAGGGCATGCAGGTGTCGCCGCGCGACGTGGTGGCGGCCACGTTGCCCGACCCGGCGACGCTCGGCGAGATGATGCACGGCCGCACCTGTGCCGGCACCTGGGTGACCGGGTTGGGCAAGGACGGCCGGCCACGCGAGGTGTACGTGTACCACGTGGTCGACAACGCCTGGTCGATGAAGGAGTTCGGCCACCAGGCGGTGGTGTGGCAGACCGCGGTGATGCCCGCCGTGGCGATCGAACTGATGTCGACCGGCGTGTGGCGTCGCGCAGGGGTCGTCGGCCCCGAAGCGCTCCCACCGATGCCGTTCCTCGACCTGCTCGACGAGTACGGCAGCGAATGGGAGTGGGCCGACTACCACGACCGCGCCCCCGTCGACTGACGCCAGGGGTCAGACCCCAGGCGTCATCCAGGAGACGATCGGAGCTGATCAGGCGTTGGTGTCGACGACCCAGCGACCGCGCACGTGACCGTCGAGGATCGCCGGGCCGCGCTCGAGCACCTCGGTGAGCGGCACCACTTCGGTGATCGTGTCGACGACCGCCACGGGCAGGTCGGTTGCCAGCCGACTCCACGCCGCCTCGCGCATCGAGATCGGGGCCATCACGGCCTCGACGCCCTGGAGTCTGACCGCCCGGATGATGAACGGCATCACCGTGGTCGGCAGGTCGGCACCGCCGGCGAGGCCACACGCTGCGACCGTCGAGCGGAACTTCATCTGCGCGAGCACCTTGGCGAGCATCGTCGAGCCGACCGTGTCGATCGCTCCTGCCCAGGTCTCCGATTCCAGCGGTCTCGGCGGCTGGCTCATCTCCTCGCGGGTCAGGAACGCGGACGCCCCCAGACTGCGCAGGTAGTCCTGCGTCTCGGGACGCCCGGTCACCGCGGTGACCTCGAAGCCCAACCCCGACAGCAACGCAACCGCCACCGACCCGACGCCACCAGCGGCACCCGTCACCACGACCGGGCCATCCGACGGCTGCACCCCGGCGGTCTCGAGCTGCATCACGCACAACATCGCGGTCAGCCCGGCGGTACCGATCGCCATCGCCGTACGCGCCGACATCGACTCGGGTCGGCGCACCAGCCAGTCGGACTGCAGCCGCTGGCGCTGGGAGAATCCGCCCCAGTACCGCTCGCCGACCATGAAGCTCGTGGAGATGACCTCGTCGCCGACGTTCCACTTCGGTGAGTCGCTCGCCAGCACGGTGCCGGTGAGATCGATGCCAGGCACCATCGGGTAGCTCCGCACGATCCGGTTCTTGCCGGCGAGGGCGAGGCCGTCCTTGTAGTTGAGTGACGAATAGTCGACGGAAACGGTGACATCTCCGTCGGGCAGGTCGGCATCGGTGAGTTGCTCCAGCGCGCCGACGTGTCCGTCGTCTGTCTCGCGCAGCACGAGTGCGGTGAAGGTGTCGCTCATCGCTTCATCGTGCCAGAGCGACCAGCCGGCGCGAACATCGGCACAGAGATCCGGGCCGCCACCGTGGCAGGCTGGGCCGCATGCCGATCGTCGAGCGAGCCGTCAGCGTCATCGGTCCCATCGATGAAGTGTTCGATCTCTCCCAGTCGAGCACCGAGACCGACTCTCGCGACGGCCTGCGGACGGTCACCGAGTACCAGACCTCTCGCCGACCGGCGCTCGTCGAGGTGAGGATGGTCGAGGGGCCACGGTGGTTCCGTACGTTCTCGGGCAGCTGGCACTTCACCGAACAGCCGGAGGGGCGGGTCGAGGTGAGCGTGCGCTACGACTTCTCCTGCTCGTCGACGCTGCTCGCTCCGATCATGGAGCGGATCGGGGTCTGGTACCTCGGACGCCACGTCACCGAGCGCCTCGAGGCGATCGTCGAGGGGTGCACCCGAACCGAACCGCTCGACCGGGTGCGCCGGCACCGCGACGCCCGGGTGCGACCGTCCGACGCCGGCTCGGCGTCGTCCGCAACCGTGCCGCCGGTCGTCGATGCCGCCTGGCTGCGTGCTCGGCTCGCCGCGGACCCGACGGTCGTGATCTGCCACGTCGGGTCCGAGATGGCGGGATCTGACCCGCTCCTCGAGTTCGAGCGCCGACACCTGCCGGGCGCCCGCTTCGTGTCACTCGACGATCAACTCGCCGCTGCGCCGGCGGGTACCGAAGGCCGTCATCCACTCCCCTCGCCCGCCGACTTCGCGGACGCCCTCGGGGGACTGGGCATCGACGACGACGCGACCGTGCTCGCGTACGACGTCCGTGGTGGGGCGTTCGCCGGTCGGCTCGTGTGGATGCTGCGGATCCTCGGGCGACCGGCGGCTCTGCTCGACGGTGGCATCGAGGGATGGATCGCCGATTCCGATCGCGAGAACGGTGCGGTCGAGAGCGGACCCGGTGCAGTCGTCGCCCGGGTCGAGCGGGCCGTACTCGACTGGCCGCCCGTCGCGCTCGCCGATGCCGTCGACGTCGCGCAGCACGTCAGCGACGACGGCGTGGTCATCGACAGTCGTGACCCTGCCCGCTACGCCGGCGAGATCGAACCGATCGATGCAGTGGCGGGCCACGTCCCCGGCGCGTTCAATCTGGCGTACGCCGACAATCTCGGCTCCGACGGACGGTTCCGGTCGTCGTCGGAGTTGCGTGATCGCTTCGCGTCGTTGACCAGCGACGACGCCCACCCGATCGTGTACTGCGGGTCGGGCGTCACGGCGTGCCACAACGCCCTGGCGATGGAGCACGCCGGGCTGGGACTGCCGCGGGTGTACGTCGGTTCGTGGTCGGGGTGGACTGCCGACCCGGAGCGGCCGGTCGCCACCGGCGACATGCCGTGGCCGACCCGATCGTGATCGGATTGCCCGCGAGCCGGCGGGCCGCGAGGACGCAGTGAGCGGCACCGAACTCGCGATCGTCCTCGTCGCGGTGGTGATCGGAGCGATCGCGAAGGCGATCACCGGGATGGGGCTGCCCTTGATCGCCATCCCGATCGCGTCGCTGTTCGTCGACGTGAACGATGCGATCGTCGTGATCGCGTTCCCGAACGTGCTCGCGAACGCCTACCTGGCGGGGCGCGAACGCCACAGTTGGGCCGAGACCCGTGACCTGCCGACACTTGCGATCTCCGGGGTCGTCGGGGCGGTTGCCGGCACGCTGCTGCTCGTGAACATCCCCGAGCGACCGTTGGTGATCGCCGTCATCGTGGCGATCGTCGGCTACGTCGTGCTGTTCGTCGCTCATCCCGAACTCAGGGTCGGACCCGAGCGTTCGAGGCGCCTGGCGCCGGCGGTCGGCGGTCTGGCCGGCGTGTTCCAAGGCGCCGTCGGCATCTCGGGCCCGATCGTCGGGTCGTGGATCCACAGCTACCGCCTGCCACGGGGTGCCCACATCCTCTCGGTCACCTCACTGTTCTTGATCACCGGCCTGACACAGCTGATCGTGCTGATCAGCTCGGGCGAACTGTCGGGGCGGGTCGTCGCGACGCTGCTCGCGTGCATCCCGGTGTTCGCGGCGATCCCGATCGGCACCCGCCTGCGCAACGCGGTGTCCACCCGGGGCTTCGACCTCGCAATCGTGGGCATGCTCGTGGTGTCGGCGGTCGCGCTCGCGGTCCAGACGATCATCGGGTAACCTCAGGTGTCCGACAACCACATGGGGAGCTCGCTGGACCGGCGGGCTGAGAGGGTGACCGCCGTCATCGACCCGAGAACCTGATCCGGGTAATGCCGGCGGAGGAATCGTGAACGAACACATCGTCATCATCACCGGGGCATCGACACTCGACGCCGACCTGGTCTCCCGACTCCGATCCGAGGCGACGGAGCACACGATCTGGATGGCCGTCGACGGTGGCCTCGACCACGCCCTCGCCGGCGGGTTGGAGCCGACACATCTCGTCGGCGATCTCGACTCGGTCACCGAGGCGGGTCTCGCATGGGCGGCGCGTCACACCGAGATCTCGCGCCACCCCACCGACAAGGACCAGACCGACACGGAACTGGCCCTGGCCTTGGCGACGAAGTTCGACCCCGAGCGCATCACCCTCGTCGGCGGCGGCGACCGCCTCGACCACACCTTCGCCGGCATCGGAGCCCTCGGCGCCCTGGGCCTCACCAGCGTCCCGGTGCTCGACGGGTGGTGGCAGAGCCAGCACCTCCGGGTCGTGCACGGCCCCGGATCGGCGACCTTGCGACTCGTGCCGGGATCGACGCTGTCGCTGCTCGCACTGCACGGGCCGTGCGTGCGCGTCACGTTGTCGGGCCCTCGATGGGAGCTCGACCAGTTCGACCTCGAACCGCTCGTCGGCATGGGCGTCAGCAACGAGGTGCCCGCCGGCGACGATGCCGTGGAGGTGCAGGTCACGCTGTCCGGCGGCGTCCTCACGATCTTCGACGATCCGGCGCCCGACCATCCATCGGAGCAACCCGGCTCCGAGGCGGAAGGAGCCGACTGATGAGTTCTCGTGTCACCCCCAGTTCCCGAAACTCATCGCTTCGGGGAATCGCGGCCGCGACGGTCGTTGCACTGATCGTCGTGGCGTGCGGCAGCGACGACGACTCGGCGACGACCGAGTCGACCGGTATCCCGACGGCAGACTCGGTCACGCTCGTCACCTACGACTCGTTCCCCGAGGCCGACACGTCGCTCAACGACGCGTTGGACTCCTTCACCGCGGACACCGGCATCGACGTCGAGATCCTGTCGGCGGGCGACACCGGCACGATGCTCGCGAAGGCGTCGCTCACCGCCGGCAACCCGGAGGGTGACGTGATGTGGGGCATCGACAACACACTGCTGTCGCGGGCGATCGCCGACGACGTGTTCGAGCCGTACATCGCCGGTCCGATCGCCGACGGGTCCGTCGAGATCGCTCCCGAGTTCCTCGACCTCGTGCCGAACGGCGAGGCGACACCGGTCGACTACGGCGACGTCTGCGTCAACTACGACATCGAGTGGTACGCCGAGCGCGGCCTCGATCCACCATCCTCGTTCGCCGACCTCGTCGACCCGGCGTATGCCGGCCAACTGGTCGTCCAGAACCCGGCGACCTCGTCGCCCGGGCTCGTGTTCCTGCTCGCGACGATCCACGAGTACGGCGTGGAGGGCTGGCAGAACTACTGGAGCCAACTCGGAGCGAACGGCGTCGAGGTCGTCGACAGCTGGACCCAGGCCTACTACGAGCGCTTCACGTGGGCCGGCGGCGGCCCGACGCCGATGGTGGTCAGCTACGGATCGAGCCCGCCCGCCGAGGTGATCTTCGCCGACCCGCCACGCGACGACGCCCCGACGGGCGTGATCGAGGACACCTGCTTCCGTCAGGTCGAGTTCGCAGGCGTGCTGCGCGGCACCGACGCTCCGGACGCTGCGCGTCAACTGGTCGACTTCCTCGTCTCCGACGAGTTCCAGCGCGAACTCCCACTCAACCTGTTCGTCTACCCGACGAACCAGGCCGTCGACCTGCCACAGCAGTTCGTCGACTTCGCCGTGGTCCCGGACACGCCGCGCTCGCTGGATCCGGCCGTGATCGACGCCGAACGTTCGACGTGGATCGACGAGTGGACGGAGCTGGTGCTCGGGTGAACCGCCTGCCACGGTGGCTGCTCGTCGCGCTCGCGATCGGGCCGGTCACCGGGTTGGCGATCTTCTACGCATGGCCGTTCGTCACGTTGCTCGCCGAGGCGGTGACGGCGACGGCGATCACCGACACGCTGAGCCGCCGGTCGACGTGGGAGATCGTGTGGTTCACCGTGTGGCAGGCAGTGGTGTCGACCGTGGCGACCATCGTCGTCGGGTTGGCCCCGGCGTACGTGCTGGCTCGCTTCGACTTCCGGGGCCGCACGGTGCTCGTCGGCCTGCTGACGGCGATGTTCGTGTTGCCGACGGTGGTGATGGGCGCTGCATTCCTGGCCTTGCTGCCCGACTCGATCGACCGGACGGTGTGGGCCGTGATCGGCGCTCACGTGGTGTTCAACCTGGCGGTGGTGGTGCGCGTGGTGGGGTCACTGTGGGAACACCTGCCGACCGACATGGAGGCCGCCGCAGCGACGCTCGGCGCATCCCGCTGGAAGGTCGCCACGCAGATCTCGATGCCGCTCGTTCGGCCCGCCGTGACCGCGGCGGCGACGATCGTGTTCCTCTTCACGTTCACCTCCTACGGTGTGATCCGCATCCTCGGCGCGCCGGGTACCCGGACGATCGAGGTCGAAGTGTGGCGGCGGGCAACACAACTCGGCGACGTCGGTGGAGCTGCCGTGCTGGCACTCCTGCAGCTCGCCGCGCTGGTGGCGATCGTGTCGTGGTCGACCGTTGCGCAACGCCGCCACGCCCGCGCGATCGGGCTGCTGGCGACCTCGGCGCGTCGTCGCCCCCGCACCTCGGGCGAGTATCGCTTCGTGGCCCTGATCGCCGGAGCAGCCCTCCTCGTCGTCGCGGCGCCGCTGGCCGCACTGGTGCTGAGATCGTTCTCGACCCCGACAGGATGGTCCACGACCGCCTGGACCGACCTCGGCGAGTCCGAGATCCGACCGGGCATCCGGCTCGGCATCGACCCGGTCGAGGCGGTCGTCAACTCGCTGACCAACGCAGCCTGGGCGACCGCCTTCGCCGTGATCGTCGGAGCGCTCGCGAGCCTCGCGATCGTCGCGGCAGGACGGGCGGGCCGGGCGCTCGACGGCGGACTGATGCTGCCGCTGGCAACGTCGGCGGTCACGATCGGGTTCGGGATGCTGATCACGTTCGACACCGCGCCGTTCGACTGGCGCGCGTCGTGGTGGCTCGTGCCGGTCGGCCACGCGCTGATCGCTGTGCCCTTCGTGGTGCGCACCTGCGTGGGCGTGTTGCGTTCGGTCGACCCGGCACTGGTGGGGGCGGCGGAGACGCTCGGCGCATCACCGGTTCGGGCGTGGCGAGCCACCGTGGTGCCCTATCTCTGGCGGCCGCTCGCGGTCGGTGCTGCTCTGGCAGCATCGATCTCGTTGGGCGAGTTCGGGGCGACGAGCTTCCTCTCCCGATCCGGTGGCGAGACCATGCCGATCGCCATCGAGCAGCTGCTCGGACGCACCGGGTCGGTGCTGCAGGCCCAAGGGTTCGTGCTTGCCACACTGCTGGCCGCAGCCACCGTGGTGCTGGTCGTCATCGTCGAGCGCCTCCAGTCGCCACTCGCTGGTCGAGCCGGACGATGAACGACCATCCCGGCCTCGACCTGGAGGGCGTCACCGTCTCGTTCGGTCAGCTCCGGGTTCTCGACGACACGTCGATCTCGGTCGGCGCGAGCGAGGTCGTGGCCCTTCTCGGCCCGTCGGGCAGCGGCAAGAGCACGTTGCTGCGAGTCGCTGCTGGGATCATCACCCCCGACGCCGGCCGGGTGCTCGTCCACGGGGTCGACGTCACCGCCCGACCCACCCACCTCCGCGGCGTCGGGATGGTGTTCCAGGACAACCAGCTCTTCCCACACCTCTCGGTGATCGAGAACGTGGCGTTCGGGCCGAAGATGGCGGGGGTCGCTCGCTCGGAGCGCACCGAGCGAGCGACCCGATGGTTGCGCCGGGTCGGCCTGCCCGGGTTCGACGACCGCCGCGTCACCGATCTGTCGGGCGGTGAGGCGAAGCGGGTGGCGTTGGCCCGCACCCTGGCCGCCGAGCCCGCAGTGGTACTGCTCGACGAGCCACTGACCGGCCTCGACCGCGAGCTGCACGACCGCCTCGCCGACGAACTCGCGACGATCCTGCGCGACACCCACGTGACCGCCCTGCTGGTCACGCATGATCGCGACGAGGCGACGACGATCGCCGACCGCACGGTGCAGCTCGCGGATCTCTGAGCGCGCCTTTCCGCTTCCTGATCCGACGCACCCACTGTCGGGCGATGAACGCGACCAACCGAGCGCACCACCTCCGCCAACGTGCCAGCCACCTCCGCCAGCTGTCCGACGCCATCGAGAACTCACCGGTGATGAGCCTCGACTGCCACGGAGGAGGTGACACCTGGCGCGGGCCGCGCGCCGACCTGTGCCGGGCGACGCTGGCGACCAACCAGCACCAACTCCACGGGGCGGTCGAGGATCTCCGTTGGCAGGCCCACCAGTTCGACCGACGGGCCGAGGAGCTCGAAGCGATTGCCCGCAGCAGGATCGGACTGGCGGGCTGACATGGACGCCGGATACGAACCCGGCCGAGTTCACCTGCTGTCACGGGTCACGACGGCGGCAATCGAGGCACTCGCGCTGATCGCCTCGACCGATCCGGCAGCAGCGGGAGCGATCCGGACGGTCACGCTGACCCGACGGAACCTGGAGGACCATTGGATGCGGGCGCTCCGCGAGATCGAAGCAAGCGACACCATGATCCACTGGCGGGCGAGCCGGTTGACGACATTCGGTGTGCGATCGCTCAGCGCACTCGACGACTCGCTCCCCGACCACCTCCGACCGAACGGCATGCCGGCGATCCCCATTCCGGCGCTGCGACGAGATCAACTGCTGCGCCGGCTCGACTTCCTCGACCGCAAGGCACAGGCGCTGGCACGGGACGACGCTCTGCGAGCCGGGTCCGACCCCGCCTCGTCGGACGACGACCTGGCCGACCTCGGTCGGCAGCTCGCCTCGTGGGTTCGCCGCGACGACGGGTTCGCGAGCGAGCTGGTCGAGCTGTCGGCCTCGAACGCACTCGTCGGCCAGCTGGTCGGGGAGGCGAGGTTCCCGACATCGTTCGCCGCAGCTCTCGTACGTCGGATGGCGGTGCCGAACGGCCCCGACACGAACGTCGACCACGACCGCTACGCCCGCTCGCTCGGCGCAGCGCTGGCCAGCATGGCCGACGACCCCGGAGCATGCCTCGACCTCCTGCTCGACCAACCGACGACGTACGCCCTCGCCTCGTGGGAGGCGCTCGACACCGCCATGCTGTCGGACTTCGTGGTCAGCGGTCTCCACGCGGCGGTCGATGCGGATACGACTCGTCTGGCGGACGGATACCGGGTGCTGGAGTTCCTGACCAGAGCGACCAACGGCCCGCTCGACGGCGGCATGAGCGCGGGCATGGCGCTCGGAATCGCGGCGTCGCTCCCCGGCTACCTCGCCACCCTCGCACCCGCGATCGAGCAGGAAGGGGCAACGCCGGTGGTGATCCGAGCGGTCAGCCCCGCGATCGAACTCGGCACCTACGACGACGTCGTCGACCTGTTCGGAGCGGTCCTGCGCTCGCCCGATGCACAGCCGGCGATCGGGACTGCACTTGCCGCCTACACGTTCGCCACCTTCGAACAGGTCGGTGGTGACGCGACCACCCGATCCGACGTGACCCACCTCGCCGACTTCGCCGACCTCGTCGGCGACGCCAGCCGCACCGAGCAGGCAGAACTCGTCATGACCGCAGCGGCCGAGGAGGCGAAGCAACGCCAGCTCCACGGTCTGCTCGGCTTCGGTACGAACATCGCACTGCTGGCCGGTGGGGCCGGCTCCGTCGCCCGCTCCATCGTGGGGCAAGCCGTGCGGGCCGCCGCCGCGTGGCGGGACGCAGGCGAACCGCAACGGCTGCCTGCAGGTCAGATCCCCGCGCAGACCTACGACCTGATC
>CAZJUC010000045.1:0-18392 GCA_964549065.1 uncultured Ilumatobacteraceae bacterium
AGCTGGTGCACGTAACCGTCGAAGATCATGGGGAACAGTCTCGCAGTGTTACCGAGCGGTACACACCGGTGTGGCGAGAACTCGTGTCAGCGCAGCGGTGTGCCCACCCGAACTGCCCGCTGGATGCCAGGCACGGCCTGCGCCGGGCCCGGTGGGTCAGCGAGCAGTGCCCGGATCTCGTCGACGTACATCTGGGTGAAGCGGACCAGCCCGTCGAACGTCTGGTGGACGGGGTCGGCGAACCAATCGGGGCGTTGCAGCGACAACCGTGCCCAGTCGATGAGACGCAGATACGGATTGACGACGGCGCGCCGTCGCAGTGCCTCGTTGAAGGCGTTGGTCGCATCGAGGTCGACCCGATGCATGACCGTCACCCAGGCGACCGGCCGGTCGGCGGGCAGCTCGGCGAGCAACCGGTCGATCAGGTCGCCTGCGAACACGATCGGGTCGGGGCACCGGCAGTTCTTCACGACGCCGAGGTCGTTCGTGCCGAGCTGGATCACCCACAGGTCGGGATCGACGCCGGCCGAGCGCAACGACCGCACTCGTTCGATGCCCGAGTCCCGATACCCGAGGAAGTCGAACGACACGGCGATGCGCCGCGCGCTGAGCCCTTCGACACGGGCGTCGAGTCCGGCACCGCGCAGGGTGGGCGCGATGTAGGAGTCGTTGCCGCCGGTGAGCGAGTCACCGACGACGACCACGTCGGGCTGACCCGGACGGCCTGCGACCGGCCCGCTCGTCGTGACCAGAGCGCTCGAGAGCGCAACGAGGATGGCCAGCAGCGCTGATCGTCGCGGTCCGCTCACTGCGCGTCACGCTACCGATCCTCGTCGACCGCGGATGAGCACCGCTAGCTTCACCGAGATGGCCGGACTCGTGATCTACACCGATGGTGCCTGCAGCGGAAACCCCGGCCCGGGTGGCTGGGGGTGGGCGGTGGCACCGAGCGGAGAACCGAACGGCTCCGGCGGCGAGGTGCACACCACCAACCAGCGCATGGAGATCTTCGCGGTGCTCGATGCGCTGCGTACGTACGCGAGCCTCGCCGACGACCACGGAGC
This sequence comes from uncultured Ilumatobacteraceae bacterium, assembly GCA_964549065.1. GTDB lineage: Bacteria > Actinomycetota > Acidimicrobiia > Acidimicrobiales > Ilumatobacteraceae > Sva-07. The sequence continues at coordinate 1,065 of CAZJUC010000045.1, forward strand.
GCCGATGCCGATCGAGATCGTCTCCGACTCGACCTACGTCGTGAAGTGCTTCAACGACCGGTGGTACGTGAAGTGGCAGCGCAACGGATGGACCAACTCGCAGAAGAAGCCGGTGGCCAACGTCGACCTCTGGCAACCGTTGATCGAGCTGGTGGAGGCGGGCGACGTCACGTTCCGCTGGGTCAAGGGCCACAGCGGCGACCCGATGAACGACCTCGTCGACCGCCTCGCCGTCGAGGCCGTGCCGGCGCCGAGCTGACCGCATTCCCGGCACCACTGCATTCCCGGCAAGACCGGCCCGCATTCCCGGCAAGAACTCGTCAAGTCGGCCGCCGAGCACGACGAAGAACCCTCTGTGGCGATGACACCGCGGTCCGCGCGTACGTTACGATCGGGTTACATGCGTCGAGTCGCGCTCGCGATGTCCGCCGTGCTCGGCGTCACGTTGCTGTCGTTCGCGCCGACGGCCACGCCGACGGCATCGGCGGCGCCCACCGACGTGGTCGCCGTGGTGGTCGAGGGCACCGGATTCGGCCACGGCCGGGGTATGAGTCAGTGGGGCGCCTACGGCTGGGCAGTCGATCAGGGTCGGAGCTGGCAGCAGATCCTCGACCACTACTACGGCGGCACGTCCAATTCGAACGTCGGTACCGCCCGTCAGATCACCGTGCGGCTGCTCGCGCTCGACGGCGCCGGCACCGTGGGCCTGATCTCGCACGGCAGCGGCGTGCGATGGAACGGCTTCAGTCGCCCCTCGATGCAAGCCGTCCGCAATGCCGCTGGCACCTATGACGTCTACGGATCGACCTCGGTGTCGTGCTCGTCCACTTCGACACTGGTGGTCCCCGATGGCCCGCTCGCGAACGGCGCTCGGGGTGCCGAGGTGCGACAGGTCCAACAGTTCCTCACCGTGTTCGGCTTCGATCCGGGCGGCGTCGACGGCGATTTCGGCAACCTGACCGAAGCCTCGGTCCGTCGCTTCCAGGTCGACCGGTCGCTGGCGCAGGACGGTGTGTGGCGCAGCGAGGAGGCCTCCGCCGCTCGGTCGATGATCTCTGGTGGCTCGGGCGGCACGTTCAGCCTCCTCGGCACCACGTCGTCGCCGAGGTTCACCACCGCGGCCACCGCGAACGGCGCCGACGTGCTCGGACTGTGCCAGCCCAACGGGTCGGTCACCCACTATCGGGGTTCGATCCAGGTGTCGAACCAGGCCGGCAGCACCCGCGTGGTCAACGCGCTCGCCACCGAGGACTACCTCCGTGGTGTCGTGCCGAAGGAGATCTCGGCGAGCTGGGCGCTGGCCGGTGGCGGGCGCGGCGCCAACGCGGTGCGGGCGCAGGCCGTCGCGGCGCGTTCGTACGGGCTCCAGCAATCGCGCTACTCCTATGCGGCAACCTGCGACTCGATGTCGTGTCAGGTCTACGCCGGTGCCGCCACTCGTACCATCGCCACGGGGACCGCGAAGCTCGTCGAGGACTTCCGCACCGACCAGGCGATCGCTGCGACGGCGGGCATCGTTCGGGTCTGGCCGGGCGGCGACATCGTGTCGACCGAGTTCTCGGCCTCGAACGGGCCGCGAACCGCAGGCGGTGCGTTCCCGCCCGTCGACGACACCCCTGGCGACGGCACGGAACGCAACCCGAATCACCGCTGGACCCGCATCCTCGACGCCGACACGCTGGCCGCCCGGTACGGCCTCGGGACCTTGACCGGCGCCACGATGGTCGAGGCCGAGTCGACAGCCAACCGACAGTTCGACGGCATCTGGTTCAACGACATCGTGCTCACTGGTACCGGAGGCGCTCGACGGATTCCTGCGTGGGACTTCCGCCGCGCGCAGGGGTTCCCGTCGCCCGGCTTCACGGTCCGGATCGTCACGCGTGACACGGTGTCGTCGTCGGTGGCGCTGATCGGTGATTCGGTCGGCAACTCGATCGCCGGATCGTCCACGTCGGAGTTGCGGACCCTCAGCGACGGCACGTTCCGGTCGCTCGGCATCGACGTGCGTGACGGTCGCTTCGTCACCAAGTCCCCACCGTCGCCGAGCGGAGTCCAGGCGGCGGCCGGCGTGCCGATGGGAACCGAGCTCGCTGTCGTGCAACTCGGCTACAACCCGTCGAACGACATCGCGGCCGACATCGACGCGATGATGGCGGCCCTCACCGTGCGCGGGGTCCGCCAGGTGGCCTGGGTGAACCTCGCCGACATCCGAACCAGCGGTGGGGCGTCGATGTACGGACCGACGAATGCGGCGCTCGACGCTGCGCGCTCGCGCTGGTCGAACCTCACTGTCCTCGACTGGAACGCCGCGAGCGCCGGCCCCGAGCGGAGCCGCTGGTTCAGCGACGGTGTCCACCTCACCACCACCGGCCAGGCCCAGTTCGCAGTGTGGTTGCGTCAATCGCTCGTCACGATGTCGCCGTCGGTCGCCGGCCGCCTCGGGCCGCCCCGCCGGATCGAGATCCCGGTGGTCGGACGAACGGTGACCGCCCCCGACGGCACGGTCTCGACGATCCCGGCGAACGTCACCGCCGTGTCGCTGAACGTCGCCGCAGTCGACCCGATGGGGAGCGGCTTCGTCAGCGTGTGGCCCTGCGCCGCCGAGCGTCCACTGGCCTCGAATCTCAACTACACGAGGGGTTCGATCGTCGGCAACGGCGTCATCGCGCCGGTGGATGCCGACGGCTCGACCTGCGTCTACTCGCACGTCGCCACCGACGCGGTCATCGACATCGGTGGATGGTTCGGACCTGCTGACGCAACTGGCTCCGGTTTCGTTGCGGTCACGCCGAAGCGTCTGGTCGACTCACGTGACGGCACCGGAGTGCCCAGAGGCCGTGTGCGTCCCGAGAGCCCGATCACCCTGCAGATCATCGGTGCCGGTGTCCAACGCATCGACGGCAGCAGCCTGACCATCCCACCCTCCGCAGTGGCTGCGGCGATCAACGTCACGGCGGTCACGCCCACCGGGCCCGGCTATGTGACGGTCTGGCCATGCGGGGTCGACCGCCCCGTGGTCTCGACGGTCAACTTCTCGGCCGGGGACATCCGCGCCAATGGCGCGATCGCTCCGCTGGGTGCCGACGGGACGCTGTGCTTCTACTCGCACGTGGCGACCGACCTCGTCGTCGACGTGGTCGGCTGGTTCACCGCCGGCACCGACGCACGATCGTCGGGCTTCGTCTCGGCCGTTCCGCAACGCTGGGTCGACACCCGTGAAGGCATCGGTGCTGCCAGCCTGCTCCGACCCGTCCAGCCCTTGCAGGTCCCGGTCACCGGTCGCGAGATGTCGGTCGACGGCGAATTGGTCGCGATCCCGGCCGACGCCGAGGCGATCTCGATGAACATCACAGCGGTCGAACCATCGGCCGGCGGCTTCGCCACCGTCTGGCCGTGCGGCACCACACGACCACTCGCCGCGAACCTGAACTATCCCGCCGGGCGGACCACTGCGAACAACGTGGTCGCATCGATCGGCGCCGGTGGCAGCGTCTGCGTGTACACCCACAGCGACACCGAGTTCGTGATCGACGTCACGGGGTGGTTCAACCGCAGCGACACCTACGCCGCGGTCGTCCCCGACCGGGTCGTCGACACACGCTTCGGCGTCGGGCCCGGCCCCAGCTGACGCGGTCGAGCGCCGGATTCCTCGTCGATCACGGTGAGCGAATAGCTTGCGCCCATGGACATCTCTGGAGCAAGCGCAATCGTCACCGGTGGAGCCTCGGGCATCGGAGCCGCCACGGCCCGCATGTTGGCCGCCAAGGGAGCGAAGGTCGTCATCGCCGACCTGCAGGAGGACAGGGGCAACGAACTCGCCGACGAGATCGGTGGGGCCTTCTGCAAGGTCGACGTCACCGACACCGACGACATCGTGAACGCCGTCGAGATGGCCAAGTCGATGGGTCCGCTGCGCGTGCTCGTCAACTCCGCCGGCATCGGTTGGGCGCAGCGCACGGTCGGCAAGGACGGCACGCTCGAATCGGCCGCCAACCTCGACGCCTTCAAGAAGGTCGTGGCGATCAACCTGATCGGCACGTTCGACTGCATTCGCGTCGCCGCGACGGCGATGAGCACCACCGAGCCGCTCGAGCACGGCGAGCGCGGCGCGATCGTCAACATCGCTTCGGTCGCCGCGTTCGACGGCCAGATCGGCCAGGCCAGCTACTCCGCTTCGAAGGGTGGCGTCGTCGGCATGACCCTGCCGATCGCTCGTGATCTGTCGGCGGTCGGCATCCGCGTCAACACCGTGGCACCGGGCCTGATCGACACCCCGATCTACGGCGAGGGCGAAGCCAGCGAAGCGTTCAAGGAGAACCTCCAGAAAGGCGTGCTGTTCCCGAAGCGCCTCGGCGATCCGGAGCAGCTCGCGTCGATGGTGCTCGAGTGCGTCACCAACAGCTACATGAACGCCGAGTCGATCCGCGTCGACGGCGGCATCCGCATGCCCCCGAAGTGACGTGAGCAGGGCCGGTTCGGATCATTGCCCGGCCTGTGGTGAGCGGGCCGGAGCACGACTCAGGTCGTGTAGTCGGCGTTGAAGCGGACGTAGGTGTCGCTCAGGTCGCAACCCCACACCGTGGCGTCGGCGTCGCCGGTGGCGAGCGACACGTGGATGCGCACCTCGGCGCCGCGCATGTAGGCCGACAGCTCGGCGAGCGCTGCGTCGTCGAGGAGCCGGGGGTACACCTCGGTGTCGCCGAAGCGGATCACCACGGCGTCCTGGTCGATGTCGGTGTCGTCGCTGCACTTGCCGATCGCCATCGCCACCCGACCCCAGTTCGGGTCGCCGCCGTGCACCGCCGTCTTCACCAGCGGTGAGTTCACGATCGCCTTCGCGACCCGCTTCGCCTGGGCTCGGTCACGGGCTCGGTCGACATGCACCTCGATCAACGACTGCGCGCCCTCGCCGTCGCCGGCGATCTGCTTGGTCAACGCGAGCGCCACGTCGTACAGAGCAGCTTCGAAGGCGTCCGGATCGACCGGGCCGGCAGCTCCCGACGCCATGATCACCGACGAGTCGCTCGTGGAGGTGTCGGTGTCGATGCTGACGCAGTTGAAGGTGCGATCGACCACCCGACGGAATGCGGCATCGAGGTCGATGCTGGCGACCTCGGCGTCGGTGAACAGCAGTGAGATGTGCGTGGCCATGTCCGGTTCGATCATCCCGACACCCTTCGCCATGCCGACCACCCGCGCGGTGGTGCCGGCGATGGTCGCCTCGGCGAGTTTCGCCACGGTGTCGGTGGTCATCATTCCGCGGGCGGGACCGGTGGCGTCATCGGAGCCGAGGTGTTCGGGAAGGGCGTCGATGCCGGCGCGGATCCGTTCGATCGGGTAGCGCCGACCGATCACCCCGGTCGAGGTGACGACCACGTCGGTCGGCTCGCAGCCGAGCCGGGCGGCGACGCGCTGGGCCACCTCCACTGCGTCGGCGTGGCCCTGTGGCCCGGTTGCCACGTTGGCGTTCTTCGAGATCACGACGACGGCGTTCGCCTGCCCGTCGGCGACCTGCGCTCGGCTGAGGGTGACGCTCGGTCCGGCGAAGCGACTCTTGGTGAACACTGCGGCGATCGGCACCGGTCGGTCGGCAGCGATCACCACGAAGTCGTCGGTGTCGTCCTTGACCCCGATGTTGGCGACGTGGCTGTGGAAGCCGCTGGGCAGCGTCGTCACTGCGACAACCCGGCCTTGATCGACGCGAAGATCGACGCCAGCGCGTCGACCTGGGTGTTGTCGAGGTGATCGAAGATGTGGCGGCGCACGCTGGCGACATGATCGGGCGCTGCGGCCTCGAGCGCTGCGAGACCGGTCGGTGTGAGCGTCGCGAGCATCACCCGACGATCGTCGGTCGAGGCCTCGCGCGTCACGTGGCCGGCCTTCACCAACCCGTCGAGCCGACGGGTGAGGCCACTCGGCGACAGCTGCAGCAGGTCGGCCAGATCGCACATCCGCATCGAGCGGTCGGGTGCCTCCGACAGATACACGAACACCTGGTAGTCGCCCAGGGTCAGGTCGTGCTCGGCCAGATCACGTTCGATCGCCGCGATCAGGTCGCCGTAGGTCTCGATGTACGTGCGCCAAGCCCCCATCTCGCGCGCCGTCAGCCATTTGGTCGCCATGCGACCACGCTAGTGAGCGGCCGCAATTGTTGCGACGGGCAAAGGTCCCGACTTCTGCGTCGCTCCGGTTCGAGCTCGTGTTCAGGCGGGCGTGAAATGGGCTGCCAGGCGATCGAGGGTGGCCTCGATCGCCGTCGCGTTGCGCTTCGGGGCGCCGGTCAGCTTGAGCACGAGACCGCTCTTGGCGGGTCCCCAGTCGAACTCCTCGGTCACCTCGGTGCCGCCGTCGACCGCGCGCAGCCGGTAGCGCCAGATGTGGCCGCTCATGTGGCGCCAGCCGATCAGCGTCGGCTCATCGAACTCGACCACTTCGTTGGTGATCTTGTACGGCACGCCCAGCTTCATCGACATCGAGAACCTGGCACCCATCCCCAGACGTTCGGGAGCCGATTCGTTGCTCTTCACCACGGATCCCGAGCCGTCGATCACGGCGTGTCGGGCCGGGTCGGCGAGCAGATCGAAGACCGCCTGGGGCTCGGCGGGCACGAATCGGATCCCGCGCACCACCTTGTCGTCGTCGAGCGCGTCGTCGTGTTCGGTCCCGTCAGCCATGTCCGCCAGTCTGGCCGATCTCGGCGGCCACGGCCAGACCGCAGCGACGTCCCGAGTACATCGCCCCCTGGATCGACGCCGTGTCGCGGTGGTCGCCGCACACGAACCGGCCGTCGTCGAGACGCACCCGGCGCTTGGGGTCGAACGGTGGTCGCTGCCGGGGCTGACCGTGGGCGATGCGGTACGTGGCGACGTGTTCCCACGCCTCGACCTGGGGCCCCCACCACCCGCGCAGTTGCGAGCGGGCGTCGGCCTCGATGGTTGCGCCGTCGTGTCCGGGCAGTGCTGCGACGACCAGGTGTGAGCCGTGGGGCGCGTACGTGGGCGCGACGTTGCTCATCACGGCCACGTTGAGCACCGGTCCGCGGCCGCTGCCGTCGAGGACGACGAGTTTGTCGGTGATCGGGGCCTCGGGCGCCGAGAAGTAGACCGCCCCGACCGACTTGGATTCCACCGGTGTCAGCGCGAGGAGTTCTGCTGCCGCTGGGCCCTCGGTGGCGACGACCACGGCCGACGCCGCGATCGAGGTGTCGCCGACGGTGACCGAGGTCGGTGTCGTCGCGGTCACGGGCGAGTCGAGGTGGATCGATCCGGTGGGCAGTCGGTCGGCGAGTTGGCGAGGGATCGCATGCATGCCCGCTGCCGGTACGGCGGAGTCGCCGTCGGCGAGCATCCGGAAGATGATGTCGAACATCCGCCGGCTGTCGGTGAGTTCGGGATCGAGCTGGATCCCGCCGACCAGCGGTCGGAAGAACCGCTCGATGATCGTGTCGGAGAACCCGGCCTCACTCAACGCCGTCCGGGTGGTCGCGTCGTCGCCCTGGAGCAGACGGGCGGGGTGCACGCCCCGGATGCGGTGGCGCAGCTGTGCGATGCGCGCCTTGTCGAGCAGCGAACCGATCGGTGCGGCCACGGTCGACAGTGCCGTGGTCGGTCGGCGGAACGGGTCGCCCACCACCGAGCCCTTTCCGTTGCGCCACACGAGCGCACCTGGGTCGAAGGCCTGGAGATCGAGCGCAGCCATGTCGAGCTGACGATGCATCTCGGGGTAGGCGGTGAGCGCCACCTGGAAACCCCGGTCGAGTGTGAAGCCGTCGACGTGATCGGTACGCACACGTCCACCGACGCCGTTGCCCGCCTCGAACACCTGCACGTCGATGCCCGCAGCGTGGAGGGCCACGGCGCACGAGAGTCCCGCCAGCCCGGCGCCGACGACGACGACGGGTTCGTCGGGCCGTGCGACGGATGCGCTCACTTCGCGAGCAGCGCCTGCAGCGCAGTGGCCAGATCGGGGTGCTCGAAGCGGAATCCGGCGTCGGCGTCGAGTACTGCCGGCAGGACGCGCTGGCCGGAGAACAGCAGGTTGTCGGCGAGTTCGCCTCCGAGCAGCAGCTTCGGACCGAACTTGGGGATCGGCAGGATGGTCGGGCGGTTGAGCACGTCGCCGAGGGTGTCGGTGAACTCGGCGTTGGTGACCGGGTTCGGTGCCGTCAGGTTGACCGCCCCAGCAGTGTCGGCGCTCAGGAGATGGGTGATCGCGGCGACCTCGTCATCGATCGAGATCCAGCTCTGCCACTGGTCGCCCGAGCCCATCTTGCCGCCGAGGCCGAACTTGAACAGCGGCAGCTGCTTCTTGAGCGCGCCGCCCTCGGCCGACAAGACGATGCCGGTGCGCAGGTGGACGACACGCGCTCCGGTCGATTCGGCCGCGGTGGTCGCCTGCTCCCACTGGACGCAGATGTCGGCGAGGAAACCGTCGCCTGGTGCCGATGCCTCGGTGAGTACCTCGTCACCGCGGGCGCCGTAGATGCCGATCGCCGAGCCGGACAGCAGAACCTTCGGGCCGTCGTCGGCCGACGCGATCGCCTGGGAGATCAGCGTGGTGCCCTTGGTGCGGCTCTCGAGCAACTCACGCTTGTACTCGTCGGTCCAGCGCTTGTCGCCGATCCCGGCTCCGGCGAGATGCACGACGGCGTCGACACCGTCGAGGGCGTGGTCGTCGATGCGACCCTCGGCCGGCGACCACCCGATGTCGGTGCCCGACGGGGTGCTGCGTACCACTCGGATCACCTCGTGACCGAGCGATTCGAGGTGCGGTTTCAGGGCCGAGCCGATGAGGCCCGTGGATCCGGTGATGGCGACGCGCATGGGTCGATCGTAGAAGCGATCCGGGCGATCACCTCGACGGAGCCGACGTTGGCGAGCGATGAGTGAATCCACCACATGGGGGGAGTTCGCTCATCGCCGACGGGCGTCAGTTCGCTTCGGAGATGATCTGACCGAGCAGTTCCTCGTCGACGGCACCGGCGACGAGCTCGGTCGAGCCGTCGGTGTTCACCAGGACGAGCGCCGGTTGATAGGAGATGCCGAACCGGTCGAAGACGTTGCCGGGGTCGTCGCTGATCTGCGGGAACGTCAGGCCGTGGCGGTCGATGAAGTCCTGGAACGAATCGTCGCTCCCGGTCCATGCCACACCGATGAAGTTGGCGTCATCCTGGAATTGCACTGCGACCTCCTCGACCGAGGGGGCTTCACGGTTGCAGATGCTTCAAGTGGGCGCCCAGAACCAGAACAGCGTCGGCTTGTCGGCCACGGCGGCACCCTCGAAGGTGCCGCCACCGACGAGTGGTGCGCTGAACTGCAGGGCCTCGGGAACGACGGGCGCCTCGGTGATGGGCGCCTCGGTGGGCGCCTCGGTGGGCGCTTCGGTCGTGTCGGTGTCGCCGGTGGTCGTCGCCGTGGTGTCGCCGGGAGCGTCGGTCGACGGTGGCTCGGTGACCGCGGTCGTGGCCTCGGCCGCGGTGTTTGCGGCGGGCTCGGTCGTGTCGTCGGAATCGGAGGCGCACGCCGTCGTGGCGAGGAGGAGCGCGCAGGCCCCGATGAGCCCCGCGGCGTGGCGGCGTCGGTTCGTTGTCACCGATCGGACAGTAGCGACTCGTCGCCGGCGATGGGCATCACGTCCACCGTGTTTCCGGATCGGTCACGTTTCCGTCGGCCCCGTTCCGGCCCGACCTGCTGCGGCGCCGCCATCACGGGTGGGAGGCTCGCGGCTGGTGCCTAGGCTCGGATGCCGATGAAGACGCGCACCCTGCTGCTGTTGTCGGTGGGGATCGGCCTGGTCATCCTGCTGGCGGGTGGTGTGCTGCTGCTGCAGCTCTCCAACGAAACCGCCTCGGTCGAACCTGCCGAGATCGGTGAGGCCGTGCAGGTGGGTGACGTCGACGTCACCGTCTTCGGGGCGCAGGAGACCGACGGCGTGTTCTCGGTCGACGTCGAGATCGGCGGTGTCGACGACGACATCGACAGCTTCTCGTTGGCGACCGGCGACCGGCGCCTCGAGCCCTTGGTGGCCGCCGCCGACGGGCGCTGTGGCGGGCTCAGTGTGGCCGACCGGCGATGCCGGATCGAGTTCGACGTCAGCGCTGCGGACGGCTCGAATCGGGTGCTGGTGCTGCTGCGTGGCGACGCCCAGCGCAACTGGGTGCTCGGAGCTCCGTGACGACATGGGTGCTCGGAGCACCATGATCTCGAAGCCGGTCGGATGACGAGGCGCCGATCGAACGCTACGGTGATCGGCGATGAGTGATCATTTCGACCTGGTGGTGATCGGCGGCGGACCCGGTGGCTACTCCGCCGCTCTGTACGGGGCCTCGGCCGGCCTGAACGTCGCCCTCGTCGAGAAGGACGCGCTGGGCGGGACGTGCCTCAACCGGGGTTGCATCCCGGCCAAGGCATTTCTCGAGACGGCGGCGGTGAAGCGTCACGTCGACCATTCGAGCGACTTCGGCATCGAGTCCGGCGGAACCTCGAGCGTGAACTTCGCCCGCACCCAGGAGCGCAAGCAGGGCATCGTGGCCGGCCTGGTGAAGGGCATCGGCGCAATGTGCAAGGGACGCAAGGTCGAGGTGTTCAACGGCGTCGGCGCGCTCGGCGCGAACCGTGCCGTGCAGGTCTCGATGGCCGATGGGTCGGACGCCACCATCACCGGTGATGCCGTGATGCTCGCCGCCGGATCGGTGCCCCGCCTGATCCCCAACTTCGAGCGCGGCGGGCCGATCATGACCAGCGACGAGGTGCTCGACCTCACCACGGTGCCCGAGCGGGTCGCCGTCATCGGCGGCGGCGCCATCGGTTGCGAGTTCGCATCGACGTTCGCCGACCTGGGCAGCGAGGTCACGATCCTCGAGGGTCTGCCGAAGATCCTGCCCGGTCTCGACGCCGACCTCGCCAAGGTCGTCGAGAAGTCGTTCAAGAAGAAGAAGATCGCCATTCGGACCGGCGTGATGGTCAATGGCCACGAGCCCAACGCGTTCGGCGGCACCACGGTGTCGTTCGGCGACGGCGAGTCGGTCGAGGTCGACGCCGTGGTGGTGTCGGTCGGGCGGCGGCCCTTCGCCGATCAGCTCGGCCTCGACGGAACGGGTGTGGTCGTCGACGAGCGCGGGTTCGTGCAGGTCGACGAGTACTGCCGCACCGGCGAGCCCGACGTGTACGCCGTCGGCGATCTGATCGCCACACCGCAGCTGGCGCACGTGGCCTATGCCGAGGCGATCCTGGTCGTCAAGCAGGTGCTCGGAGAATCGCCGGTACCTGTTGCCTACGACCGGGTGCCGTGGGCGATCTACTGCCACCCCGAGGTGGCGTGGGCGGGCCCCGACGAAGAGATGGCGAAGGCCGCCGGCCACGACGTCGTCGTCGCCAAACACCCGTTCAAGTTCAACAGTCGAGCGATGATCCTCGGAGAGACCGAGGGGCTCGTGAAGATCATCGCCAAGAAGCGCCCCGACGGATCTGCCGGCCAGGTGCTCGGTGTCCACATGGTCGGCCCGTGGGTGACCGAGCAGCTCAGCGGCGGATATCTCGCGGTCAACTGGGAAGCCTCCGTCGACGAGATCGCCGAGTTCCTGCAGCCGCACCCGAGCCTGTCGGAGCTGTTCGGCGAGACCGTCATGACCCTCACCGGCCGGAACTTCAACGGCTAGAGCCCGCACCGACCTACCACCACCGACCACCCCACACCGACCACCCCATACCGACACGACACATCGACACGACCCGATCCCGACACGAGAAGCAGAGACACCCATGGCAGACGTCACCCTCCCACAGCTCGGTGAAACGGTCACCGAAGGCACGATCACCCAATGGTTCAAGCAGGTCGGCGACAACGTCGCCGCCGACGAGCCGTTGTTCGAGGTGTCCACTGACAAAGTCGACACCGAGGTGCCGTCGCCCGTCTCCGGCACGCTCACCGAGATCCGCGTCCAAGAAGGCGACACCGTCGACGTCGGCACCGTGATCGCCGTGGTCGGCGACGCCGACGGCGCCGCACCCGAGGCGCCCGCAGCGACCCCCGAAGCCGAGCCCGAGCCCGAGCCGGCTCCCGAGCCCGAGCCGGAACCAGCTGCCGAAGCCGAACCAGCGCCGGCGCAGGCTGCAGCCCCTCCGCCGCCTCCTCCTCCCGCCGCTCCGGCCGCGTCCCCCCAGACCGCACAGGCCGGCGACAACCGGCTGCTCTCGCCGGTGGTACGACGGCTCGTGAACGAACACGGCCTCGAACCCGACTCGATCGCCGGCAGCGGCCCCGGCGGGCGCATCACCCGCGACGACGTGCTCGACCACATCGATGCCACCGGCGCGAACCGCCAGGACCCTGCAGCAGCGGGTGCACCGGCAGCGGCTGCACCTGCACCGGCGGCATCGCAACAACCGGCCCAGTCGGCCCCGGCCCCTGCCCAGCCGGCCCCGGCCCCCGCTCAGTCGACTCCGGCCCCTGCTCAGTCGGCCCCCGCCGGCCGACCGGCCGCTCCGGCTCCGGCTCCGGCACCGTCGGTCGCTGCGGGCGAGCGTGACACCACGGTGCCGTTGTCGAAGATCCGCCGCCTCACCGGCGACCACATGGTGATGAGCAAGGCCACCAGCCCGCACGCCTTCAGCGTGGTCGAGGTCGACTTCGCCAACGTCGACGTCGTGCGCACCGAGGTGAAGGGCGACTGGAAGGCCACTCACGGGTTCAGCCTCACCTACCTGCCGTTCATCGCCCGTGCGGTCATCGACGGCCTGAGCGAGTTCCCGCACCTCAACGCCAGCGTCGGCGAGAACGACCTGATCGTGCACAACTTCGTCGACCTCGGCATCGCGGTCGACCTCGACTACGACGGCCTGCTCGCACCGGTGGTTCGCGACGCCGAGACCAAGCGGCTCGCGGCGATCGCCTCGGAGATCTCCGATCTCGCCGAGCGCGCCCGTACCCGCAAGCTGACCCCCGACGAGATCTCCGGCGGGACGTTCACGCTCAGCAACAACGGTTCGGCCGGGTCGGTGCTGACCATGCCGATCATCAACCAGCCGCAGGTCGGAATCATCTCGACCGACGCCATCGTGCGCAAGCCGGTGGTCACCACCGGCCCCGACGGCGGGGAAGCCATCGCCATCCATCCCGTCGGCAACCTGGCGATGAGTTGGGACCACCGAGCGTTCGATGGCGCCTACGCCGCACGATTCCTGTCGCGGGTCAAGGAGATCCTCGAGAGCAAGGACTGGTCGACCGAGCTCTGAGGCTCGGCTGTGTCGTGATCGATCCGCTGCGCGTCCGCTGGATGGGGCGAGTGCCCTACCGCGAGGCGTTGGCGGTGCAGACGGCGTTGTTCGAACACGGGAGCGAACAACACCTGTTGCTGCTCGAGCACCCGCACGTGTTCACGCACGGCAAACGGGCCGACCTGGCCACGAACCTGCGGTGCGAGCCGGCAGCCGTCGGCGCCGAACTGGTGGCCGTCAAGCGCGGCGGTGACATCACGTACCACGGCCCGGGCCAGCTCGTCGGCTACCCGATCGTGAACGTCGATCGGCTCGCCGCGTCGGCACACGTGTGCAACGTCGAGGGTCTGGTGATCGACGCGTTGGCCGAACTGGGCCTGACCACCGCCGGTCGCCTCGAGGGCTTTGCCGGCGTGTGGCTCGACGTCGATGACCCGGCCGTGACGCCCCGCAAGATCTGCGCGATCGGCGTGCGGCTCGCACATGGACGCACAATGCATGGCTTCGCGCTCAACGTGGCAACCGACATGGCCTATCTGCGTGAGCACATCGTGCCGTGCGGTATCGGCGACAAGCCGGTGACCTCGCTCGCCGAGGAGGGCATCGACGTGTCGATGCGCGAGGTCGCCGAGGTGATCGCCCGTCTGGCCGCCGACCGGTGGGCGAGCGGCGCGATCGAGCGCCAGGACGTCGCGTGGAAGCACGCCGCCGACGGGCGCGATCTGTCGGCGTTCTCGCGCGGCGAAGGCCCGGGTGAGCAGGTGAAGCTGGTGTCCGATCGGGCCACCGCCCGGCTGGAAGCAGCCGGCGTCACCGACGGACTCTCGATCGAGACCCGCAAGCCCGAGTGGTTGCGCCCGAAGGTCGAACTCGGCGCCGACGTGATGTCGCTCAAGAAGACCGTACGCGATCTGGACCTCGTCACCGTGTGCGAGGACGCCGGGTGCCCGAACCTGTCCGAGTGCTGGGCCGACGGCACCGCGACGTTCATGGTCCTCGGCGAACGGTGCACCCGTGCGTGTGGATTCTGTCTCGTCGACACGAACAAGCCCTTGGCCCCAGCGGCCGACGAACCGTCCCGAGTGGCCGAGGCGATCGATCGGATGGGCCTCGACCACGCCGTGCTCACGATGGTCGCCCGCGACGATCTCGTCGATGGCGGGATGGCCCATGTCGCCGCGTGCGTCGAAGCCATCAGGCTGCGGCGACCGACAGCACGCATCGAAACCCTGATCTCCGACGCCAAGGGCGACGACGTTTCGCTCGATCTGCTGCTGGCGGTGCGTCCCGACGTGCTCAACCACAACGTCGAGACCGTCGCCCGCCTCCAACGGGCCGTGCGCCCCTCGGCCGGGTATGCCCGTTCGCTCGGGGTGCTCGCCCGGGCGAAGGCAGCAGGACTGACCACCAAGACCGGTTTCATGGTCGGGCTCGGCGAGACCGACGTCGAGATCGCCGGTCTGCTGGCCGACCTCGCCGGTCTCGGCGTCGACATCGTCACGATCGGCCAGTACCTGCGGCCGACGTCGCACCACCTGCCGATCGTGCGGTATGCGGATCCGGCCGAGTTCGAGCGCTGGAAGCAGCTCGGTGAAGCGGCGGGCATCGGCCACGTCGAAGCGAGCCCGCTGACCCGATCGAGCTATCACGCCAAGGGCGCAGCTCACGCGGTCGGCGCTGCCCGGGTGGCCGAGACGCCGGTCGCGGTGTCGAGCTCGTCGTTCTCGTGACGCGCTGGTCGCTCGAGCAGGTCGAAGCGATCGCACCCACCCCAGCGGCGCTCAGTGCGGCGCGGCCGCTGACCACGGTGACGAAGTGGGTCGGCCTCGGTGCCGACGATCGCGCGGTGTGGGGATCGTGCCGGGGGAGCGGTGCAGAGCCGTACGACACCATGGTCGACCACGTCGGCGTCGCGGCCAGCTGTACCTGCCCGAGTCGACGTCGCCCGTGCAAGCACGCGTTGGCACTGCTGCTCCTCTGGAGCAACGGTGACGTCTCGGACGTCCCGTCGCCACCCGCCGTGGCCGCATGGCTCGACGCCCGCCCACCACCGGCCAGGGCCTCCGACACCGGCAGGGCGTCCGACATCACCCCCCGATCTGCGACCACAGCGAACGACACCTCGCCGCCAGGCGGCGAGGTGTCGGCGGGTGTCGACCTCCACGGCCAGCAAGGCGTCGGGGTGTCCGACACGCCGGGCGGGGCGTCGGACACCTCGGGTGATCACGTCGGCGACGTGGCGGACCGGGATCGGGCGCGTGACGAACGGGTCGAGCGTATGCACGCCGGGCTGACCGAACTCGATCGGTGGCTCGACGATCGGATGCGCACCGGCCTCGCGGACCCGGCGTTGGCAAGGTACGCCACCTGGGACGAACTCGCCGCCCGTCTCGTCGATGCCCAGGCCGGCAGCCTCGCCAATCGCATCCGCCGACTCGCCGGCCTCGTCGGTGCAACGCCCGACTGGCACGGCGACGTCCTCGCAGAACTCGGCCTCCTGCATCTCCTCGCGCAGGCCGGGCGTCGGCTCGGTTCGCTGCCCGGACCGCTCGCCGACGCCGTCGCGACCACCGTTGGTTGGCAGGTGCGTCAGGCTGACGTGCTCGGTGGTGTTCCCGACACCGACACCTGGGTGGTCGCGGCGCGCAGCGACACCCGCGAGGACCGCATCGAGGTGCGCCGCCACTGGTTGCGGGGTGCCGGCTCGCACCGCTGGGCGCTGCTGCTGTCGTTCGCCGCCTACCGCCAGAGTCTCGACAACTCACTGACCGTCGGCACCGCGATCGATGCCGACCTCCACCGCTACCCGGGCCCGGCGTTGCGGGCGTTGATCGGCGAGCGTCACGGCGAACCGGTCGATCCGGCCCGCCCGCCGTCGGTCGACGTGGTGTCCGCGTGCGCGGAGGTGGGGATGCTGCTGGCCGGCGAACCCTGGCTCGACCGGGTCCCGTTCACCGCGACCGCCTCGATCGCTGTCGACGGCCAACGGTTCGCGCTCACCGATGCCGGTGGCAGCCTGCCACTGATCGCGGGCGGACGACCGCTTGCGACCCTGCTCGCCGTCGCGGGCGGCGGGTCCGTCGACGTGACGTGCGAGTGGACCCCGCACGGCGTCGTTCCGTTGGCCGTCCACCTCGACGATCGTTCGATCGACGTCGGGCCCCGTGCGGACGAGTCGTTCGTGAGTGCTGCATGACTGCCCCACCCGACCTCGACCACCCGGAGGACGCGGTGTCCGATCCCGATGCGGTGTCCGATCTCGGTGCGGCGTGGGATCGATTGGTCGCCGTGGCGATGCTGGGCACCGACCGGCGCAACCCGCCGGAGCCTGGCGGGGTGATCGCAGACGTCGTCGACGACACGGTCCGCTCGACCCCGTCGGAGCGGATGCTGGCGCAGGTCGCAGCCACGGTTGCCGTCCGCCGAGCCGGCGTGCTGCCGCGAGCAGCGCGTGCACCGCTCGCAGGTCCGGAGACCGACGATCGCCCGGTGTGTGTGCCGGCCGCTGCCGAACGCTGGCACCACGTCATCTCGTCGTGGCCGGTGCTCGAGGACGAGTGGTTGTTGACGCTGCTCGCGAACGGTTGGAGGATGCCGCCCGATCTCGTGCCCGAACTCCTCACCCGTCACCGCTCCGACCCGGTCCGTCGGGTCCGCGCCGAACTGGCCTGTGGACCGCTCGCCGGGTGGCTCGTCGGGCACCTGCCCGAGCTGGCCGCTCGCGGCGCCGCGAGCTCGCAACCGGACCCGTCCGCTGACGAGGTGGCCGAATTGCCCAGCCTGCCGATCCCGCCCGATCTCGAACCGCTGTTGTTCGCCGACTCCGTCGCCGTCGCCCGGCAACTCGCTGCGGGGATCGATTCCGGGTCGCTCGCGCACGCTCACCGCGCCGTGCTGGTCAACCTCGTCGCCCGCGTGCGTCCCGACGCGCTCGGCGAAGTGGCGGCCGCGCTCGAAGCGATCGACGGCGGCTCGATCGGCTTCCCGCTCGCATCGGTGCTCGCCGATCTCGCCCGCACCCGCCAGCGCATGCTCGACGAACTCGGACCTCGTCGGCCGACTCCGACGCTCCTATAGATGTCAAGTGGTCATTGCGGTGATCGTCTCGAGTGCT
>CAZJUC010000046.1:0-18316 GCA_964549065.1 uncultured Ilumatobacteraceae bacterium
CCGCCCCGTGTGCGGGGTTCAGCCGGGTGATCGGGACGCGAGCCACAGCATCGACATCGGCCCCACGTCGACGACACACGACGACGACGCTCCCTGCCACGGCTCGTCGTTCGCAGCAACCGTGGCCTGTTCGCCTCGGTGTCCACTCCCCCGCCACTGCGCAGCGTCGGTGTCGAGCACGACCTCCCAGTCGCCGGCCCATGGCAGACCCACCCGATAGCCCGTGCGAGCCACGGGCACGAAGTTCGCCACACACACCACCGCGGCCGCGCCATCGAGGTCCCACCGGGTGAAGGCGAAGGTGCTGTGGTCGGCGTCGTCGGCGTCGAGCCACTGGAAGCCACCGGGCTCGCGATCTCGGCGCCACAGCGCCGGCCACGCGTCGCTGAGCTGATTGAGACGGACGACCACGTCGTGGACACCTCGGTGCGCACCGTGGTCGAGGAGGTGCCATGGCAGCTCACCCTGCTCGGACCACTCCTCCCAGGGCGCCAGCTCGGAACCCATGAACACCAGCGGTGCGCCAGGGAGCGCCCACTGCCAGGCGAACAACGCCCGCAGCGCGGCGAAGCGGTCGGCGTCGGTGCCGCCCAGGCGCCCGAGCAGACTGCCCTTGGCGTGCACGACCTCGTCGTGGCTCAGCGGCAACACGAACCGCTCGTCGTAGGCGTACAACAGCGCGAAGGTCATCTCGTGGTGATGGTCGCGTCGGTGCGCCGGATCGAGCGAGAGGTAGTCGAGTGTGTCGTGCATCCATCCCAGGTTCCACTTGTGGCTGAACCCGAGGCCGTCGCCCTCGACCGGGTGAGTGACCCCCGGCCACGCCGTCGACTCCTCGGCGATCACCAACGCATCGGGGAACTCCTCGCCGACCACGGCGGTGAGTTCACGGACGAACGCCACCGCCTCGAGATCCTCGCGTCCGCCGAAGTCGTTCGGCGTCCACTCGCCGGGCTCGCGCGAGTAGTCGCGGTGGAGCATCGATGCCACCGCGTCGACGCGCAGCCCGTCGACGTGGAACTCGTCGAGCCAGTAGAGGGCGTTCGCCACGAGGAAGTTGCGCACCTCGTTGCGGCCGTAGTCGAAGACGTAGGTCCCCCAATCGGGATGTTCGCCGCGATGGGGGTCGGGGTGTTCGTAGAGCGGCGTCCCGTCGAATCGGCCGAGGCTCCACTCGTCGCGCGGGAAGTGGGCCGGCACCCAGTCGAGGATCACGCCGATCCCGTGCTGGTGCATCGTGTCGACGAAGCGCCGCAGGCCGTCGGGGTCGCCGAATCGGGCCGTCGGTGAGAAGTACCCCGACACCTGGTAGCCCCACGAACCGCCGAAGGGGTGCTCGGCGATCGGGAGCAGCTCGACGTGGGTGAATCCGAGCGCGGTGACGTGCTCGCAGAGTTCGGTCGCCAGGTGGTCCCAGGTGTCGACGCCGCGCCGCCACGAACCGAGGTGGACCTCGTAGACGCGCATCGGTGCCGTGGCATCGATCACGGCCGATCGCGTCCCCATCCAGCGCTCGTCGGCCCACTGGTGGTCGAGCGCCCGCGGGACCACGCTCGCGTCGCTCGGAGGCAGTTCGGTCTGCCGGGCCATCGGATCGGCTTTGCGGACGGCGCGGCCGTCGTGGGCGACGATCTCGAACTTGTACCGGTGTCCGGTCCTCGCTGCCGCGCTGACGCACGACCAGATCCCCGTCGGCGCGTCGGTCTCGATCCGGCCGAGGGGCTCGGGCCCCCAGTCGTTCCAGTCGCCCACGACCGACACCGAGTCGGCTGCAGGCGCCCACACCGCGAACCGGACGCCGGCCACCACGCCGTCGGTGTCGACGTGGAGCGGCTGGGGCCCGAGCAGCTCCCACAGCCGCCGGTGCGTGCCCTCGCCGAACAGGTGCAGGTCGAGATCGCCGATCGGGCGTGCGATGCTGGCCATCGAGGGTCAGGGTACGCCCCCGTTGGCCCGTCGGTACACCGACCGTGGCCCGACACTAAGGTGCGCGACCGTGCGCGTTCTGATGTTGTCGTGGGAGTTCCCGCCACGTTCGACCGGTGGGATCGCGGCACACGTCGCCGGTCTCGGCTCGGCACTCGCACGGGCCGGGCACGACGTCGTCGTGCTCACCGTGGCCGAACGGCCCGCCGAACTCGAAGCGAAGCCACCCGAGAACGTACGTGTCCTTCGCACGCTCGTCGACCTGCCGTGGCTGCCCCCGTCCGAAGAGGTCACCCGGGTCGCTTCGGCGAACCATGCCGTCACCAAGCTCGGCAGTCGACTCGTCGGCGAACTCGACGGATGGGAGCCCGACATCGTGCACGGTCACGACTGGCGGCTCGGCTGGGCGGCCGACTCACTCGCATCCCGGTACGACGTGCCGTTCGTGCTCACGATGCACGGAACCGAACGCGTGCGGCACGGCGGCCAACTGCCGCTCGGCCACCCGACCGACATCAACTCGATCGAATGGTGGCTGGCGTTCCAGGCCGATCGGATGATCTCGCCGACGCGGTTCGTCGTCGAACAGTTGATCACCGGGTTCGAGCTTGCCGAAGAGCACGTCACGCACATCCCGAACGGCATCGATCCGGAACGGTGGCGCCCCGTCGGCGGGCCGAGAGTGCCGGCCGGTCCGCGCTCGCCACTCGTGGTGTCGTGGGGTCGCGTCCAGTACGAGAAGGGGTTCCAGGTGCTGGCGCGCGCGATGCACGAGCTGCGCGGACGACTCCCCGAGGTGAGCAGCGTGATCGCCGGGCGGGGAAGCTACCTGCCGGAGTTGCAGACCCAGGTCGATGTCGAGGGGGTGAGCGACATCGTCGCCCTGCCCGGATATCTGAGCGACGCCGACCTGCACCAGCTCGTACACCGTGCCGGGTGCGTGGTGATCCCGTCGTTGTACGAACCCTTCGGCATCGTCGCCCTGGAGGCGCTGGCAGCCGGCGCGCCGCTGATCGTGGCGCGCACCGGCGGCCTCGCCGAGTTGATCGCCGACACCGACGCCGGCGTCACGTTCGAGCCCGGGAACCCCGACGACCTCGCCGACGCGATCGAGCAGGTGTTGACCAACCACGATCTCGCCACCATCCTGGTGGCGAACGCCCGCGACCTGGTCGAGCACACGTACGCCTGGTCCGCGATCGCCCGCACGACGTCGGACGTGTACGCCGAGGTGACCGCACGGGGCCGCCAGACCACCTTCTGATCCGTCCCTGACCTTCTCCTGATGTTCTCCTGATCTTCTCCGATCACCTCACTGACCCTCTGCTGGCACCCGTCGCGTCACGGCGGCCACGTGACGGCGTGATGAACGAGTGCCGACGACGTCCAGAGCCGGCCGACAGGTCGCTATCGTCACCGCACGATGCGCCCCGTTCACCACTTCACCGTCATCAGCAATGTGCCCGAGTCGCTGCGAGCGATCGAGTCGTTGGCTGCCAACCTCCACTGGGCCTGGGACCGCCAGCTCGCCCGGCTGTTCGACCGCCTCGACGGCACCCCCGACGGCCGGTCGTGGCGTGACAGCGGCCAGCATCCGGTCGATCTGGTGCGTCGCACGTCGCCGGCCTGTTGGAACGCGCTCGCCGACGACGAGCAGTTCATCGAGCAGCTGGGGCACGCGCAGCAACGGCTCGACGAGGTGGTCGACGGGTCGAGCTGGTTCGCCCGTCGGGCCGCCGACGGCGACACCGCGCTCGAATCGGTTGCCTACTTCTCCCCCGAGTTCGGCATCACCGAGGCGCTGCCGCAGTACTCGGGCGGGCTCGGCGTCCTCGCCGGCGATCATCTCAAGGCCTCCTCCGACCTCGGGGTTCCGCTGATCGGTGTCGGACTGCTCTACACCGAGGGCTACTTCCACCAATTCCTCGACGGCAACGGTTGGCAGCAGGAACGCAACGAGCGGATCGACCCGGATGCGCTCGGGCTGTACCCGACGGGTGTCGACGTCGTCGTCGACCTCGCGGGCGTGGCGGTCACCGTTCGGGTGTGGCGGGCCGACGTCGGCAGCATCCGGCTGTATCTGCTCGACACCAACGTCCCGTCCAACCCACCGGATGCGATCGCCATCACCGACCGGCTCTACGGCGGCGACGAGCAGCACCGTCTCCGCCAGGAGATCGTCCTCGGCATCGGAGGTGTGCGGGCGCTGCGGGCGCTCGACATCCACCCGCAGGTGTTCCACACCAACGAGGGCCATGCCGGCTTCCTCGGCCTCGAGCGGATCCGCGAATGGGTCGAGCAGGGGTTGAGTTTCGACGAAGCCATCGAAGCGGTCCGCGCCGGAAGCCTCTTCACCACCCACACGCCGGTGCCGGCGGGCATCGACCGCTTCCCACGGGCACTGTTCGAGCGGTACTTCGCGAGCTTCGCCCACCAGTGTGGTGTCACGATCGACGAGCTGATCGCCGTCGGCCAGAGCGAGGCCGACACCGACAAGTTCAACATGGCGATCATGGGTCTGCGCCTCGCCGCCCACTCCAACGGTGTCGCCCGCCTGCACGGAGAGGTCTCCCGGGAGATGTTCGGCGATCTCTGGCCCGACCTGCCGACCCGTGAGGTACCGATCGGCCACGTCACCAACGGCGTCCACGCCCGCACCTGGGTCAGCGACCGCGTCGATGAGCTGCTCTCGCAGATGATCGGCGACGAGTGGCATCTGGCCGACGAGAGCAACTGGGAACGTGTCCGCCATCTCGACCACCGCGAGATCTGGGACGTCCGCAACGAGGGACGGCGCGAGCTCGTCCACATGGTGCGCGACCGGCTCGGCGGCAACCTGCTCGACCCCGACGTGCTCACGATCGGGTTCGCCCGTCGTTTCGCCACCTACAAACGCTCGACGCTGCTCCTCGCCCAACTCGAGCGTCTGCGGGCGATGCTCCTCGACGCCGACCGACCGGTGCAGTTCGTGTTCGCCGGGAAGGCCCATCCTGCTGACGAGCCGGGCAAGACCCTGATCCGCGACATCGACCGGCTCACGCGTGATGCCGACGTCGGCCACCGATTCGTGTTCATCCCCGACTACGACATCGGCATCGCCCGCACGATGTACCACGGCTGCGACGTCTGGCTCAACACGCCCCGCCGACCGATGGAAGCGTGCGGCACCTCGGGGATGAAGGCGGCGCTGAACGGCGGGCTCAACTGTTCGATCCGCGATGGCTGGTGGGACGAGATGTCCGACGGCGTGAACGGCTTCGACATCGCCTCGTTCGACGACGACCCGGACCTCGAGCGGCGAGACCGCCGCGAAGCCGACGCCGCCTTCGAGGCGATCGAGAACGAGATCGTGCCGCTCTTCTACGCCCGCCACGACGACGGTCTCCCCCACGGCTGGATCGAGCGGATCACGGCCAACTGGGCCACCCTCGGCTGGAAGGTGATCGCGGGGCGGATGGTGCGCGACTACGTCACCACCTACTACGAGCCCGCAGCCGTCGGTACCACCACGATGACCGCCGACGCCGGTGCGCCGGCGCGTGATCTCGCCGCCTGGAAGCAGCGCGTCGAAGCAGCCTGGCCCGAGGTGAGCGTGCGCCTCGAGACCTCCACGCTCGGCAGTGGCTCGGCAGGCGAGCAGCGCAGTGTCGTGCTCGACCTCGAGGCGGGGTCGCTCGGCCCCGACGACATCGTCGTGCAGTTGCTGCACGGACCGGTGCTCTCCGACGGTTCGTTCGACGAGGCACTGCTCGACGTGGTGCCCGTCACCGCCGACCACGACGGCCGCCTGCGTACGGTGTTCACCCCCGACCGGGCCGGCCGCTGGGGTGTCGCTGCACGCGCCATGCCGACCCACCCGCACCTGCGGACACCGTTCGACACCGGCCTCGTCGCCATCGGCTGACGTCGCCGCAGCCGCCTCCCGGCGCCCGGATCGGCCGCGATTCGAACCGTAGCTCGCAGTGGGCGATCGGTAGCCTGCCAGCGATGACGACGTCACCGCCCGACGTGGCGCCGGCACCCCGACGCGAACCACCATCGCCCACCCTGCTCTTCTTCGCGTTCGGTGGCCTGATGGCCAGCCTCGCCGCCGGCTACGGCGTGCTGTTCACCATCGTCGACGACTACCGCGACGAGTACGGCATCAGCGAGACCGCGATCGGCGTCGTCATCGGGATCGGCTTCGTCGCCGGGTTCCTGTCGCAGGTGGTGATCGCGCCGTTGGCCGACCGGGGACACGCTCGACGTGTCGTGCTGTTCGGCGTCGGCGTGAACGTCGCGGGGCTGTTGCTGATGGGCTTCAGCACGACGCTGACCCCGATTCTGATCGGCCGGTTCATCTCCGGGATCGGGATCGGCGCCGCGGTACCTGCGGCCAGGCGGATCGTGATCCTCGCCGACCCCAACCACCTGGGACAGAATCTCGGTCGGCTCGTCGCCGCCGACGTCTTCGGCTTCGCGCTCGGCCCGGCGGTGTCGGCCCTGCTGGTCGGCCCCTTCGGCATCCCGGCTCCGTTCATCGTGGTCGCCGTCGCCACCGCGGTGCTGCTTCCGTTCGTCGCCAGGGTGCAGGTCACCGAGAGCACCGTTGCGCCGAGGCGACGGCTGGCGATCGACCTGCTCGCGATCAGACCGTTCGCCGGTGCGGTCGTCTTCGGCGCAGCACTGTTCGCGATGATCGGCTCGTTCGACGCCCTCTGGGCCGTCGTGCACCGCGATCTCGGCACCAACGAGTGGATCGCCAACCTCGGCATCACGCTGTTCGCGCTGCCGCTGATCGTGCTCGGCCCGGCCGGAGGACGGCTGTCACAGGTGCACGGCCCGTTCCGGGTCGCCGCGCTGGGACTGTTGTTCGCCGCGCTGTTCATGGCGTCGTACGGCCTGCTGCCCACCGGCACGTGGATCTTCGCGTTCGCGATGGTGCACGCCGTCACCGACGGCATCACCGTGTCGAGCAGTGGCGTCGCTGTCGGGATGGTGGTGCCACCCGAGCGTCAAGCCGGCGCACAGGGCGTGCTCGGCGCCGCCCAGGCACTCGCCGCCGGCATCATGGCCGTCGTCACCGCTGCACTGTACGACAACTTCGGGCGCGCCACCGCCTATCTCGTCTGTGCAGCGGCGATGATCGTCCTCGTTGCCGCCGGGGTCTGGCTCGCCCGGTCGGCGTGGTCGCTCAAGCGCCCCCTCCACCTCGACGCTGCAGCCTGAGTCGCCCACAGCGCTCGCCCCACCTCCCGGGCCCACCTCACCGACCCTCGCGACCGATCGGGTTGCGGGTCCGGCGGAGCGTGTCGGCAAGACTCGGAGCATGGCTGCACTGCTCACACTCGAACGGCGACCCGACGGGGTCGCTGTCATCACACTCGCCAACGGCAAGGTCAACGCACTGTCGACCGATCTGCTGGCCGAGATCCGGGAGGCCGCGCTCGAACTGACCGACACGCCGGCCGGCGCCGTCGTGATCACGGGCGGTGACCGACTGTTCGCTGCCGGCGCCGACATCTCCCAGTTCGGTGGCCCGGACGAGGCCGCCACGATCGGTACCGCATTCCATCGCGCGCTCGACGCCGTCGCCGCGATCCCCCGCTTCGTGATCGCTGCGGTGAGCGGGTACGCACTCGGCGGTGGGTGCGAACTCGCACTCGCCTGCGACTACCGGATCGCCTCCGAGAAGGCGGTCTTCGGCCAACCGGAGATCCTGCTCGGCATCATCCCCGGTGGCGGCGGCACACAGCGACTCCCCCGACTCGTCGGCGCCGGCCGGGCCAAGGAGATGTGCCTCACCGGACGACAGGTCCGCGCCGACGACGCCCTGCGGATCGGCCTGGCCGACGAGGTGGTCGCCCCCGAAGACCTCGTCGATCGAGCCATGACGCTGGCCGCCGAGGTCGCTGCGGGACCACTGGCGGCCCAGGCCATCTGCAAGCGGGTGATCGACGACGGACTCGACCGATCACTGGCCGACGGGCTGGCGCTCGAACGTGACGGCTTCGTCGACGTGTTCCGCACCGACGACGCCCGCAGCGGCGTCGCCAGCTTCCTCGAGCACGGCCCCGGCCACGCCACCTTCACCGGCACCTGAGGCCCCGTCGTCACGCCCCCGGCCCGAGACGCCCGAGCGAGACACGAGGGGCGCGAGCGCGCTCGGCTGCGGCTCAGGCGTCGACGGCGTCGAGCATCTCGTCCGCGGCGGTCCACGGGTCGGTGACCCGCTCGACGACCTCGGCGGTCAGCTCGTCCCACCGGTCACCCGAGCAGATCTGACGGGCGCGGCGGCCGAGGCGCTGCGCCACGATCTCGCGCAGTTCCTCGCCGAGGCGGAACTGGCGCCGCTCGCGCAGGTCACCCGACTGTTCTGCGTGGTGGCGGTGCGCGAGCACCGCCTCCCACAGCTCCGCCACACCCTCGCCGGTCGACCCGATCGTGGGGATGATCGGTGGCCGCCACGAATCGTGCGGCAGGTCGGACAGGTCGAGCATCTGCATCAGGTCGCGGCTGGTCTCCTCGACCCCCTTGCGATCGGCCTTGTTGATGACGAACACGTCGGCAATCTCCATCAGGCCCGCCTTGTTGGCCTGCACACTGTCGCCCCAACCCGGGTTGACGACCACCACGGTGGTGTCGGCCTTGCCCGCCACCTCGACCTCGACCTGCCCGACGCCGACGGTCTCGACGAGGATCCACTTGCGGCCGATGGCGTCGAGGACACGGACCGCCTCCGGCGTCGCCAACGCCAGGCCCCCGAGATGACCACGCGTGGCCATCGAGCGGATGAACACGCCGGGATCGGTGGCGTGGTCCTGCATGCGGACCCGGTCGCCGAGGATCGCCCCACCGGTGAACGGCGACGACGGGTCGATGGCGAGCACGGCGATCTCGAGGTCTCGGGCGCGGAGGTGACCGATGATCGAACTGGTCAAGGTGCTCTTGCCGGCGCCGGGCGCCCCGGTGAGCCCGACGGTGTATCCCGACCCGCTGAGGGGATAGGCCAGACGCCCGATCGTTCGGGCGTCGTCGTCGCCCCGTTCGATCAACGACAACAGACGAGCGAGCGAGCTGCGGTCGCCGTCGAGTGCCGACTGGAAGAGTTCGGGGGCGGGAAGCTGTCGGCGGCTCACCGGATGATCCTCAGGCCGCCTCGACCGCGACGTTGACCACCGAGGTGACGCCGTCGACCCGGTCGCGCATGATCCGTTCGACGCCGGCCTTGAGCGTCTGGTTCGACGACGGGCATCCGACACAGGCGCCGACGAGCTCCACCGACACCAGGCCGGTCGATTCGTCGACGTCGTGCAGGACGATGTCACCGCCGTCCGCCTGCAGCGCCGGACGGATGATCGCGATGGTTGCTTCGACCTGTTCACGCATGGCGAGGCCCATTCAATCAGCCGAGCCCGTACGATGCCTCGGTGTGATCGCAGTGACCGCGACGACCCCCGTGCTGCTGGCCCATCAGGGCGGCTGGGACGAGGCGTTGCTGATCGGCGGACCGATCGTGGCGATCATCGGCCTGTTGTGGCTGGCGAAGCGTCGCGTCGACCACGCCGCATCCGTGCACGGTCACCCCGACCCCGACTGACACCCCGTTTGCGGTGCACTTCCGGTGGGGCGGGCCACCCGGAGTGCAACGCAAACGTGAATTTGGGGGGTCAGCGGCGCTGGATCTGGGCGCCGACGGCGGCGAGGCGTCCCACGAGGTCGTCGTAGCCACGATCGATGTGGTGGACCCCGGTGATCTCGGTCTCGCCTTCGGCAGCGAGCCCGGCGACCACCATTGCTGCGCCGGCGCGGATGTCGTGCGCCCGAACGGGTGCGCCCGACAGCCGGGGCACCCCGCGCACCACCGCATGATGGCCACTGGTGCGCACGTCGGCACCCAGACGCTGCAGTTCTTCGACGTAGCGGAACCGTCCCGGATACAGGTTCTCGGTGACGATGCCGACACCATCGGCCACGGCGAGCATCGTGATGATCAACGGTTTGTAATCGGTGGCGATGCCCGGGTACGGCAGCGTCGCGATGTCGATCGACCGGAGCCGCTCGGGCGCCACCACACGCATGCGGTCACCGGAGCGATCCGAGGTGACCGTGATGTCGAGGCCCATCTCGGCGAAGCGCTCGAGCAGCATCGCCATGTGCTCGGGTCGCCCGGCCTCGATCACCAGCTCGCCGCCGGCGACGGCCACTGCAGCGAGGTACGTGGCAGCCTGGATCCGGTCGGGCACCGTGTGATGGCTGACCGCGCCGAGTTCGTCGGCACGGACGCCGTCGATCACCAACGTCGAGGTGCCGACACCGGAGATCTGTGCACCCATCGCGACGAGGAACTCGCACAGGTCTGCGATCTCGGGCTCGCGGGCGGCGTTGTCGATCGTGGTGCGGCCGTCGGCGAGTACCGCAGCGGTCAGCAGGTTCTCGGTGGCGCCGACACTCGGGAAGTCGAAGGTGATGTCGGCGCCGTGGAGCCGGTCGGCGAAGGCCTCGAGGTAGCCGTGACTGAACTTGAACGTGGCCCCCATCGCCTCGAGACCGGCAACGTGCATGTCGATCGGGCGGGCGCCGAAGTCGTCGCCTCCCGGCAGCGACAGCCGGACGTGCCCGCAGCGGGCGAGCAACGGGCCGAGGACGTTGATCGAGGCACGGATGCGTTCCACCAGTTCGTACGGGGCGACCGGGGTGAGGTCGCCGCTGTCGGTGAGCAGCAAGCGGTCAGGGGTCGGACGTTCGATGGCCACACCGATGGCGTCGAGCAGATCGCCCATGATCGTGACGTCCGCGATCGCCGGCACGTTGGTGATCTCGAAGGTGCCGTCGGTGAGCAACGTCGCCGCCATCAGCTTGAGCACCGAGTTCTTTGCCCCGGGCACCGTGACGCTGCCGGCGAGCGGACCGTTGCCGCGCACGGCGATGACGGACTCGTCGACGTTCGGCTCTGCCTTCGTGGTCATGGGCCACCAGTATGCTCCGATCGTGGAGTCGGGCGGGCGCATGCTGATTCGTCGCTGGCCCGACACCCCAGAGCAGCGAGCAGCGCTCCTCGCACCCCGCGACGACCTGCTGCTCGAAACCGCCGACCCTGCACCTGGACGCGGAACCGGGGCGACGCCCGAATCCGCGGCGACACCCCAGGCCCCCCTCGCCGACAGGATGGGTCGGTTCCACCAGGCCGACGGGCCGTTCACGACGTACGAACGCACGGTCAGCGCCGACGCCGACGACGCCCAACTCGTCGAGACGACGAGATACGCCATGACGATCCCGTGGTTCGGTTGGCTGTTCCGCCTCCCGGTGCGGCGGGTCCTGGCCCGCAACGGCTCACACCGGAGTTGGTGGGCGCCGCCCGACCGCCTCGACCCGACACAGCTGCTCGTCGTCGGGCTGCTCGCAGCGGCGTCGATGAGCGCCGCGTTCGTCAACACGCTCTTCACCCAGACGGTCAACTTCGCTGCCGACGACTTCGGGATCAGCGACACCGGGATCGGTGTGGCCGGCGCGATCGTACGCGCCGGCATCCTGATCGCACTCCCCGCAGCGGTGATCGCCGACCGCATCGGCAGACGCCGCGTGATCGTGGCGGTGGCGTGGCTCGGGCCGCTGCTGTCGCTGCTCGGTGCGCTCGCTCCCAGCTTCGTCGTGCTCGTCGCGACGCAGACCGTCGCACGGCCGATGGGCATCGCGTTGGCGTTCCTGATCGGAGTGGTCGCGTCCGAAGAGATGCCGCGCAACAGCCGCGCCTACGCGGTGAGTGTGCTGGCGATGGCCGCCGGGTTCGGAGCCGGGGTGGCGGTGCTGTCGTTGCGCTTCGCCGACATCGGCGAGAGCGGATGGCGCTACGTCTACGTGGTCGCTGCGGTGTGGTGCATCGTGGCACTCGACTTGACGCGCCGCCTGCCCGAGACCCGACGTTTCGACGTCGCCCACCGCGAACCGTCCACGCGGGCGCCACGGTTCAACCTGCGCCGGCTCGTGTTGATCGCAGCTGTTGCGTTCATCGGCAACATCTTCATCTCGCCCGCCAGCTTCTTCCAGAACCGGTACCTGGCCGACATCCGTGACTTCTCCGGCGGGATGATCGGCATCTTCTCGATCGCTGTCGGAACGCCTGCGAGCATCGGTCTGATCCTCGGCGGCCGGATCGCCGACACGAGCGGCCGCCGGCGCCTGATCGCGTTCACGTTGCCGCTCGGCACCGCCGCGATCGTGGCCGCGTTCAGTGTCGGAGGTCCGCCGCTCTGGGCGTTCTCGCTGCTCGGCGGGATCTTGTCGAGCGCCGCCTACCCCGCACTGGCGGTGTATCGCACCGAGCTGTTCCCCACCGGGAACCGCAGCCGCGCCGCGGCCCTGATCACCTCGGCGGCACTCATCGGGGGGATCGGTGGGCTGCTGCTGACCGGCTGGTTGCTCGACGCCGGTTGGTCGTACGGCCAGGTGATGGGCCTGCTCGGGCTCTGCCAACTCGTGGTCACGGTGCTCGTGGTGGCGGCCTATCCGGAAACCGCCCACCTCGAGTTGGAAACGCTCAATCCGGAGGACACGCCGATCGACCTGCACCACACCCCGCCGCCTCGGCCGCCTCGGCCGCCTCGGCATCCCGCCGACTGAGTGCCGCCCCGAACCGCTCGACGACGTCCTCCGGCCGGCAGCGGTCAGGCGGTCGCCGTCACGCGCTCCACGAACCCGGTGACGGCGACCGCGATGCGCTCGTCGGCGCCCTTCAGATCGTGGCGCCCGCCGTCGACCCACACGTACTCGACCGGCGCCGGGATGGTCGCGGTCCACTCGGTCAACTCCTCGGGCGATCCGAAGGGGTCGCGAGTGCCCGAGACGAACAGGCACGGCACGGTGATGTCGACGAGGTGGTCGACGCGGAGGTTGTCGGGCTTGGCGGGAGGGTGCAACGGATAGCAGATCAAGACCAGACCGGCCAGACGGGCGACCGGTCCCGCCCCGTCGACGTCCGCCGCCACCATCGACGTCATGCGGCCGCCCATCGACCGTCCTCCCATCACGACGGGACCGCGCCGACGGCGGATCGTCGAGAGATCGTCGCGAATGGAGGCCATCAGTTTCGGGGCCCGGTCGGGTGGTCGGCGGCCCTGCTTGCGGTACGGGAAGTCGAGACGCTCGACCGAGGCCGACGAACCGAGCTGTTGCTCGATCGCGACCAGGCTCGACTGCTCGCGATCCGACCCGGCACCCGGGTACAGCAGCACCGTCGGCGTTGCCATCAACGCCCCGGCGAGCTCACGGCCGGGTGCATCACTCGGGCGTCGCGCTCAGCACTCGACGCGCCTCGGCGAGGTCGCTCATCGCCTTGGCCGCGTCGACGCTGTCGCCACCGTGGTCCGGGTGGACGTCACGCATCCGTTCACGGAACTTGGCCATCACGTCACGCTTCGACGGTGCCTTCGCGCCCGACTCGAAACCGAGCACGCCGAGGGCCCACGCCCGGGGGTCGGCCAGCGCTTCGAGTTCGAGCGTGTGCGAACCCGCGAGATACGCGATCATCGCCGGGCCGATCGGCCCGCGCCACCTCGCTGCCTTCTGCAGCACGGGGATGATCTGGCGGCGGTGCTCGGGAGCAAACCGCTCGACGGCATAGATCGCCCCGAGGACCTGGGCCAGGTCGGTGCCGACCGATCGGAAGTCGAAGGAGATGTCGTCACCGTTGCCGATCATGCGATGGTGGCTCTTGGCGAGGCCATGACGGTCGACCTGGAAGCGGTGGCGCAGCCGGGGCTGCACGACCCGGTCGCCGAGCTCGATCGAGGTGAGCAGCCGGTGCACGTCGACGACGAGGTCGTCGTCGACGCCGTACAGGTATTCCGCGACGATCGCCCCCAGGAGCAGCCCACCGAATCCCGGCGCCGGGTCGACGGGCAGGACGAGGTGCCCGAGCGCGAGCCGCCGGGTGGGCTGCGCCGGCCGCGAGTGCCAGATCTCGATCTCGGCCAGCAGCACGGCGTCAGACGTACGGTCGCAGCAGCGAGCGGAGTTCCTGTGCTGCGCCGATGATGGCGGACTCGTCGCTGTCACCCGGCGAGCCGGTCGCTGCGTCGATGTTGATCAGCTCGACGATGGCATCGACGCCGCTGACCGCCCCGGCCCACGGACGGGGCGCCATGCCGTACGGCGCGGTCTTCGGGTCGACGTGCGGTGCGAGGCCGAGCAGCTCCGTGCGGGCGCCGGCGTCCATCGGGTCCTTCGCCAGACGGTCCGCGGCGAGGAACATCGTGCTGAGCGCCCCGTCGGGTGGCGCCAGCGTGGCGTCGCCCCCGTCGCCGAGGAGTTCTCCCGCCTCGATCGCGTCGAGGAGGTCGTCGACCGCGTCCTCTGCATCGGTGGCGACCACCACCGTGGTGCCGTCCCACCGGTACGGGACCTCCGAGGCGATCAGCGACTCGGTGAGGATGCTGCGATCGGCGTCGGACCATTCGTCGAGGCCGAACTCGGTCGACTCGGCGTCGTCGGCAAGCACGATCGCGAACGGCCCGAGGATCTTGTCGAGTTCCTCGAACAGCGCATCGACCTGGGGTTCGACGATCTCGGGCACCACGACTTCCTCGTCCTCCCAGACGTGTGGCAGCTCGGCTTCGGCCAGCGCTTCGGACAACTCGGCTCGCTGGTCGAAGTTCCAACCGGACACGTCGTAGTGGACCTTGACGACATCGGGGTCGTTGGGGTCGAAATCGAACGGTTCGCCCGACGCGGCGCGGTCCTGCTGCGCCTCGGCGCCGGCTTGCTTGTTGACGAAGGCCACGTCAGAACGCTACCGGCAGTCGCGGGTCAGCCGAAGTCGGGCGCTCGGTTCGAGGATCGAGTCACCACAGCGGATTCGCTCGGATCGAATCGAGGAACCGTTCGGTGCGCGCGTATTCGTCGCGCTGATGGAGCGGATCACGGAATCCGTGGCCTTCGCCGTCGTAGACGACGTAGTCGACCTCGCCGCCACCCTGGCGGATCCGCTCGACGAGCAGATCGCTCTGCGCGACCGCCACGACCGGATCGTTGCTGCCGTGGAAGAGCAGCAACGGGCCGGCGATCTGCGCGGCACGGTGCAACGGGGAGTGGGCGGTCATCGCCTCGATCGTCCAGGGCGCATCGGGCGGCCCGACGAGCGTGTCGGTGTAGTGCGCCTCGAACCGGTGCGTGGTGGCCGCCAGGTCGGCGATGTCGCTGACCGGATACGACACCACCCCACCGGCGACCGCGTCGGCGTGATCGGCGAGCACCCCGAGCGCGGTGAGCCCGCCCGACGAGGCGCCGATCACCACGGTGCGCTCAGGCGTGGCCCATCCCGCTCGGTGGGCGTGACGGATCAACGCTGCGGTGTCGTCGACGTCCATGCGGCCCCAGGCTCCGTTGAGTGCCCGCTGGTAGCTCCGCCCGTGCCCGGTCGTGCCCCTCGGGTCGACGACCAGGACGTCCCAACCCCGACTCCACCAGAACGCGATTCGTGGTCGGAAGTCGACCTGCCACTGATCGGTCGGTCCACCGTGCACCCAGCAGAGCAGCCGTCCGTTCCCTGCGACGTACCGTCGGGCGTGCACCTCGACGTCGGATCCCGTCACGCTGGTCGAGACGGTTTCCGGTTCGGGCAGCTCGACGCGGTCCCAACCGGCCACCGGGCCCACGGCGAGCACGGTGCGATGCCAGCCCTCGGTGTCGTACGCAACGACCTGTGTCGGGGTCCGGGCGCCGGATCGCAGGGCAACGAGCGTGGTGCCGTGCCAGCTGAGCTGACCGTGGACGCCGCGTGCCACCTCGAGCACCGCGCCCGTACGGCGGTCCGCCACGCACAGGCGCCCGAAGCCCCGTTCGTTGCGAGCGAACGCGACCAGTCCGGCATCGGGCGAGACGGCGTAGCTGCGCTGGCCCATCCCCCAGGTCGGGCCGGCGTGCTCGGCTTCCTCGTCGGCGACGCACACCTGATCGAGGTACACGTTCAACCATCCCGATCCGTCGTGCACACAGCACAGCGCACCGTCGGGCGCCCATCGGGGCTGCTGGACCGAGCCGTCATCCGGACGCCGGCGGCGCAGCTCGGATCGTGGTGCTGCGAGACGTGCGGTGACGACGTGCGCAGCGTCCCATGGCATCGACGGTGGATCCCACGCGGTCCATGCGACCTGGGCGGAGTCGGTGGCCACTGCGGGATCGAAGCAGAACGCGTCACCGCCGTCGTCCAGTCGAGTCGGCGGCGTGCCGGCGTGCGACCCGAGGGACACGAGCCAGACCTCGGCCTCGTCGACGACGACCACCACGAAGCTGCCGTCCGGGGCGACGCCGGGCGCCCGACACGTGCGCCCGAAGGCGGTCAGCTGTCGGCCCGCGCCCGTGAGCGGCTGGTGCCACAGCTCGCCGTCGTCGGCGACGTGGACGATCCCGCTGCTGTCGGGCAGCCAGTCGAAGCACCCACCGCCCATCCCCCGCCCGGGTGCGGGCGGCGGCGATGTCGTCAACAACCGCTCGGGACCCCCGGCGACGGGCACGAGCACGATGCCGACGGCCCGTTGCCAGCGGACGACCATGGCGACGGTGGCGCCGTCCGGAGAGAGCCGTGGCTCGGTGAGATCCCGACCGTCGAGACACCATTGCACCGGGATGGGCCGAGCGGTCGCCGACTGTGTCGTCGCGGTCACGGGCATGCGATCCGATGGTACGGCAGGAGGTACCGTGAGACCATGACCACGTCGTCACGCCAACAGCCCGATCGAAACCTCGCGATGGAGCTGGTCCGCTCCACCGAGTCCGCCTGTCTTGCTGCGGCCCGATGGGTCGGTCGGGGCGACAAGAACGCCGCCGACAACGCTGCTGTCGAAGCCATGCGACTGTCGTTGTCGACGGTGTCGATGGACGGCATCGTCGTCATCGGCGAGGGCGAGAAGGACGACGCTCCGATGCTCTACAACGGCGAGCACGTCGGCGACGGCAGCGCTCCCGATGTCGACGTGGCCGTCGACCCGATCGACGGCACCACGCTCACCGCGCAGGGCAAGACCAACGCGCTGGCGGTGATCGCCGTCGCCGACCGGGGATCGATGCTCGACCCCGGCCCCTCGTACTACATGGAGAAGATCGCCGTCGGCCCCGACGCGGTCGGATCGATCGACATCACCGCCACGCCCACCCAGAACCTGCGTTGGATTGCCAAGGCCAAGGGCGAGGAGATACGCGACCTCACCGTGGTCATCCTCGACCGGCCGCGTCACACCGATCTGATCGGCGAGGTCCGAGCGAGCGGTGCGAGGATCCGGTTGATCACAGACGGCGACGTCTACGGCTCGGTGGCCACCTGTTGGCCGGATGCGGGCGCCGACGTGCTCTTCGGCATCGGTGGCACCCCCGAGGGGGTCATCTCCGCAGCGGCGAGCAAGGCGATGGGTGGCGAGATCCAGGCTCGTTTCTCTCCGCAGAGCGACGAGGAACGGACCGCCATGGTCGAGGCAGGTTTCGACCTCGATCAGGTGCTCGGCCAGGACGACTTGATCAAGAGCGACAACTGTTTCTTCGCGGCAACGGGGCTCACCGACGGAGCACTGTTGCGCGGGGTGCGATTCGACAAGCGTGGCGCCCGCACGCAGAGCCTGGTGATGCGTTCACGCAGTGGCACGGTTCGCCTGATCGATGCCCAGCACCAGGTGAGCAAGCTCCGCGAGTTCGCAGCCATCGACTACTGACGCCCCCGGCCGTTGCGGGCTGGGGGTACCGATGGATCAACGTGACCCTCAGCGGGTGATCGAGCCGCTCACCCAGCGGGTGATCGACCGCGGCAACAGGTCACTCCCGGTCACGGCTGCCTTGTAGAGCGCTCCCGGTACCGACAGCGTCCTGTTGGCAGCAACGTCACGCAGGCCGGTCGACGCCACCTGCTCGACCGAGGTCCATGCGAGGCCCGGAACCCGCAGGGCGAGTCCCGTCGTGTTGCTGTAGTCCTGGAACTCGGTCCTGGTGAGGCCGGGGCACAGTGCGGTGACGTGGACGCCGTCGCCTCTGACCTCGCTGTGCAGCGCCTCGGTCAGGCTGGTGACGTACGCCTTCGTGGCGGCGTACACGCCGAGCCCGGGCGAGGCCTGGAAGCTGGCCACGCTCGACACGTTGAGCAGGTAGCCGCGTTGACGCGGCACCATTGCCTCGAGTGCGGCGTGACTGAGCACGGTGAGCGCGGTGACGTTCAGCTGCACTTCGTCGGCGAGGCGGTCGACGTCGAGTTCGTGGAAGACGCCGCTGGTGCCGAACCCGGCATTGTTGACGACGAGTTCGATCGGCGACTCGACCGAGCGGATGCGATCGGCGGTGACCTGCTGGCCCGCGGGAGTGAGCAGATCGGCTTCGAGCACTTCGAAACTCTCGAAGCGGTCGGCGATCTCGCGCAACCGGTCCGCCCGCC
>CAZJUC010000047.1:0-18196 GCA_964549065.1 uncultured Ilumatobacteraceae bacterium
ACGGTGGCACGTTGCCGATCAGCGGCACGTTCTTCGTGTTCTCCGACTACATGCGTCCGGCGATCCGGCTCGCCGCACTGTCCGGAGCGAAGGCGTGTTTCGTGTTCACCCACGACTCGGTCGGCGTCGGCGAGGACGGCCCCACCCACCAGCCGGTCGAGCAACTCGCCAGCCTCCGAGCGATGCCCGGCCTGCACGTCGTGCGCCCAGCGGACGGCAACGAGACGATCGCAGCGTGGGCCGACGTCGTCCGCAGCGACGGCCCGTCGGCGCTGATCCTCAGCCGCCAGAACATCCGGGTCGTCACCGACGGCTCCGCCGTCGCCCGCGGCGCCGGCATCGTCACCGACTCCGACGGCGCACCCGACGTGGTCCTCGTCGGCACCGGCAGCGAGGTCGAGGTCTGTGTCGATGCCGCTGACCGCCTGCGCGAGCAGGGACACGACGTGCGCGTGGTGAGCCTGCCGAGCTGGGACCGCTTCGCCGAACAGGGCGAGGAATTCCAGGATTCCGTCCTTCCCGCCGGGGTGCCGACGTTGTCGGTCGAGGCGGCGACCACGTTCGGCTGGGAACGATGGTCCGACGACTCGATCGGCATCGACCGCTTCGGTGCCAGCGCACCGGGTGGGATCGCGCTCGATCGGCTCGGGATCAACATCGACCACGTCGTCGAGCGTGCGACCGCGCTGCTCGCCTGAATCACCCGACCGCCACGACGAAAGGCAACCATGGCTGCACCGAACCGGATCATCGACCTCCACGACGAGCAGGATCAGAGCGCCTGGCTCGACAACCTCAAGCGCGACTACATCACGTCCGGAAAGCTTGTCGACATCAGAGACGGTGGCGTACGCGGCCTCACCTCGAATCCGTCGATCTTCCAGAAGGCAATCCAGGACTCGGCCGACTACGACGAGCAGTTCTCCGAGGTGCGAGCGGCTGGCATGTCGATCGACGACGCCTACTGGTCGATGGTGATCCGTGACATCCACAGCGCCTGCGACGTGTTCTCGAAGGTGTACGACCACTCGAACGGCGTCGACGGCTACGTCAGCGTCGAGGTCGCCCCGTCACTCGCCCACGACGGCCCGGGCACCGAGACCGCCGCTCGCGGACTGCACCAACGGATCGACCGGCGCAACCTGATGGTCAAGATCCCCGGCACCGAGGAGGGGCTGGCGCCGATCGAGCAGATGATCTCCGAGGGTCGTTGCATCAATGTCACGTTGATCTTCAGCCTCGACCGCTACGCCGAGGTGATCGAGGCGTACCTGACGGGTCTCGAACGGTTCGCGCAGGATCCCGACGCCGACCTGTCCCAGGTGGCAAGCGTGGCCAGCTTCTTCATCAGCCGGGTCGACTCAGAGGTCGACGCACGGCTCGAGGCCATCGGCACCGACGACGCGCTGGCACTGCGCGGCAAGGCAGCGGTCGCCCAGGGCAAGCTGGCGTACCAGCTGTTCCTCGACTCGTTCTCCGGTCCGCGCTGGGAGTCGCTCGCTGCGCGGGGCGCCCGGGTGCAACGACCGTTGTGGGCGTCGACGTCGACGAAGAACGAGGCGTATCCGGACACGCTGTACGTCGACGAGCTGATCGGCCCCCACACCGTCAACACGCTCCCGGAGCCGACACTCGAGGCATTCGCCGACCACGGCACCGTGGCCCGGCGGGTCGACGCCGACGTCGACGATGCCCGAGCGGTGTGGCAGTCACTCGCGGACGTGGGCGTCGACATGGACGACGTGGCCGCCCAGCTCGAACGCGAGGGTGTCGCGAGCTTCTCGACGGCGTTCGACGAGCTGATCGCGGCCCTCGAGACCAAGGCCCGCTCCCTGGGCTGAGTCCGAGGACGCGGTTCGGGTGCCGCACACCCGGGCGATGAGCCGAACCCCCAGATGGCGGGGTCTGACTCATCACCCCGGGCGATGAGCCGAACCCCCAGATGGCGGGGTCTGACTCATCGGCGAACGATCGAAGGCCGGCGATCGTGAGGAACCCGAGGATCAGACGTCGATCCAGCGGCGGGGGTAGCCCTGCGCTCCGTTCGGTGCCACCGGCGCAGTCTCTTCGGTCTGCGGGATGCCGTCGCCGTCGAACGCACGGGACTCGATCATGTGGCGACCAGGTTCCAGCTCGAGCGCGACCATCCACTGCGCCCACGTGTCGTTCGACGGCACACCGCCGAGATCTGCTTCGAACCAGTCGCCTCCATCCGATCGCACCTCGACGCGAGAGACACCACGGTGGATCGCCCAGGCGATACCGCCCACGATGACATCGGTCGGGGTGGCACCGCGACGATCGGTGTCGATGCGCGACATCGTCTTGATCGGGCCGTTCTTCGACCAGCCGCGCGGCACCCAGTAGGCGTCGTAGTCCTCCCACCGGGTCAGCTCGATCTGCGTGACCCACTTCGTCGCCGACACGTAGCCGTACAGGCCCGGCACCACCATCCGAACCGGATAGCCGTGACGTGCGGGGAGCGGTTCACCGTTCATCGCGATCGCGAGCATGGCGTCTCGTCCGTCCATCACGACCTCGGTGGGTGTGCCGGCGGTCCAGTCGTCGATCGACCGGCTCACGATCTGCGTGGCCGCGGGCTGGACACCCGCCTCCTCGAGGACGTCGCGCAGCAGAACACCCTGCCAGAGCGCGTTGCCGATCAGATCGCCGCCGATGGGGTTCGACACGCAGGACAACGTGATGTAGCGCTCGACCTGGGGACGAGCGAGCAGGTCGTCGAACGTCAGCTCCATCGGGTTGTCGACCATCCCGCCGATCTTCAGTCGCCAGCTGTCCTTGGACACCTGCGGCACCACCAGGGCGGTGTCGATCCGGTAGAAGTCGGCGTTGGGGGTGACGAACGGATCGAGCCCGTCGAGTGGGAGCTGCGCGTCGGCGGGCAGCACGTCGGCGGGCGCATCGACCGAGGGCAGTGTCAGGACGTCACGTTCGCTGTTGACCTCGAAGCGCCGCTGCAGCACGCGGCCGACTCCCCCGGCGACCACGGCCAGCGAACCGATGCCCACGGCACCGCCGACGAAGCGGCGACGGTCGATCCCCATCGGTTGAGCAATCGGGGTCGGCGGCTCGGTGCCGTTGCGCTCCGGCGACGCGCGCGGCGTCAGGTAGAGCAGCACGCCGATCGACACCGCGGTTCCGGCGATGGTGGGCAGCAGCTTCACCAGGGTCGGCTCGGGTCGGGTGAGCACCGCCCACGCGCCGATCACTCCGGTGACGCACGTGAGCGCAATCGCGGCAGATCGGGCGCCGCGCATCGCCAGCACGCCGACGCCCATTCCGATGCCGAGGAGCACCACCAGCGCCCCGACCACGAGCACCACCTTGTCGTTGGTGCCGAAGGTGTCGATCGCCCACTCCTTCAGCGGCCTGGGCACCCAGTCGATGAACACCTGTCCGACCGGGACGACCGGCGAGGACGTCCGTTCGAAGAGACCGACGATCAGCTCGGCCGTCGCCAGGCCTGCGCCGGTCGCCACCAGGCCCAGCAGGGGACCCGTCCATCTGGGCCCGTACGATCGTTCGTCCATGGACACAGATGTATCCGATTCCGCAACCTCCCGGGCCCGTACGATCGTCTCCGAAGTGGGTGTTTCCGAGAATGTTCGACTCTCGGAAGAACTCGTTTCGGAAGCGTTGGGGCTCATCGGCGATCAGCCTGACACGCTCGATCTCAAGATCGCCACTGCAGCGCTCGCCGAGATGCGCGACGCCTACGCGATGTTCGCGCCCTACAAGCAACGCCGAAAGGTGTCGATCTTCGGTTCGGCACGCACCGGCGAGGACGACCCTCTCTACGAACTGACGCGCCGGATCGCCGGCAAGCTCGCCGAGCGGGGCTGGATGGCGGTCACCGGTGCCGGTCCGGGAATCATGCAGGCGGGCATGGAGGGCGCAGGTCGGGAGATGTCGATCGGCGTCTCGATTCGACTGCCGTTCGAGACCGGAGCGAACTCGATCATCGCCGGCGACGACAAACACGTCAGCATGAAGTACTTCTTCACCCGCAAACTGATGTTGATCAAGGAGTCGCAGGGCTTCGTGTGCATGCCCGGCGGCTTCGGCACCCTGGACGAGATGTTCGAGCTGCTCACCCTCACCCAGACCGGCAAGGGCATGCCGGTTCCGATCGTTCTGCTCGACGCGCCCGGCGACCCCTTCTGGGAAGGCGTCGACACGTTCGTGCGCGAGCAGTTGATCGCTCGGGGGCTCGTCTCGGCCAACGACGTCGACCTGTACACGATCACCAACGACTGTGACGAGGCCGCACGGATCATCGAGAGCTTCTACGCGAACTACGACTCGATCCGATTCGTCGGCGACGCGCTCGTCGTGCGGATGCACCAGGGCCCCACCGATGCGCAGCTCGTCGAATTGAACGAGCAGTTCGGCCATCTCGCAGCCAGCGGGCGCATCGAACGGTCGCAGCCGTTCAAGGTCGAGCGCCGCGACGACGATGCCCTCGGCCTCGACCGGATCTCGTTCGACTTCGCCAAGCGCGGCTACAGCGACCTCGTCGCCATGATCCGCGTGCTGAACACCTACGTGAGCTGAACACCTACGTGAGCTGAACACGATCGCAGTTCCCTCCGAGGTCCATCTCGTACCTGGTGGCCACGGTCATGGCCCTATCGTGAGGGCTCGCACGTCAGCGGTCCTCATGTTGTCGACGATCTCGCCCGGGTGAGATCGGTCAACTGGTCGACCGGCACGCTTTCGAGGGGAGATGGATGAGCGCAGAGTTCGAGGTCGGCCTGGCGGCCACGAAGCTGCGCCCGCCCACCCTGCCGAGCAATCTCGTTCAGCGTTCCCGACTCGACGAGGTGCTCGATGCCGGAATCGACGGCCACGCTCGGTTGCTGCTGGTGAGCGCGCCGGCGGGTTCGGGCAAGTCGACGCTGCTGACGTCGTGGCTCACGGGTCGATCCGAGTCCAATGCGTGGCTGCAAGCTGAAGAGGGTGACGACGATCCGGTTCGGTTCTGGGCGTACCTCGTCGAAGCGATCGGCCGAGCCCATCCGGATGTGCGAAGTGCAGTGCGGCCCGTGCTCGAGGCATCGTCCGGCGATCTCGACCCGGTCGTCTCGACTCTGGTCACTGCGCTTGCTGCTCTGACCGAACCGCTCGTGATGGTCGTCGACGATTACCACCTGATCGGCAACGACGTGATCCACAAGGGCATGGAGCGGCTGATCGAGCTGTGCCCGCACGACGTCACCATCGTCGTCTCGACCCGGTTCGATCCCCCCTTCCGGCTCGGTCGGCTTCGGGTTCGCAGCCACCTGATCGAGATCCGCGGTGACGGTCTTCGCTTCGTTCCGACCGAGGCTGCCGTCCTCCTGGAGAGCCGAGCACGTTCGCTGAGTTCGGGTGATGTCGAGCTGCTCTCCGGCCGCACCGAGGGATGGGCGGCAGGGCTGGTACTGGCCGGGCTGTCGCTCGGACAGGCGACCGACGTCGCCAGGTTCATCGAGGAATTCCGTGGTGACGACCAGCTGGTGGTCGAGTACCTGAGCGACGAGTTCCTCGCGGGAGTGAGCGACGATCATCGACGGCTGCTGCTGGAGACCTCGATTCTCGAACAATTGAGCGGCCCGCTGGTCGACGCGGTCAGCGGCGCGACGAATGGCAAGCGCTGGCTCAGCGAGACGGCAGCGACCAACCAGTTGGTGGTCAGCCTGGATCGAACCGGCGTCTGGTTTCGCTACCACCACCTGTTCCGGGACCTGCTCCGGGTCGAAGCCAAGGATGCGATCGGAGATCGACTCCCCGACCTGCACCGCCGCGCCGCTGCGTGGTTCGAATCCGACGGTGACCCTCAACGGGCGGTCAGCCACTGGCTGAGCTCGGGCGATCGCCGCCAGGCGGCACGGATCATGTACTCGTACGGGCCGCAGCTCATTGCCGGCAACCAGATCGAGACACTCCGGCGGATCCTGAACGATCTCGGTGACGTCGGCCGAACCGACGCGGTCTGCGCGCTGTTGTGGGGGTGGTGCGAGTACATCGCGGGTCACTACGCAGCCGCCGAGGAGTGGGTCGCGATCACCCACGACCTCGCCTCGGACGAGTTCGATCGTGCGATCACCGCACCACTGCGGATGAACATCCTGCTCGGTCGCGGCGACGTCCACTCGGCACTCGCCATCGCTCGCGACCTCGACGAACCGGATCGTCTCGAGTTGCTGCCGACGGAACACGCGAACATCGCGGTGGTGACCGGTGGAACGCTGATGTGGGCCGGCCAGCACGATGCCGCCCGAACCGTCGTGAGGATTGCGGCGGACAAGACGGAAGACACCGACAACAGGGCCGTGCACGTGCTCGCCCTGATCTATCTGGCCATCGTCGAGTTCGATGCAGGGGACCGTGTTGCAGCCCGCGACGCAGCGGCGCACGCGATCGCCACTGCCGACGAGTTGGGGTTCGGCTCGTACCACCGGATCGGACCGGCCTACGCGATCCGAGCCCACACATCCGGTGGACCCGGTGCGCTCGCAGACGTGCGCCGAGCGGTCGTCTCGGCGCGACGCGCGCCAGGTGATCTGGCATTGGCCTACGTGCTGACGATCTGCGGAGACGCTCTGACGGAACTCGGCGACTCCGAGGGGCCAGAGCTGTTGGGCGAGGCGCGTCGCATCGTCGATCGGTGTGCCG
This sequence comes from uncultured Ilumatobacteraceae bacterium, assembly GCA_964549065.1. Classification (GTDB taxonomy): domain Bacteria; phylum Actinomycetota; class Acidimicrobiia; order Acidimicrobiales; family Ilumatobacteraceae; genus Sva-07. The sequence goes on from CAZJUC010000047.1 coordinate 6,679, forward strand.
ATCCCGGCATCGTGGCCCGGTATCTCGATCGCATCGAATCGCGTCACGCGATCGCTGCGGCACCGGTTGCAGCGGCGCCGCTGGTCGAACAGCTGACCGAACGCGAAACTGCCGTACTCCGGTTTCTCCCGACCGCGTTGTCGCAGCGCGAGATCGCTGGCGAGTTGTTCGTTTCGGCCAACACGGTCAAGACCCATTGCGCGGCGATCTATCGCAAACTGGCCGTCTCCAGCCGGAAGTCGGCGGTGCAGGCCGCACGCGACCTCGACCTGCTGTAGGAGACCTGCCCGCACGGCCGGCTTCGAAGGGGGTGTGTTCCGGCGCGCGCCAGTCGATTCGGTCTCCCTCGGGCGTCGCGGTCAGAGCTCCGGTGTCTGTTGCTCCGGTGTCTGTTGCTTCGGTGTCTGTTGGTAGTGCGCAAGCTGCCAGCCAGATGCCCGCCGCACGTAGATACTGGTCATGATCGCCGTGAAGTCGTCTCCGTCGTCCCGGTGTCCGGTACCGGTGTAGATCAGCGCAGCAACCTCGTCGCTCAGCAGCGTCGCCTGCGGCTCGTCAATGGTGTAGGACGACCACGGTGGCGCATGCTGGAGCGATTCGATCACGGCCGCGCATGACATCACGGCGCCGTTGGCGAGCACCATGTGGCCGTCGGCTGTCATGAGGTCACCGTAGAAGTCGCCCCCGGTGCTGTTGCAGAGCGATCGCCATCCGGCGTGTTCGAGTTCCAGCAGCTCCTCCAGAAGAGACGTCATGTCCGACAAGGTACGCGAACTCAGCCGGAGGCCGATCCCGCCCCCTCGGCGACACGACCATGACGACGGTCGAGGACTCCCTGTTCCGCCCCGGTGATCGTCGTCCGGTCCCCGGCGCCACAGCTGCCGCTGACGTCAGCGTTCGTCGAGTGCGCGCAACACTGCTGCGGCCTTCTCGATGGCACGGCGTGCCTGCATCAGCTTCTTGTCGTCGGCGGGCCGGGCGACTTCACCGTCGGTGACTGCCTCACGCAGGCGATCGAAGGCCATCTCGTCCAGATCGGCGGCAATGGACTCGAGCCGATCGACAAGGCCGCGGTAGTCGCCACTCATCGTCCCGCCAACCCGAGTGCGTCGGCGACGATGTCGACCGGATGGCGAACCGGAAGCTCGAGCGTGGCGGCGAGGTGCATCGAACAGCCGGGATTGGCGCTGGCGACGGCAACCGCACCCGACCGCTCGGCTGCTCGGTCGACCGATTCCGCCTTGCGGTCGCGGATGGCGCCGGCGAGCTCGGGCTGCAACGCCGAGTAGGCACCACCTGCTCCGCAGCACAGCCCGTCGTCGTCGAGCTCGGCGATCTCTGCGACGTGAGCGAGCAAGGTGCGCACCGGCTCGTGCGCCCGCTGGACGTGGCGCAGATGGCACGGGTCCTGCACGATCACCGTGCGGCGTGGCTCCGTCGATTCCGGCAGGTCGTGGACGTGCGAGGCGAGCCATTCCGAGATGTCGAACACTCTCGCCCCGAAGCGGTGGGCCGCTTCGGTGCCGAGGACCTCACCGAAGTCCTTCATCGCCGCACCGCATCCCGCCGAGTTCACCAGGATCGGCGCGTCGCCCGGCATCGATGCCATCACCTGCTCGGCCAGTGACCCTGCGTCGTCGTGGAGCCCAGCGTGCACGTGCAGCGCTCCACAGCAGCCGCCTCCCTCCCCCGGCACGGCATACGTCGCTCCGGCCGCTGCGATGAGCGCTGCGGTGTTGCGATGGGTCTCGCGCTGCCAGGCATCCATCACGCAGCCGGTGTACAACCAGACGTCGGTGCCGGTCGACTCCACCGGCCGAACTCGACGCAGTGGAAGTCGTGGGAGCCCCAGCCGAGTCGGCACCATACGCAGCCGTTGGGCCACCGCGATCGCCGTCGAACCTGCCAGCAAGAGGCGGTGATGCGGCAGGATCCGCATGCCGGTGCGCTGCCACCAGGGCGTGATCCGCCCCTCGCGCGCCAGCACGGAGCGGGTCTGCTCCATCAGTGATCCGAACGGCACGCCGCTCGGGCACGCCGGCTCGCACCCCCGGCACTGCACGCAGGTCTCCACGAAGTCGATGAACGAGTCGTCGACCGGTAGCTCGCCCCGATCGACGGCCCGCATCGCATCGATCCGACCACGCGGAGAGTACCGCTCCTCGCCGGTCACCCGGAACGTCGGACAGTGCGGCAGGCACAGGCCGCAACTGACGCACGTCGACACGTCTTCGGCATCGAGGCCGAGTATCGAGAGGTTCGTACTTCCGGCGCTCGATGCGGTGTCCATCCTCGAACCATCGTACGTTCTCGACCCGAGATGCCCGAAGGCCACACCATTCATCGCATCGCTCGCGACCACGGCAGACTGCTGGCCGGTCGCCGGATCAAGGTGTCGAGCCCGCAGGGACGCTTCGCCGCCGACGCCGAGCGGGTCGATGCAGCGGTTCTCGAGCGGATCGAGCCCGTCGGCAAGCATCTCTTCTATCGATGGTCGACCGGCGAGGTCGGCCACGTCCACCTCGGTCTGTTCGGCAAGTACCGCGTGCAGCACACCGACGAGTCACCAGAGCCGATCGGTCAGGTGCGGATGCGGCTGCAGACCGAGCCGACCGCCGATCGCACCGACTACGTCACGATCGACCTGTCGGGTCCGACGGCCTGCACGATCGACCCACCGTCGGTCCGCAGGGACATCCTTGCCCGGCTGGGTCCCGACCCCATCCGCCGAGGATCGAAACCGGATCGGATGTTCGAGCGCATCGAACGCAGCAACCGCGGCATCGGCGATCTGCTGATGGACCAGTCGGTCGTCGCCGGTGTCGGCAACGTCTACCGTGCCGAGGCACTCTTCGTCACCGGCATCCACCCGTTGCGCCCCGGCGTCGATCTCGATCGAGCCGAGCTCGAAGCACTGTGGGCGACGGTCCAGGGAATGCTCCGCCAAGGGGTCAGAGACGGGCGCATCGTCACGGTCAGCCGGGAGGACCTCGGCATCGGGCCGCGCCAGCGCATCCTTCGCCGCGAGGCGACCTACGCCTACAAGCGGGACCGTTGCCTGCTGTGTGGCGACGAGATCCGTCGGATCGCCATCGCCAACCGCACCTGCTACCACTGCCCGACCCATCAGCCGCGCTGACCTCCTAACCTGGTCGGATGACCTCCGTCGACCGCATTCCCGAGATCGTCAACGAACTCCGCGACGGCTTCCGCAACGGTGCGCTCCGCGACATCGAGTCGCGCAGGAGCCAACTCCGCCAGCTGCGAGCCATGCTCACCGAGCAGGAAGGCCGTCTGATCGATGCGCTCGTCGCCGACGTCGGCAAACCTCGTATCGAGGCCTACTCCACCGAGATCGCCTTCACGCTCAACGAGATCGACCACACGCTCAAGCACCTCGACGCGTGGACGAAGCCCAGCAAGGTCAAGGTGCCGCTGACGTTCAAGCCCGGCAGGGCGTCTCTTCGTCCCGAGCCGCTCGGCACGGTGTGCATCATCGCCCCCTGGAACTACCCCGTGCAGCTGCTCTTCGCGCCGCTCGTGCCGGCGCTGGCAGCCGGCAACACCGCCGTGCTCAAACCCTCCGAGGTGACACCGTCGGTCTCGGCGCTCGTCGACGAGATCGTCCCTCAGTACTTCTCCAGCTCCAACGTCGCGGTGGTCACCGGCGCCGTCGACGAGACCACGGTGCTGCTCGAACAGCGATTCGACCACATCTTCTACACCGGCAACGGCAAGGTGGGCCGCATCGTGATGCGTGCCGCAGCCGAACACCTCACGCCGGTCACGCTCGAGCTCGGCGGCAAGAGCCCGGCGATCGTTGCCGCCGATGCCAACATCGGCGTTGCCGCGAAGCGCATCGCGTGGGCCAAGTTCCTCAACGCCGGCCAGACGTGCGTCGCACCCGACTACGTGCTCGTCGACGAGCGCGTCGAGGACCAGTTGCTGTCAGCACTCGCCGAGGCCGTGACCGCCTACTACGGAGCCGACCCTCGCCAATCGAACGACTACGCGCGGATCGTCAACGAGCACCACCACGATCGCCTGATGAAACTCCTCGACGACGGCGGCTTCGAGGCCACGGTCGTCGGCGGCAGCGGCGACCGTGCCAGCCGCTATCTCGCACCCACCGTGCTCGCAGGGGTGAAGCCCGACGCCGCGGTGATGGCCGACGAGATCTTCGGACCGATTCTTCCGGTACTCGGCGTCGGCGACGTCGACGAGGCAATCCGATTCGTGAACGACCGAGAGAAGCCGCTCGCCCTCTACGCGTTCAGCGCCGACGACGAGACGCTCGAACACGTGGTTGCGAACACCTCGGCGGGCGGAGTCACCCTGAACCACGCGGTGCTGCACCTCGCGGTTCCCGATCTGCCCTTCGGTGGCGTCGGCGAGAGCGGGATGGGCTCGTACCACGGCAAGTCCGGCTTCGACACCTTCAGCCATGCCAAGGCGGTACTCGACAAGCCCACCCGGCCCGACCCGGCGTTGATGTACCCGCCCTACACGAACACCAAGAAGAAGATCATCCGCAAGTTCATGTGATGCCGGCGCTCACTGCGCCGACCACTGCGGAGCGGACGGATCGCCTCGCCAGTACTCGAGCCTCCGTTCCGCCTCGTGGCGCGCGTCCGGGTCGCGAAGACCCGCGATCAGTCGCATCAGCGTGGCGGCCACCAGACGGAGCTCCGCGAACGAGCGTGCCGCCGGATCCTCGGTGAGTGCGGTGCCATAGCCCGATGCGAACGAGGCGTACGCGGACGGATTGCCACCCCACCGTGACGCCCAGGTCAGCAGCGGCGCGTGGTCCCAGCCGGGCGGCGCCGAACACAACAGGTCCCAGTCGAGCAGTACGACGCCTGGCGACGTCATCATGACGTTGCCCGGATGCACGTCGCCGTGGCAGACCACCGACGGCGACAGCTCCTGCCAGCCTCGGTGGCGGGTCACCGCCGCGACCAGTCCGGCGCGGGCGGCGGCGTCCAGAAGCGGATCGGCGCGCTCCAGCATCGTGTCGAAGTCCCACCACGGCAGAGCATCCGGAGCCGGCAGCGGAACCCCGGACGGCAGCTCCGCCGGCGCGATCGAGTGCAAGCTCCGCACCATCGAACCGACGCTCGCCCAGTCGGTGGGATCGGCGCACCCGTGCAGTCGCTCCCAGCACGTCACCGCATGGTCTCCCATCTCCACCACGTCTCGGCGCGACGGCACGGGAACCCGCAGGCCGACGTCGGTCAGGAAGTCGGCCAGTTCGAGTGACGCAGTCGCGGGCGAGTTCGGCAACCCGACCCGGAGGACCTGGTCGTCGCACGAGAAGATCGCGTTCATGCCCACCCGGAGCAGTGTGGGTTCGGGCAGGCCCCAGTACGCGGCCGCCTGCGCAGCCGCTGCCGACGCGGCGGCGCGATCGGTGATCGGGTGGTCCAGATAGGCCCGCTCGGTCGTGGTCACGTGATCGACAGCACGTCGATGCCGGGATTGAGCCGGCCGCCGGGGTCGAACTGGTGCTTGATCCGCCGATGCAGCTCGACCATCGCGGGATCGTGCCGACGGGGTGGGGCCGGCTCGCAGCGGTGCACGATGCCCACACCGATCTCTGCGACGAAACCTCCGTCGTCGGAGGCCTGCAAGGACGGCAACTCGGCCGGCGACATCGACCAGCGATGTGGCGGAAGTGTGGGGCGGTCGTCGGTCTCGGCGAGACCGCTGCGTCGAACCTGGCCGGCGAGGTCGTCGACATGACCGTCGAGCAGCACCCATGTCGTCTCGCCGTTCCACAGCATCGACGTCGGGCGGTACAGCTCTCCGAGCAGCTCCCACGGGTCCCGACGGCTGACGAACCAACGCTCTCCCACCGGCAGGGGCCGAGTGCGCAGGATCACGTCGGCGAGGAATCCGAGGGTGCCCCACGATCCGACCAACAGCCGGCACAGGTCGAAACCGCTCACGTTCTTCACCGTTGGGCCACCGGCCTTCACCACGTCGCCGGCTGCTGACACGTACCTCACCTGCAGCACGCTGTCGCGTACCGGCCCCCACCCGAGCCGACGAATGCCACTGCGGCCGACGCTGAGCGCTCCCCCGATCGTGCCCGTTTCGGGAACGCCGACGCACTGGCCGACCTCGCGCAGTGCGGCGTCGACGTCGGCCACAGCGGTCCCGGCACCGCACCGCAGCGTCATCTCGGCAGGTTCGATCCACTCGACACCGGCAGGGGCCGTCACCGATCGCACGCCGGCGACCGGACCGCCCCGCGTCGCCAGCCCGGAGATGGTCACCGGATCGCAGTCGCCCACGTCCGATGCGAACGAAGCGACAGCGACATCGAGTGCCGTGTCGCTCACACCCAGGCACCCTCGGGCACGCTGTGGATGTCGCCGCAGCCCGCTGGGCTCGGCAGCACCTTGTCCGGGTTCGACAGCATCTCGGGATCGAAGGCTCGACGCAGGTCACTCTGCGCCGCGAGGTCGACGTCGGAGAACATCAGCGGCATCAACTCGCGTTTCTCCAATCCGATGCCGTGTTCACCGCTGAGCACGCCCCCGGCCTCCACGGACACACGCACGATCTCGTCACCGGCACGGTGGACCCGGTCGGTCACACCGGGCTCACGAGCGTCGTACACGAGCAGCGGGTGCAGGTTGCCGTCACCGGCATGGAAGACGTTGAGAACGAGCAACTCGTGGCGCTCGGCGATCTCGTAGACCTGCGCCAGCACCTCGGGCAGCTTGTGACGCGGCACCACCGTGTCGTGGAGGTAGTAGTTCGGCTTGATGCGAGCAATGGCACCGAACGCCGACTTGCGACCCTTCCACAGCAACGCCCGCTCGACGTCGTCGACGGCCACCCGCACACCGCCGACGTCACGGTGCGCCGCCAGCTCGCAGATTCGATCGACGTGCGACGCCACTGCACCTGGCAGCCCGACCACCTCGATCAGCAACGCTGCCGCCTGATGCACCGGAAGCCCGGCGTGGATGAACTCCTCCACCGCCTGCAGACAGAGCTGATCCATCATCTCGACCGCCGCCGGTACGATGCCGGCGGCGATGATGTCGCTGACGAGTTGGGCCCCGTCGGCGACGTCCGCGAAATCCAGCAGCATCGTGGCGACGTCGGGCGGGTTCTGCATGAGTTTCACGCAGACCTTGGTGGCGATGCCGAACATGCCTTCGCTGCCGACGAATGCGCCACGCAGGTCGTAGCCGTCCGGCTCGGGGTCCTCGCCACCGAGCGTGGTGATCGAGCCGTCCGGCAGCACCACCTCGACACCCAGGACGTGCGCGCTGGTCACGCCGTCGGCCAGACAGTGTGGGCCGCCGGAGTTGTTCGCGACGTTGCCGCCGATCGAGCAGGTCTGCTGGCTGCTCGGATCGGGAGCGAAGTGAACGCCGAGATGCGCGATCTGCTTCGAGAGATCCAGGTTGAGCACGCCGGGCTCCACCCACGCCTGGCGGTTGACCGGATCGACGGACAGGATGCGGTTCATCTTCGACGTGGAGACGACGATCGCACCCTCCGTCGGAACGGCGCCCCCTGCCAGGCCGGTCCCGGAACCGCGCGCCACGAACGGCACGCCGAACTCGTTGGCGATCTGCACGATCGCTCGGACGTCATCGGTGGTCTCGGCGAAGCACACCACCGCCGGGTGACCGGCCATGTTCGACGCGTCACGTCGATAGAGGTTGACCTCGGCGTCGGCGTCACGCACCTGGTCGGCCCGAAGCCGCTGACGCAGCCGTGACACGAGGTCCGTCGTCACCGCGGAGCCTTGCGCTCCTTGCGGCGCATCACGATCACGCGCCCGCTCTCGACCGGGACCCCGTCGACGTACACCTTGTCGCCCGGTGCAACGTGTTCGTCGAGCGACGACACGCGCCCCTCGCGCCGTGCGCGCAGTTCGTCCTCGGTGTGCCTCATCACCTGGCGTCCCTCGCGCACGGCATCGGCAACGTCGTAGGTCTTGGCACGCACGGTGCCGACCGCCGACCTGGCGATCTGTGTCGGAGCGATCTGCGCTGCCGTCTCCTTCACCTTCTTCTTGGCGTAGCCGGCCGAGGCCAAGCCCGCGACGACTCCGCCGGCGAACCAGGTCGCGCGTTTCATCATGCTCGTCTCCTCCGTCGTGTCGAGTCCGATGAGTCGATCTCGAGTGACTCGACAGCAACCGGACCGACGGTGTTGCTCTTCGGTGCGCCGCGCAGCCGTGAGATCGTCCGTGAGGTGCCTCGGGCGAGACCGGCAGCCTTGATCATCGGCGACGAGAAGGTGGTGCGTGCCACGCGCCCACCGACGGCGTCGCCGATCGCCTCGGCCGACCCGAGCACACGATCGAACCGTTCGAGGTCGGCGCGCGCCTCGTCGACCGTCGCACGCGCCTCGTCGGTGGTCTCCAGCAGCGCTCTGATCAACGGCGTGGTCTCCAGGCGGAGTTGATCGACCTCTCGCCGAAGATCGCGCAACGTGTCGAGCACCCGCAGCAACACCACGATCAGCGCCGCGAACCCGAGCGAGCACAGCACGGCCGCGACGACCAGCACCAGCTCACCGGCGCTCACGTGGCCCCATCCGATCGTTGGTTCATGCGCCGCCCGATCGCCGGTTCGTCGCCGTGCTCGCCCGGCTCGTACCAGTGACGGTCCTGCAGCGCGTCGGGCAGGTACTGCTGAGCCACGGTTCCCGACGCATGGTCGTGAGGATAGTCGTAGCCTTCGCCGTGCCCGAGTGTCGCTGCGCCCTGGTAGTGGGCGTCACGCAGATGCGCCGGCACCTCGCCGACCGCCCCGTCGCGCACGTCCGAGCGGGCGTTCCAGATCGCCAGCGCGTTGCGGTTGCTCTTCGCAGCGGTCGCGAGGTAGATCGCAGCTTGCGAGAGGTTGAGTTGCGCTTCGGGCAAGCCGACGTGTTCGAGGGCATGCGCAGCCGCCACTGCCACCTGGAGTGCGCTGCTGTCGGCCAAGCCGACGTCCTCGGATGCGAAGATGATCATGCGCCGGGCGATGAATCGGGCGTCTTCACCCGCTTCGAGCATGCGGGCGAGCCAGTACACCGCCGCATCGGGATCGGAGCCGCGCATCGACTTGATGAACGCACTCACGACGTCGTAGTGGTCGTCGCGTCCGTACCGCAGCGCAGTGGTACCCAGCGCTGCTTCGACGTGGTCGAGTTCGACGTGGCCGTAGCCGCTGAGTGCACACGAGACTTCCAGTGCCGTGAGCACCTGTCGCCCGTCGCCGCCGGCCCGCTCGACCAGGAGCGTCAACGCTGCGGCGTCGGCGGTGGCACCCTCTGCCTCCAAGCCACGCCGAACGAGCGTCTCGATCGCCGCGCGATCCAGTGGCTCCAGCCGGAAGAGTGTGGAGCGGCTGCGCAACGGGGCGTTGACCTCGAAGAACGGGTTCTCGGTCGTCGCTCCGATCAGGGTGAGCGTGCCGTCCTCGACCGCCGGCAGCAGCGCGTCCTGTTGCGACTTGGAGAACCGGTGGATCTCGTCGAGGAACAAGATGGTGCCCTGGGCACGCTCGCCGAGTCGTTGACGCGCGCGCTCGATCGTGTCACGGACGTCCTTGACGCCGGCGTTCACCGCCGACAGCTGCTCGAAGGCCCGATCGGTGCTGCCGGCAACGGCGAGAGCAAGCGTGGTCTTTCCGGTGCCGGGCGGGCCCCAGAGCAGCGCCGACGTCAATCGGTCGGTCTCGACCAACCGGCGCAGCGGTTTGCCTGGCCCGACGAGATGGTCCTGGCCCACGACGTCATCGATGGTTCGCGGACGTAGCCGAGCGGCGAGCGGCGCTCTGGTCCGGCGCTGCTCATCGGCAGCCACGGCGAACAGGTCGTCGCTCACGCCAGCAGCACCGTTCGGTAGACGTCGCGACGAAAGCCCACCACGTGTTCGACCAGCCACGCCCGCTCGACCCAGCGCCAGTCGACGAATTCGACGTGGTCGGGAGTGGGGGTCACGTCGTCGTCGAGCACGCGGAAGAAGTACCACCGCTGCACCTGACCGAAGCGTTTGCCCTCCGCGCGTACGTGATCGGGGAATTCGTAGACCGTCCAGTCCGGGTACTCGCCACGCAGTTCGACGTCCGAGGATCCGAGCCCGGTCTCCTCGCCCAGCTCACGCCATGCTGCTTCCAACGGCTGCTCGTCGACGTCGATGCCCCCTTGAGGGAGTTGCCAGGCCCCGGGGATGTCGCTGCGTTCGAACGCCAGCAACTGATCGCGCGAATTGGTGACCACGGCGACCACACCGGCGCGGAAGTTCGCACTCGCCATCAGGGCCAGCTAGCGGCCGAGACCGCGGAGACGGTCACGTACATCGGCGAAGTCGTCGTCGATCTCGAGGATCGTCGAGAACCACCGACGAGCACTGATGGGATCTCCCATGCGGTCGTACAGATCCGCCAAGACGTACCACTGGCGCAGATGGAAGTCGCGTACCGCCTTGGGCCGCTTCGTCGCCGGCTCCATCACCGCCAGCGCGCCTCGGAGGTCGTCCTGGTCGGCCAGTGCTCCGGCGGCGACCATGCGACCCTCGGCCATGATGTCGTGACTGGGTGACGCCGCCTTGATCTCGCTCCAGACCCGATCGACCGCTGCCCAGCGACGCTGCGCCCGCTGACAGTCGGCGATCACCGGCAGCAGGGCGGGGTTCGCATGAAGATCCTGGGCAGCCTCGAGCGCACCCACGGCCTGCTTGAAGAGACCGAGTCGGTAACTGGCGAGCCCGACGAGCTCGTGCGCGGCCGCCACCGAAGGCGCCTCCTTCGCGATCGCGGTCGCGATACGGCGGGCCTCCTGGAAACGCTCGCGATCGAGTGCTTCGGACGCCTGCGCGAGTCGTTCGGTGAGCCTGGCTCCGCGTTGCGCACCGAGCGCGTCGGTCAACTCGGCGGCCACCTCCGGATCGAGGGGCTTCGGGGGGCGCCGTTTCGACGACGACTCGTCGCCCTCGGAGGCGCGGCGCGCTGCGTTCGTCGCCTCACGGCGCACCGACCCCTCGTCGATCCACTGCTCGGTGGTTCGATCTTCGATCTTGCGCCGCTCGATGTCGGGATCCTGCGGGGCACGTGGTGCCCTGCGCTGCTTGACGGCTTTCGAGCGACGTTCGGCTTCGGTCATCGGCTTCGCCGGCCGGCCACCGCGCCCCGCTGGCCGCGCACCACCCGAGCGAGCACCGCCGCCACCGGACCGGCCGCCCTCACCTGAGCGGGAATCACCGGGACGGCCACCGCCACCGGGGCGGCCACCGCCACCGGGACGGCCACCGCCACCGGATCGGCCACCGGAGCGGTTGCCACCGGGACGGGCGTCGTCACGGCGCGGGGGACGGGAGTTCGGGCCGGGAGACATGGGTCGCCATGCTACGGCGCGCAGGCCGCAACCCCGCTGGGGCAGGCGAAAACGCGAAGAACGCACTGCCGGCAGACCCGGTCAGTGCGTTCCTCGATCGAAATCCGGCGACGTCCTACTCTCCCAGGGGATCTCTCCCCAAGTACCATCGGCGCTGACAGGCTTA